>CAYXUZ010000038.1:7340-36269 GCA_964467705.1 uncultured Ardenticatenaceae bacterium | reverse complement strand
AATCAACGCCGCCAACACCGCCAAAAGCGAATTTGTTAGCCTGGTAGCCCACGAACTGCGTGTACCCATGACCTCCATCAAAGGGTACGCCGATCTCATCGTCAGCGGCGTCGCCGGGCCGCTGAACGACCAGCAAAAACAATTTCTGGATGTCATCCGCCGCAATTTACAACGCATGAGTACGCTCATCTCCGACCTGTCAGACATCAATCGCATTGAAAGTGGGAAGATGACTTTCAATTACAAAGCGTTCGATATCCGCGAAACGGTGGCCGATGTCACCGGCAGCCTGCACGAGCGCATAGACGCCCGGCGGCAGACATTGGACATTGATATAGAAGATGAAGTGCCCGATGTCTATGCCGACCCGGTGCGTATTGCCCAGGTATTAACGAACCTGATCAGCAATGCCAACAAATACACGCCCGATGGCGGCCAGATTTTTGTGCGTGTGGTGCGAGAGACTGGGTTTGCGGCCGTTTCCGTCCGCGACACCGGCATTGGCATTTCCGAGGAAAACCAGAAAAAGCTCTTTACCCAATTCTTCCGCGCCGAAGACCACGCCGTGCGCGAACAGCCCGGCTGGGGATTAGGTCTGTCTATTGTGCGCAAGATGGTGGAAGCCCAGGGAGGACAAATCCGTTTCGAGAGCGAATTAGACAAAGGCAGTACGTTTACATTTACCATTCCACTGGCAAAAGAAGCGTAATCCGTAGTCCGACGGTTTACGGTTCACGGATAAAAACGGAGGCTCAACGCCATTATGAACGAAGATTATCCCGGCTTGAAATTATTATTGAGTTATGACGTGCGCCCCGAAAGCGCGAATGAATACCGCCAGTTTGTTTTGCAGCAGTACATCCCGGAGATGCAAAACATGGGCTTCCAGATCAGTGAAGCGTGGCACACGGCTTATGGAGACGCCCCCAACCGGCTGATTGGGTTTGTTTGCCGTGACCGCACCACGCTGGATGATCTGCTGGAAAGCGAAACCTGGGACTCCCTGAATGAGCAGTTAGCCCCCTTCGTCACCGATTTCAGTTATAAAGTGGTGCCGTATCGGGGGATTTTTCAACTGTAGGGGCAAATTGTAGAGGCGAGGCAGTTGGGAAACACCCTGTCTAGTGAGACCAATTGCTCACTAACTGCCTCGCCCCTCCCCAAACCATGAAAAAACACCGGTTATTGTTGTATGAATTTGCCAGCCGCCGTGTGCGCGGCAAGTTGTTGCTGCTCTGGCTGCTGCTGCTGGCTTTGGGGCTGTATGATCGGCTCATCACGCCTGTGATGGGCGATTTATGGTTTATCCTGTGGCTGATCATTCCGGCTCTGATCCTGTTGTGGGTTTATTATGCTTACTTGGTACGGCGGTCGGCGTTGATTGTGACGCCAAAGTATGTGCTGTTGCAAGGGCCGATCACGGCCGTCAAAATCAGTTACGGCCGTATCGCCTCCATCACCTCCACCCACATGGCCCAACACCATGACCCCCAATCCCTGAAAATGGGCGACCATTTTCGGGTAGACCCGCTGTATGAATACACCTGTGGCTTTATCGAATTTATCAGCGTCCCGCCAACCCTCAAAAAGAGCCGCCGCCACTTCTCCCGCTTCCTTTTCAGTCCACAACGCCCCGGCTTGCTGCTGGTGGTGGATGACTGGATGAAACTGAGTCGCGACCTGGAAGTGGCTCGCCAGAAATGGCAGGAAGCACGCGGCATCGGTAAAAAAGAAGATACTCGCTCTGTCGCCGCCCGCATCCTCGACTACGGAAATCGGAAAGCATAATACCTCGCCAATACGTCCGGCAAACTTTTCATCAGGGCCAATAGGGCATCACGGCCGTGTGCCAACGTCCCCGCCTCATACTGTTCAAACAGTTGAATACCGCCTCGCAATAATTCTTTCATCGCCTGCATAAAGTGGCGGTCGGCCTGTTCCAGTTGGGCGCAGGCGGCTTCCAGTTCGGTTAGCGCAGCATCAGCGGGACCGCGATGCAGACGGGAGGAGAGTTCGTTTTCCCAGGCGGCAAACTGGTGAGCGGCTTCGCTGGCTTGCACGGCCGTCAACTGTTCCATCAGCCAGGTCGCCGTGGCCGTTTCATCACACAAACTGCCCGTCAGCAGCCAGAGTTGGTGCAACGGTTCACCCGCCACCTTCGCCTGGTAATCGCGCCGGAAGCGGGCGTGACTTTGCAGGTATTGTTGCAGGCGGTAGCGCGACAGGGAAACGCCGTGAACGGCCTCATCATGTGTCACCGGCTCCTGGCGAATGCTGAAATCATTGGCCAGCGCGTTTTCCATCTCCACCACCTGATAGAGCAGCCGCACCCAGGAGCGATACACATCGGTCAGGGTCACAAATTGCAGGCCGTCCGGGGAGAGGGCTACCCCCCACGCCTGCCCCAAATCCAGGCGGCGCACCACACCAATCTCGTACAGGCCCAACAGCGCGTCCACTTCGGCATTGACATCATGCAGCACCATGCGGTAAGCGGCCGTCGCATCCATCCCAGCATACGAACGCACAATTTTCAACCCGCCCGGATGCAGATGGGCAAACTCGCTCAAGTCGTAGACACGGCCGTCAATAATCATCCAATAGCCATTTTCATCACTGTTTTTATCCACCACTTCTGAAGCGGGGACAGCCCGTTTTTGGGCAAACTGCGCCCCGGCATAGGTGGTGAACACCTCCATCAAATACCGGTCTTCGCCCACCAACCGGTACAACAACTGCTGCGCCTGCGCCGCGCCGCCATATTGCGCCAGAGTTTGTTTGATGGCGTCTGTCACCGTCCGGGCAAAATCTACATGGCCACACACATAAACGATGGCCCCCAGGCCGCCTTCCGCCCGGCTTTGCAGCAGGTGGTATAGCCGCTGCGCGTTTTCCGGCAGCAGCATCAACCCGTCAATGTAGCCGCGTGATGATGGGGGGAAGGTGAAACGGCCGTCCACCAATTCCACCCCCACATCCGCCCGCGAAAAAGCAACCCGCAGCTTTAATTGGCCCCGCGCTGCCCATGTTTCCAGACTCTCCTGGGCATACAAATCCTGCGGTGTGCGCGTGCCGAAGAAGAGCCAGTTTTCGCCCCCGTTTTGCGCCGCCCGCGCCTCGATCAGGCTGAGAAACGGGGCCAGCCCGGTGCCGCCGGCAAACATCACAATCGGCTGTTGGGGATCAGCCGGTAAGCTGAAACGGGGTGGATGCACCAGCTTCATGGAGACGCGGCGGGGCACGGCCGTGCGCTCCGCCAGCCGCGCCAGATAGCCAGATGCCGTGCCAAAGCGTGGTTGGGATGGGGAAACGGCCGTGTCCGGCGTCTCATACGCCAATCGCCCCACCAGCAGACCAATTTCGGCCAGCGCCCCCGCTTCGTCCTGCTGCACCGCGGCAATCGAATACATGCGGAACGACTCCGGCGGGATAAGGCGGCAAATATGCTCCACATCGCCCGGTTCTGCCTGCCACAAACGGCGCGGATTAAAACCACCAGCCGCCAGCAGCGCCAGCAAATCCCACAACTCCCACTGATCCTCGGCGCGTGCTTCCAAAATGCGCCACAAGGTCTCATTGTGACTCAGCCGATACAGCCGTTTAGCCATGGGCCGCGACACCGGCCGAATCCGGCCAAAGGTCAGCAGGGTACGCAGGGACAGGACTTTAGCCTCCTGGTAGCCGTCGCGCTGTTTCACCGCCTCGCGCCAGATGGCGTTAAGCGGCACCGGTTCATCGCCGCTGGCGTGCAGGGCTGCCAGCGTCTTGTCTACCAGCGCCGGGTCGTTTTCGGGCAGGATGGCGCAGCGGTCGCCGGGCTGGCATTGCAGGCCGCTGCCGCGCATGTCCAGGCGAATCTGCTTCACCCACTGGTTCCCCTGGCGGCGCACATCGGCCACGTCCAGGACAGGCACAAAATGGCAAATCTGTGGCGTGCGGGCATACCGCTCCAGGCGCGCCTTCTCCAATTCACCATCCATCTTGTCCCACATGCGGTCGTCAAAGGCCCCGGCAAAACCGCCTAATGTTTTGCTGCGCCCGGCCTTGAAGGAGAGGTCGAGGAAACCATATGTTTTCAGGCGATGCCGCCCCAGCAGCCCCGTTTCACCGGCGTAGGCGTCTACGGCCGTCTGAAACACCCCCGTCAATGTGCGATCCGCCACCCGGTTGACATAATCGGCGACGGAAATGGTTTCGGCAGCGTCCAAAAAGGCACGCCAATGGGGCGGAAACCAGCGCCGGGCGTGGGCCGTCTCCTGGCCGATGCTGCTGCCATAGGCCCGCCGCCCAAACAAAATATCCAGCAGTTGGAAGGCAGGAATGGCCGTGCCGCTGGGGCCGGGGATGTTTCCCGTTTCCTGAAAGGGGGTGGCAATGGGGGCCACCGTTTTGCCCCACACCACCGGATTCACATACAGCGGATGGTAGGCGTTGGGGTTCACTTTGGCAAAGACGCCATAGGTCAACTGTTGCAGCGCGTCGGCAATGAAACGCAGTTCGGCTTGCAAAGCGGCGGGGTCGTCGGCAGCTACCGCTTCCTGGGCGCGCACGCAGGCCAGCAGCACCGGCGTGAAGCGGGCCATCATCTCCGTGGGCGTCATCTGGAAGCGGCGCTCATCCTCGTTGCCCAGGATGGGGATGAGCAGCGCCAGATTTTCCATGCACATGGGGTCGGGGTGATGGGGATCAATCAGCCGCCAGTTGTAGATGTTTAGGTCAATGAAGGAAAGATGGGGGGCGGGCTGCTGCAATCGCTGGCTGATTTCGGCCCACGGCCGTTGCACCGCTTCCGGTATGGCGGCATACGGTTCGGGCTGCACATAGTGGTAGGCATGGGCAAAAATGCCAAAAATGGCGGCGGCGCGCAGCAAGTACGAGTCGGGCAGATCGGCGGCGCTGAGCAGCGGCATCTGATCCAACTCGCCGCGCAGGGTCAGGCGGCGGAACAGTTCCGGCAGTTGCGCCGCCATCTCATCCCACACCCGGTAAGCGGGCGGCAAAGAGAGAAGCGGCTGGCTGGTGGGCATAAAACCGTGCGATGTGGACAAAAAACCGAGGTTTTCATGCCCCAACCGTTGGTTTTCGGCTTCGGCTTCAACGAGGACGCGGCGGCTGGGAATCATCATCTTACCACCCTCCAACAACGGCCTGGCAGATATTGGCGCGGGAGACGGTGCCGAGTAGACGGCCGTTTTCCACTACCGGCAGGCGACGAATTTGCAGGCTGATGAGGACAGTGGCTGCCTTGGCTACGTGGTCATCCGGGTGCAGTACCAATGGCTGGCGAATGACCTGGGCCGGTGGGACAATTCCTGCCCCTTGCGCAAAAATAGCTGGTAGGCGTCAGCCAGTGCGCCGCCTTCGGCCAGAATTTCGTCAAAATCGGGCAGAGCCGCCCGCAAAATATCGCCTTCGGAAAGCACACCCACAAACGCGCCGTCGCTGTCTACGACCATCAAATCGCCAACGCCGGAAAGGGCCACAATTTCGGCGGCGTGGTGCAGGTTGGAGTCACAATGGATGCGGGCCACCTGGTTGCTCATAATGCCGCGCACGCGCATGGCGGGCAGGCGCACGGCCGTTTGCCAGGCTGCCAGCAATTCATCCAATACCGGGTAGAGGGTGGTTTCGGGTGGGTCTAACGGCCGTACCAGATAACGGTCTATACCCACTTCGTTGATGCTGCGGATGGCGGTTTCGCTGTCGGCAAAGTCGGCCAGTAGCGCCTTGCGCGCCTGCGGGTACAGCTTGCCCGCTTCGGCCAGAAAGGAAATGCCGTTGCCGTCAGCCATCTGCTGCGCGGCCAGAAAGAGGGCGATTTCTTCACCGGCATCGTAGCAATTTTTCAACTGTTGGCTGGCGTCGGCGGCGGTCACGGCCGTGAATGGGCGGTATGCCGGCTGGTAGTGGGCGGCTACGGCCGTGGCCAAGGACACATCGTCAGACATGAGAAAGAGGATTGGTTCAGGCATACAAGTTGGTAGTAGACATCCGATTTTTTGAAAAATCGGATGTCTGCCAGCAGTCATTCTGGAATTATCGCTACCATCTCAATTTCCACCTTCGCGCCCAGAGGAAGTTTACCGGCCTGGTAGGTGGTGCGGGCGGGTGGGTTGTGGGGCAGGTAACGGCCGTAGACTTCATTCATGGCCCCAAAATCAGCCATATCGGCCAGCAGCACGGTAGATTTCACTACCTGGTCAAAACTGGAGCCAGCCGCTTCCAGAACGGCCTGCAAATTTTGCAGCACCCGCTCCGTTTCCGCCTGCACATCGCTGTTGAGCATCTGGCCCGTGCCCGGCTCCAGGGCAATCTGCCCGGCCGTGAAGAGCAAATTTCCAGCCCTCACCGCCTGGGAATAGGGGCCAACCACACCGGGGGCCTTGTCGGTATAGACGATTTCTTTGTTCATGGTCTCTCCTTTGGAATTATGAATTAGGAATTATGAAGGGTGTCCTTCATGGTGGGCATCTTGATTTATGGTATCACAACTTGGGTGATGCTGCCGATGAATTGTCACCAGCCGCAACGTAGCCTAAAACACCCGGTGACGTGCGGCTGGCGTTGGGCAGAATGGATGCAGTTTGGTGGATAATTACGGCCGTAACTGCCCATTCTGCCGTCTAGATGAGGAATGTTATGTCTACTAAAATTCATGTCACCCTTTTGCTTATCTTCATCGTGGCTGGCTGCACGGCCGTACCCGACACCGAAATCAACACGGCCGTACCCACTCGCACCGCTGCCCCTACGGTTATCACGACGGCCGTACCTACATCAACACCGTTCCTTCAAATATCACCATCACCGACGGCCGTGCCCCCCACCGAAGTAGCTCCGCGCCCCACCCCTACCACTGAAACCACCACCCCCGCCATTCAATTCGGCCAGCCGTTCTGGTTGGGGCGGGGAGTGATTCAGGACGCTGCTTTCCTGCCGGGCGGCGAACAGGTGGCGGTTGGTTGGGCCAATGGTTTGTCGCTGTTCAACGTGGCGGATGCCGCCGAACAATGGTTTGTCCAGTTTGGCGTGCCGCTCATTGCCGTCACCGTACATCCACAAGGTACGGCCGTAGCCACCGCTCTCACAGACGGTACGATTGTGGTGGTAGACGCTGCCACCGGACAGGCACAGCCGTTCCCATTCGCGGCTCCTAACGCTTACTGGGGTGATGTGGCCTGGTCACCCGACGGCCGTACCATCGCCTTCCAATTCATCGGCCCCCGGCGCGGCGACCCCATCTACCTGCTCAACGTGGCCGATGGTATGGTTGCAGAAGTTCCGGGCACAACCTTGCCTGAAGGCACACGGCCGTACCTGGTCTGGTCGCCAGATAGTCAGGCCATCACCCTGGCCTCGTTGGGTGATGTGTGTGGCCGCATCGTCAACGTGACGACCGGCGACACCTTACTGCCTCTGGCGCATGAGGAAGGATGTTACGATTCCTACGCCGTTGCCTGGTCGCCGGACGGTGCGCCAGATGGCAGTACCCTCGCTCTATCTACCGACAATGAAATCCACCTGCTGGATGCGGCCACTTTTCAGATACAAAGTCGCCTGGAGGGCACTGCCCTTAGTTTTACGCCCGTGCGAACCAGTGAGCCGTTCGTGTTCAGCGCCGACGACCGTACCCTATGCAGCAGAGGCGGTTTTGGTTTTTACAGTGAGTTTACCCCCTTCAAAGTGTGGGATGTGGCCGGCGGCGAACTGGTTGGGCAACAAGGAGAGGATAGCGTCTTACCGGAATTGGAAGGGGAAAATCCCCACCGCATGGCCGTCATCTGTGAACGCAGCACCATTACTTCCCTTTATCGCAACGGCCGCCTTACCACCTGGATGCCCCAACCGGATGTACAGACAGTGGCAGAAGAAACATTGAGTACGATTCCGGTTATTGCCCCCTGGCTTAACTTCGTCTGGTCAGCCGACGGCCGTAAAATCGCCGCGCCCGACCGATATGGCCGCACGGCCGCGTGGGATGTGGACACCGGCAACCTGGCAGCCAACTTTGCCGGTTCCCGTGGTACACCGGCGCTCAGTGCAGACGGCCGTTTCATCGCCCTGCTGGATTGGGAAAATAGCGACATCGCCATCTACGATGTGGAAACGCAACAGTTACTTAATCGCCTGCCAGAGGCTACTTCCTTGCCTCGTGATGCCTTCTCGCCAGATGGTTCGCTACTGGCTTACGGCTCCGGTAATCAGGTGTGGCTGGCTGATCCATTGACCGGGGCGGTCACGGCCGTGCTGGAAGGCCACGCCACTGATTCTGCCATCCACCGCATCTTCTGGTCACCCGATGGGTCAGCGCTGGTCACAGCCGGGGCCGAAGGTGAAGCGGGCGAATTGATACTCTGGGAACGCACGGCCGTTGGCGATTACCAAGAAACGTTCCGTTCCCAGACCGTCCGCGCCGGTTACGATTTTGGCGTGGTATTGGCGGCGTTCAACCCCATCGGCAATCTGGTGGCGCTGGAAAATATGGTTCGCCCCGAAGCCAACCAGGCCAAAATTGCCATTTATGACCGGGAGGCGGGCAGCGTCATCCGCTGGCTGACGGAGTATGAACTGGCAACCTGGGTGACGGACGACACTCTGCTCACGGCCGAAGCGCAATATAACACCCGCCTGACGCAGTGGAACGTGCGTACCGGCGAGCAGACCATTGGGCAGGCCACCGATGTTGGCGGCCATGCCTATGCACCAGATGGCCTCTTTTTTGCCCGCCACAGTATCGGTGGCAGCAGTATTAACCGGGAGGTAGACATCCATTCCTGGCAGTCAAACCAGTTGATCGAGCGGCTCCCGGTGGGTAACGATATTTTGCAGATTAGCTGGTCGCCCGACGGCCGTTACCTGGCGGCGTTGGTGGTGGATGGCACCCTTCGCATCTGGCCGGTGGCGGCAGCAAATAATTAAAGGATAAACGGAGGGGAGGCTTTAGCCGATAGCGTTTCGGCTAAAGCCTCCCCTCCGCCCCGCATAAACAGGTAATTACCCAGTTACCCAATTACTCAATTACCCAACCCCGGCATCAACTCCTCTGCCGGAATACTGTTGGCCCAGCGATACTCAAATGTATCCTGAAAATCTTCTATCGCCTGCGGGTCATCCGTGCCAATGTTAAACTCCGTCAGGCTGAAATAGTGGCTGCCCCAGGCGCTATAGTGGAAGTTCTGGCTGCCCACGATCAAAAAGGCGTCATCAATGCTCAACGTCTTGTTGTGTATTTTGCCGTTATAAAAACGAATTTCTACCAGATCGGCCAGCCCCCGCGCCGCCAATTCATCCACCAATGCCTGAATCGTCACCCGATTTTCCGCACCGTTCATCGGCTCCTCCTCCACCAAAATGCGCACCGGAATCCGTTTTGCCTCCACCGTCTCCACAATCGCTTCCAAAAAGGGCAGCGCATTGTTTTGATAGTCACAGATTCCCTGAAAGACGATGGCCGCCATGCAAAACAGTTCTAAGGAGAAATTGACCTGGAAAATGTCAATTTTCTCCTCGGCGGCGCGGATGGCGGCTAATACGGCCGCATCCGCCGCCAGATATTTTTCGGTGCGGTACATGGGGTAGGCGTGGCTGTCTGCGCCTGTGGGCACATCATAGCGCAGCACTTCGGGAATGTGGTCAGCAACGGCCGTCCCCTCCGTACACACCCGCCGCCACA
Organism: uncultured Ardenticatenaceae bacterium; assembly: GCA_964467705.1. GTDB lineage: Bacteria > Chloroflexota > Anaerolineae > Promineifilales > Promineifilaceae > CAADGU01. The sequence continues at coordinate 26,596 of CAYXUZ010000038.1, read as the reverse complement.
CATTCTCCACAAAACCCACCAGTTCATCACATACCATTAAATCCGAGTGCGACCATTGGTCATCATAAGCCGCCCGCGCCGCCTGCGCCACCGGCCCGCTCATCTGAATGCCCAGGTCAACCATATCAATGCCCCGGCCAGAGGGGTGGTCGCTGGCAAAGTGCAAATAGCTGTAATTAAAACCGGCAGCCATCGCCGTGCGGCCGTCCACAATCATCATTTTGGTGTGCATGTGCGGCCAACGGCCGTCATAATCGGCAATCTCCACCCGCCAGCCCAACTCCTCATTCACCAGTTCCGGCAGCCCGGCGTTGCGCAAATCCGCCATCACATGCCAGTTCATGTCTGGCACCGGAAAGAGCGATACCTGCGGCATATTGCCGGTCAGGATACGTACTGTCATTCCTTTGGGATAGTGCGCCGGGTTTTCCTGAATACGGTGGTAAAGAGCCACCACCGTGTCGGCCACTGTACTGCCAGGGCTATCTGTGCCGGTCGGTTCCATCCACTGCATCACGCCAAAAAGCACCTCGTACTGCGCCGACTGCACCATGTCGGCCACCGCATCATACCCCCCATTCGGCGTGGGCAAGAAGCGGCTGGTGGTGTCGGGATTGGGCATGAAGATCAGTGCTTCATACCGGTGGCCGCAAACAGGCAACTGCTCCCCGGCCGCCAAGTATTGGGGCTGGCTCAGCGCCTCATAAACGGCTTGCTCAATGGTGTTCAGGTCGGGGTTGTCGCAGGTGTATGGCGTTTGGGTGGTGGTGTAAACGGCCGTGCCCTCCGCCCAGGCCAGATGCAAACGGCGGTCCGCGTCAACCGTCAGCGCCGGTTCAACGGCACCCGATGTTCGGCTCACAATCACCGGTTCTGACCAAACCCCATTCCGCCGCACACTTTCATAAAGGAGCGACTGGTCATTGACCACCACGCCCGTTGTTTTCATCGCCTCCGTTGCATACCAGACGACGTGTACATTCCCATCACCAGCCACCGCCACTACCGGACGGCCGTGACAGCCCGGAAACGGTATCGTTTCTTGCTCGCCCGTCGGGGTCTGCACCACCACCTGCCCCTCCGGGCTGCACCGGGCCTGCCAGGGTGAGGCATCAGCGTCAGAAAAGACCGGCGGCGCAGCAGCTACAGAGTCAAGGGTCTGTACTTCCGCCCACCAGGTTCCCTGGGCATGGATGGGGATGATCGTTTGCAGATCGGCCGGGACGATGCGGATCAGGCCAATGATGTTCCAGGTGATGGCGAGTACGGCCGTACCCACCCCCACCAGTACCACCACCCGCAGCCAACGCCGCCAGCGTGGTAATGGCTCCAGCCGCTCCCCTCTGGTGTCCCCACCCTGTGCCAGCCAATGATAGGCCCAACCCACCGCCGCACCGCCGCCCGCTCCCCACAACAAAAACAGCCAGCCCACAAACAGCCAATCCGGCAGCCAGTTCAGAAAATCATGTGCTTCATGCCCATAAATGAACAGCCCCGCCAGCGCCCCACCAACCATAAAACCAAACACGCTGCCGCCCACCACCCGCCACGATTGGCGTAATTTGCTGGTTAGCGCCGCCAACAGCAAACCAACCAATAACCCATACACAAAGCCATAAATAGCGAAGAGGGTTACGGCCGTCAGGGGGCGTCGGTCAGCCGGGTCATATTCAAAGGAGATCACGGCCGTGACAAAAATCAACGGCAGCGACAGCAATGCCAATGGCAACCCCAAACTCAGCGCACTGCGACGAATAAAACGGGATGGTGCTTCTATGCGTTCGGCGCGGGTGATCGCCCACCCACCCAGGCCACCACCCACCGCGCCCGCACCACCTATAACCAACAACCCTGATACCAGCCCCACCAGCAAGCGAATAAAAAACTGGCTATCCGGTACGGTCTCGGCCACCAGCCGTAGCAGGCTGAAACGCAAAATGAGCGCCAACAACAATGCGCCCAAAGCCAGTCCCCCGCCATAACCGAGGGCGCTGATGAACATGGTACGGCCGTAACTGTTTTGATTCATGCACTCCTGGTTTTGAGATTGGTTCAATCTTCAAGATTGAACCAATCTCCACTTACGGGGCCAACGCGGGCATTAACTCTTCCGCCGGAATACTATCCGCCCAGCGGGCCTCAAAAGCGGTCTCGAAATCGGCAATCGCCTGCGGGCTGTCCGTGCCAATGCTGAACTCCGTCAGGCTGAACGGTGTACTGCCCCATGAACTGTAGTGGAAATTGTGGCTGCCAATAATCAGGAATTGGTTGTCCACATTCACCGCTTTGCTGTGCAGTTTGCCATTGTAAAAGCGAATTTCCACCAGGTCATGCAGGCCACGCTCCTCCAATTCATCCATCATTGACTGAATGGCTACCCGGTTCTCCATGCCGTTCATCGCCTCTTTTTCCACCAGGATGCGCACCGGGATGCGTTTGGCGTCAATCGTCTCCACCAGGGCTGTCATAAACGGCAGAGCATTTTCTTCATAGGTGCAGACACCCTGAAACACAATGGCTGCGTCACAAATGAGTTCCAGCGAGAAGTTCACCTCAGAGATGTCAATTTTCTCTTCGGCGGCGCGCAGGGCGGCTTCGATACCGGCGTCCCCGGCCAGATGGTTTTCGGTGCGGTAAAGGGCGTAGGCGTCGGCATCGGCGTCGGCGGGGACGTAGTATTTCAACACTTCGGGCAGATGGCTGATAACGGCCGTGCCCCGCTCACAACTGCGCCGCCACACATTCTCATACTCACTCACCAACTCCTCACAGGTCAAGGTGTCCGAACCGGCCCACAAATCATCATACGCTGCCCGCGTCGCCTGCACCACCGGCCCGGTGATATGGATGCCGAAATCCACCATGCCCAACCCCAGGCCAGAAGGATGCTCCTGCGAAAAATGGAGATAGCTGTAGTTGTAACCGGCGGCCATCATCGTTCTGCCATCCACCAGCATGATCTTGGTGTGCATGTGCGGCCACTGACCATCAAAGTCAGCAATTTCCAGCCGCCAGCCAATCTCCTCATTCACCAGTTCCGGCAGCCCGGCACTTTGCAAATCGGCCAACACATTCCAGGTCTGGTCATCGGCTGGCAGCAGTGAGGCCATGGGCATGTTGCCGGTGAGGATGCGCACCGTCATGCCCCGTGGGTATAGCTCCGGGTTGGCTTTCACCCGGTTGTAAAGATCAACGGTCGCCTGCGCCAACGTGCTGCCGGGACTGGGTTCGTTGGAGGGCACATCCCACTGCATCACGCCAAACAACACTTCATATTGCGCCGTTTCGCCCATTTCGGCCACCCGGTCGTAGGCGCCGTTGAGGGTGGGCAGTTGGTTTACGCCCTGCACCGGGTTGGGGGTGTAAAAGAGGCTCTCGTACCGGTTGCCACAGACGGGTAGTTGTTCATCGGCCGGTTTGAAGATGGGCTGGTTCAAAGCATCGTAAACAGCCTGTTCGATATAGTTCAGGTCAGGGTTGGCACAGTCGTATTGTGTCTGAGAGGTGTAGGTCACGGCTGTGCCCTCTGCCCATACCAGATGCAAAATGCCGTCGGGTGCGGCCGTCATCACCGGTTCGGCCATGGCCCCTGCCTGGCGCACAATCGCGGCCTCTGACCAGGCCCCACCCTGCCGCACACTTTCGTAAATGAGCGACTCGTCATGGGCCGTCACGCCCGTCACTTTGCGCACATCGGGCGAATGCCAGACGGCGTGCAGGTGGCCTTCGCTGTCTTGCGCCAGGGCGACACGGCCGTGACACGACGGAAAATCAATAATTTCCTCCACAGCCGCGGGGTTCTGCACTGTTACCTGCCCATCCGGGCCACACCAGGCTTGGAACACACCATCCGACGTAGTTAACAGAGAGGGGGAGTGGCCTTGCGCCACCTGCACAGGTGGCGACCAACCGCTGCCATCCAGATTGCTGGTGAAAATGCGCTCTTTATCGGCAAAGATGAGTTGGAAACGACCGTTGCCCGTCGCGGCCACCTGAGGTTGTTCCGGGCTGCCTCCGGCAATCACACAACCGAAAAAGCCTGTCCCCGGTGATTGGGCAGCGGGCCAGGCGGCAAACGCCAACCCACTGCCCTCCTGCCAGACGGCCATGACCATATCATTGGCGTCAATGGCGATGGTAGGCTGGGCTGCGTTGCCACTGCCACACCCGGTGGGTAAGGGGGCGGGTGTCGTGCAATTGTTTTGCTGGCAACGGCCGTACATCATCTGCCCGGCCCCATTTTGCCACACCAGATGTACTCCACTCAGGCTGTCTGCCACGCCTGCCGGATGGGCAGGCCGCCCATCCGGGTTTTGGGACACATTCACCGGCGAACCAGCAATAGCCGGAGCAATAAAAACATAACCTGCCTCCACCCAGGCCACAAAGGGCGTCCCTGTATCAGAGGCAAACACCGTTGGCTGCTCTCCTTCGGCCAGCGCCAGCAAATCCGCCCAATGTGTCCCTTCTGCGCCCACCGGAATGACGGCTTGCAAATCGGCGTCACGGTAGCGAATGAGGTTAATCAGGTTCCAGACAACGACCAGCCCGACGGCCGCTAACAGCAGCAAAACAACGGCGCGGGTTATTTGCCACCAACGGGGCGGAGGGGCGACGCGCTCCCCTTTGGTGGCTTCAATGCGGGCCAGGCGATGATAGGCGATGCCCAACATGGCCCCACCAACTGCTCCCGTCAGCAAGAACAGGACGGGCACATATAACAAGGTGGGCAGCCCGTCCAGTACACCTCTGGCTTCACGCCAGTAAACGAACAACCCCATGAGGCCGCCGCCCAACGTGAAACCGGTGCTGCTGGCCAGCAGCACGCGCCATGATTGGCGTAGTTTGCTGGTAAAAATTGCCAGGAAGATACCGGCCAGGAAGCCGAAGAGTAAACCGTAAAAAGCAAAAAGGGTGATGAGAGGTAACGGCCGTCGGTCGGCCGGGTCATAATAAAACGCCACTAACGCAGTGAAAAAGAGCAAGGGGATGATGAGGATGCCCAAGGCCAGCCCCAGACCAAACGCACCACGCCGGATGAGTCGCTGCGGCGAAGCCACCATCTCTGCCCGACTGATGGCCCAACCGCCCAACGCGCCACCAGACGCGCCTGCCCCCCCCGCTAAAACCAACCCCAATACCAACCCCACCAACAGACGAACAAATGGTTGATTATCTGGCAAAAGGCCCGTTATTAGCCCAATCAGGTTCAGGCGTAATATGAGGCTAAATACCAGAACCCCTAATGCCAGCCCACCGCCATAACCGACGGCGCCATAAAGCGCGGCACGGCCGTAGCTGCCTTCTCTCATTCCCTATCCTCCAATCAACTTTAACAGGATGCGTGATGCACGATAACTCTATCGTCACGCATCACGCATTACTTCCGTATCTATATCGCGGTCATCTCGCGTAGAAAATGATCGCCAATTCCGATAATCTATTCTAAACTAACCGCCAATCAGCGGCGAATGAAGATGTAATTGGGCAATGACTCAATATTCAATTACCCAATTACCTGATTACTTTTTTGGAGACAGGCATGATACGTACCAAATACATCTTTTTTATCATTGGCGTTTTGATTATGACTTCACTGGCTTGCAATGCTTTTGCCGGGAATGTGGAACCGGAGCTTGAACTGCCACCGCCGACTTTTGTGACCACACTAACACCGGGAGAAGAGGCTACTGTACCCGGCGCAGCGCCAACCGTAACGCTGCCGGGGACGGGCACACAAGTAGCAGAGAACACGGCCGTGCCCATCGAAGGCCCCTTTGCTACTGTGCTGGTAGACCTGAATGTGCGCACCGGTCCTGGCGTGCAATATGATAGGGTGGGCTTCTTACTGCAAGGGGAAAGTGTGCCCATCATTGGCCGTGACCCGGCATCTGGCTGGTGGAAGATTCAATGCCCGGCGGCCATCAGCGGGCCTGACTGTTGGATTTCTGGCGGAGCGCAATATGCCCAGACCAATAATACTGACAGCGTACCCATCGCGCCTGCGCCGCCTACGCCGACGGCCCCACCAACACCGACAGCCACCACCACACCGGAAGCGGGTACAGAAGTGGCGGGTGGGACTGGTCTGCTGGCGTATGCCGACAACACTGGCCTATGGGTTGTGCCCTTGAACCTGGGCGTCAATCCCCCCATCGCCGGGACTCCCATCCAACTAGCGACGGACGCCGATATTTCGCAGCCGATCATCTCGCCAGACGGCCGTAAGGTAGCCTTTTTACGCGGCAATAACGAATCGAACGTGTTGGGTTATATGAACACCGATGGCAGCGGCGGCGATTTCCTGGTTACGTCGCGCAGCATCCCCAACGCCAGTGGCTCATCCGATGTGTCCGTGTTGATTGACCAGATTGCCTGGCTGCCAGACAGCCTATCATTGACCTTTAGCAGCTATGTGGTGAATGACACCGGCCCTGGCGCGGCCCCTCAATCTGATTTATGGATCGCACCGCTGAACGGCTCGCCGCAGGCGCGTTTTGCCGCCGGGCAGGGTGGGCATCGCTTCAACATTTCGTCGGATGGGGCGCGGGTGCTGTTTAGTCTGCCGGAGAGTCTGGTGCAGGCGAACATGGATGGCAGCAATCGGCAGACGGTGCTGACCTTTGCTTTTGTGAACACGGCCAGCGAATATGCCTATGTGCCAGTAACGCAGTGGGTGGGGAATGGGAATTCGGCGGTCACGGCCGTGTCCAGCCAGGACCCCTGGCAACCTGCCGCCGCCGCCTCACTCTACCGCATCGCCAACGGCAATGCTCTGGTGCAGGGCAGCCTGCCGGGCAACGTCCTGTTCAACCCGGTGCAGTGGAGCAGCGATGGCAGCAAACTGGCCTACGTGCAGTTCATCCCCGATGGTTCCAACACCCAAACCTTGATCCTGGCTGACAGCAGCGGAACCAATGGGCAAAACTACCGCACCGGGCAAAATTTGCGGTCGTTTGGCTGGAATCCGGCCGATTCGCATGTGTTATTTGCCGGTGAAGGGTTCTTTGGCGTGGGGCAGGCAGGCAGTACGCCGATGGAAGTGTTGATCCCGGTGGGACTGTTTGATGCCCAATGGCTGAACAATACGGCTTATGTGATGAGCCTGGGCACAGGCAATGCGTGGAATCTGACCAGCGGCAACCTGACCGGCGACACCGAAATCGTAGCTACCGCCATCGGCTCTGTGCAATTCGACACCTGGACACCGTAACTAAAAACGCGCTCCCAGAGGGAGCGCGTTTTTGTTTGGTGGAGATGGCGGGAATCGAACCCGCGTCCGAAAAATTCGGCCGCTGAACGTCTACAAGCTTAGTTGGTCTATTTCGCTTTAGTTACCGGGCGCCCCAACCAACAGGGTCAGCCGGTAACAGACCGCTGGCTCCCGAAAGAGCCTCTTTTTCTTCCTTAGCGGTTTCTGGAAGAAGCACGTTGACATGTGTGTCGCCTGCGCCTTTCAGGCCAACGAACATTCAGGGCAGACGGGGTTCCGGCTAAGGAACCATCTAAGCGCTTCCCGCGCAGCTGCGGTTAGGCAGCCATGGGGAGGGCGCTATAGGAACGTGCACTTGTGTTGGCACTTATTGGTTTGCTTCCAGTTTTGCGGGATGTAAAGCGTGCCCGGCTTGCAGCCCAGGACCAACCTTCCCCGTCGAAACCGATCATCCCCAGGTTGTTAATGAACAGGGAGATTATAACATGGAGGGGGTACGGCCGTCCATCTGACATTGCCTCTGCCAGTTCAGTTGTGATAAACTCGGTGTGTTATGGGCATTTACCTTCCTGTATGGCCTTTGGTCATTGAATTGGGTGACTTTACCATTCGCAGTGCAACGCCATTACTGGATGTGCTATGGTTTATTGGTGGTTTGTTGCTGCTAACGGTGTTGTCTACGGCCGTTATCTGGTGGAACAGGCGTGCTCAAAAAGACCCATTTGTCTGATTGATAATCGAATAGCTGGATGATATGCAAAGGACGCAAAAAGACGCGAAAGTTTTTCTTTGCGCCTCTGTATTTTGTCCTTGATAATTTATAAATTTATTAGAGGTAATAAGATGATTGATGTGAACCAATTACGCCGCGGTGTGAGCTTCACACATGATGGCAATCTGTATAAGGTGACTGAGTATAGCCACAACAAACCGGGACGGGGCAAAGCCACTATCCGCGTCAGCGTGAAGAATTTGCGTTCGGGTTCTAATTTGCAGATCACGTTTTCTTCTGGTGACCGGGTAGAAGATATTCGGCTGGAGAAGGAGACTTTTCAATATCTGTATGATGATGGCGAGTTCTATGTTTTTATGAATACGGCTACGTATGAACAGAAACAACTGCCCCATTCGGTGATGGAGGGTGACCAGTATTATCTGATTGACAATATGGAACTGGAATTAATGTCTTATGAGGGTGAGATACTGGACTACATCTTGCCAAAGACGATGGAATTTGATGTGGTAGAAGCGGAGAATGCGGTAGCGGGGGATACGGCTACTGGTTCGACTAAAGAGGTGCGCACACAAACAGGCTTGAAAGTGAAAACCCCTCTTTTTGTGAATATCGGTGATCGTATCAAGGTGAATACGGAGACGGGCGAATATATTACACGTGCCTGATAAAACTACCGTTTTAATATGATGAAGACACGGCCGTTACGGCCGTGTTTTTGTTTTACGGATTATCAGAGTAACTTGCCTCTTGCCACTGGAATGGTGAATATGTTATAGTTGCCACAATTACATTATGTCAAACTTTTGGCAGAGGGGTCACCTCCCGCAAGTTTCCATATCCCTACAAACTTGCGGGAGGTGCATCTACAAACGAGCGGCTGTGACGAAGGAGGAAAGATGACAAAGCTCTCGGTGAGAATAAACAAATTGATTTTTGCTCTGATAATGGTGTTGCTGCTGGGAGGGGCAACGGCCGTGAGTGCTGCTCCTCCTGAAGATGCCACTACTCAGCAATTCACCGGCTTCTATTACACCGTTCAGTGGGGTGACAGTCTGTCACAAATTGCGGTGCGTTATGGCACTACCATGCAAGCCATTATGCTGGCAAACCCCTGGGTGGTAAACCCCAATCTCATTTTTGCCGGAACGGTGTTGTTTATCCCTACGGGCGCCCCCGGTGTCATCGTGCCACCCGGCAGCGGTAATCCACCGTCTCCCCCACCACCTGCTCAACCGGGTTGTCGTTATTCCCATACCGTTTTGTGGGGGCAAAACCTTATCCAGATTGGCAACCTGTATGGCGTCAGTCCGTTTGCCATTGCCGAAGCCAACCAGATTTTCAACTTGAACCGGATTTTTGCCGGGCAGGTGTTGTGTATTCCGTAAAGGGTGAGAGCGGGAGATTGGTAGCTCTCAATCTGCTAGCTTCTTTAGCTGGCCTGGACAGACCTCACCCCTGAGGTCTGTTTTTTTAGAGCCGACTATGTATGACCAGATTGCCCATTACTATGATTTGACACACGAGAATTTGACGGAAGATATTCCGTTTGTGCTGGCGTTGGCGCAGCAGGCGAATGGCCCGGCGTTGGAATTAGGCTGCGGTAGTGGGCGGTTGTTATTGCCGTTGGTGCAAGCGGGTAACAAGGTAGTGGGACTGGACAATTCTCCGGTGATGCTGGCGCGGGCGCGAGAACGGTTGGCAATTGAGACAGAAGTTGTGCGCAGTCGTGTGACATTAGTGGAAGGGGATATGACAGGGTTTTCACTGCACGGCCGTTTCCCCCTCATCCTCATCCCCTATAATACCTTCATGCACCTGGATAATACCCAGGCCCTTGCCACCCTGAAGCAGGTCAGACGCCATTTGATAGCGGGTGGGCAGCTTTTCATAGACCTGGCAAATCCGTTTATCGTTGCCGACACACCGGAGGATCATCTGCTTAGCCTGGAGAATGTTCTCACTGACCCTACTACCAGTGATGTTATTTTGCATTTGGCAGCTAATCGGGTGGACACGGCCGTGCAAACCCTCCACATCACCTGGATATATGACCGCTCTCCGGCTGCTGGTGGCCCGGTGAATCGCACCATTGCCCGAGCCACATACCATTATCGCTATCCACACCAGATGGAGTTGCTGTTACAAGAAGCAGATTTTAACCATATCAGCTTCCTGGGTGATTACGACCATTCCCCCTTCCATGAGCAAAGTCCCCGTCTTTTGCTTCTGAGCCAATGACCACCAACTAAAACCAACAACCAATTACTACTCTCACCCATGACTCTGGTCATGTTGAGTGTGTCAATTGGCGAGTGTTAGACTTATTGCGTTGTCAACAAAGTCACCGGGGCTATGCCCTAAAGGAAGTGAAACGTGAAGAAGCAATTTCCTCGCCCCTTGCCGCAGCAATCTATTAACTGGCGGCGATTCTCATTTATCGGTATCGCTTGTTTGTTTGCACTCATGCCCTTCTTAGCCACACGCACCATATTTTCTGCGCCGTTAACCCCGCCAGACCCACCAATCATCACAGAACCATTGACGGACGGGCAAATTGTCAGCCCGTCAGATGTGCATATGGAAACAGAACCTATGAACGATCCTGACGGTGACGAACATCAATGCACCGATTGGCAAATTGTCATCTCGGCTACTCAGGAACTCATCTGGGAAACGATATGTATTGGTGGTGTGGAGCGGCTGCATACACACTTGGGGGATGGCACGTTTATGGGGAGTTACAACGGCCGTACTGAACTCGAATACGACACCAACTACATCCTGCAAGTGCGCCACATTGACGACAATAACGAAGTCAGCCCCTGGTCATTACGCCTCTTCCGCACCGGGCCTGCCACCCAACTCTTTCCCCTGCATCTGGATGATGTGCTGGCTTCACCTCCCCCCGAATGGCTAAACGCTGCCAGCCAACCTGTCATTTTGCCCGTTGGCGCACCCCAACCCTTCCTGAGACTGGAATCTCCAACCGGCCAAACCTTACTACAAATCACCGGATTTGATGGTAATACTAACCAACTGAACAACCCGGCGCCCTTGCCTGCCCACGTTGATGCACGTATCCAAATCCATGCCGGTAATACCGGCAACTACTTTATCCTCCCTGAAACAGACCTGACCTTTGTGGATAATACCAATGCCGTTCGCACCGTATACCTGCCTGCAATGAGTATCACGCCCACCCAAACGCTTTACTTTTGGGTGTCTGCCAATGGCAGCACGTATGTTGGCGCGGCAAATCAGACCGAACCAGATTTTTCCCAACTGGCACGAGGGGCGCCTGTACCCTGGATTTCTTTGCAAACTGGATACAAAGTTGAAGTAGTTGCTACTGGCTTTCAACTGCCGGTGCATATCGCCTTTGTGCCCGAAGGCACCTATGCGGGCAACCCGGGCGATCCCCTCTATTACGTCACCGAGTTATACGGCAAAATCAAAGTCGTCACGCATGGTGGCGATGTATACGATTATGCTACCGACCTTCTCAACTTCAACCCAACCGGTAACTTTCCCGGTAGCGGCGAGCAAGGGGTGACAGGCGTCACGGTTGATCCGACTACCGGGGATGTATTTGCGGCCATGTTATACAGCAGTGATCCTGGCGATGATGGCGCGCCCCATTACCCTAAAGTGATGCGTTTCCAAAGCGTAGATGGTGGTATTTCGGCCAGTACCCAGATTACGGTGCTCAACATGGTAGGGGAATCCCAGGGGCAGTCGCACCAGATTTCCAACCTTAGCATTGGGCCGGATAATAAATTGTATGTGCATATGGGCGATGGCTTTGATGCCAGCACGGCGCTCAACCTGGACTCGTTTCGGGGCAAAATTCTGCGTGTCAATTTAGATGGCACGGCACCGTCCGATAACCCATTTTATATAGGCAGCGGCGGCGCGCGCGACTATATCTATGCCTATGGCTTACGTAACCCCTTCGGTGGTGATTGGCGCGAGGCAGATGGGGAACTGTACGAGGCGGAAAATGGCCCCAGCATTGATCGGCTGGCAAGGGTGATCAGCGGCACGAGTTATGGCTGGGATGGCACCAATAACTCCATGCTGATTAACGCTATTTACAACTGGAATCCAGCTCATGCGCCGGTTGATATAACCTTCATTCAGACTGACACATTTGGTGGTAGTGGATTCCCGGCAGATAAACTTGACCATGCCTTTGTAACCGAATCTGGCCCCACGTGGGCGACCGGGCCGCAGGCGCGGGGCAAACGCATCGTGGAATTTGTCATAGACACAGATGGGACGCTGATCACTGGGCCGGTGACGTTGGTGGAATATAATGGTACGGGCAAGGCAACGGCCGCTGGCATGGCTGCCGGGCCTGATGGTCTCTATTTCACCGATTTGTACAAAGATTTGAATTACAATAGCCCTATTGACCCCGGAGCGAACATTTTGCGGGTGCGCTATGTGGGGGTGGCAGATTTTGTAGGTGCGCCGCGATTGGGGTTGGCTCCACTGACGGTGACGTTTACGGATACGTCCAATGTGCCTAATCCCACAGCCTGGTTATGGGATTTTGGTGATGGTTCCACCAGCACCTTGCAAAACCCCACGCACACGTATACGCAGGATGGCGCGTATGATGTGACGCTGCGAGTGACGGGGGCTAATGGCGTGAGTGTGGAGCATAAGCCGGGTTATGTGCTGGTGGGTGAAATTGGCAATGGCGCTGGGTTGTTAGGGCGCTATTATGAGTTTACAGGGGGTACCCCGCCTGCTAACCCATTCCAGACATTGCAACTGGAGCGGATTGACGGCACTGTGGATTTTGACTGGGCGAATGGTTCACCTGATCCGGCGGTTAATGACGACCTGTTTGCTGTGCGTTGGCTGGGACAGGTGCAACCTCTCTATTCGGAAGAGTATACGTTCTATACCTGGTCGGATGATGGTATTCGGCTGTGGGTGGATGGGCAGTTGGTGGTGGATGCCTGGACGGATCACGGCGCGCAGGAGGATAGCGGTGTGATCACGTTGGAGGCGGGGGAGCGGTATGATATTGAGGTGCATTATTATGAAAATGGGGGTGATGCGGTAGCCGGGCTTTCCTGGGAGAGTGCTAATCAGGTGAAGGAGATTATTCCGGCGTTGTATCTTTACCCGCCGGCTGATCTGGCAGTGGGGGCAACGGCCGTACCCGACCCCGTCGGCATTGGCAACACCATTACTTATACCCTGGTCGTCACTAACAATGGGCCGTATACGGCAACGGCCGTGACCCTGGATAACACCCTGTCGCCGGGCATGAGCTTCATAAGTGGGGACGGTTGTCAGGAAAGCGGTGGCGTGGTCTCGTGCATGGTGGGGGATATGGCTGTAAATGACACGGCCGTCACCTCTTTTGCTGCCCATGTACCACTGACGGCCGTAGGTGTTATCACCAATGATGTGGTCGTGGACGCGCTTTCACTAGACCATGAAACCGGAAATAACCAGACCAGTGTGAGTGTGAGCGTAGATACAACCGCGCCGCCCCACATTTACGTCGGTTCACTGTTGGCTGTCTGCAATGGGCTGACCCCCTGTACCGATGACGTTGTGGCTGCTTTTGCCACGGTGGCTGATGATGGCTGGATTACGATTTTGGATGATTATACGGTGCATGAGGGGCTGACCAGCGGTAACGGCGGTGCGCATCATGTATTGGTGGATGGCCCCGGCACGCTCACCTGGGATGGTGGGTTAGGTGGGGCATTGTTCACCGTTGGTGATGGCAACGTAACTTTTGATACAGTATCGCTGGTTGCCATTTCGCCGGGCACGGCCGTTGCCATTACTGGCACTGGAAATCTCACCATCCAACATTCCGCCAATTCGATTATGAGCTTTAATGTGGTTGTGGATATGGATGGGTCGGGCACGGCCGTGATCAAAGGCAACGACTTGAGCGGCAATGATACCCTCTTCGCCCAATCAAGCGGTACGCTGATCGCCTATGCCAACAACGCTGATAAGTTTGATACCGTGCTAGACAGCGCCGATGGTACAGCGAACTTACGCCATAACTGGTGGGGCCGCTACGATGGTGCCGTGCCGGCTGGTCTGGACGCGGCGGCCTGGGCAGCCCGCTTGGGTGCACCCATTCAGAATTGGGCTGAAGGTAGTAACAGTGCCACCCTGGGCGGGGCGCAGTTGAGTGGGGGAAGTGGCACGGCCGTAATTATCAGTCACGGCCGTACCAATGCCCCGTTCGGCCAACCCATCGCGGCCGATGTGGCCGACCTCTGCTCCGATTACTACGACTTCTTCATCGTCGGTGGTAGTGGCACGTGGCAGGTGGCTGTGCCGGTGGATGATAACCCCGATTGTAACCAGCGTGTGCGTGACGAGATGCGCCTCTACTGGATCGAGAACATTGCCGATTGTGCCACGCCGGGCAGCTCAATTTGCTGGGATTTGCGAACGGCCGTGACAATCAGTGGGCAAAACCTGGTGACGACCGGGCTGAGTGTAGCCGACCTGGGCGGGACGCCTTTTGTGGCCGGGGATGTGGCGGAGACGGCCGTGTACCTGCCAATTATTCTAAAACCCTGAAAATCACAAACGAGATTATGAAGACATCCGATTTGTTTGAGAAATCGGATGTCTCAGTTTGTCTGTGTAAAGTGGCTCTAAAGCATTCTGAATTTGCCAAAGTTTAGTAAAATAGCGCCATCATCATCTTTGCGTTAAACAATTTTCCCAAAGGAGACCACCATGTACGAGCAGGTTTATCAACAATCAATCGCTGACCGGGATGGGTTTTGGGCGGAAGTGGCCGCAGCCGCCCATTGGTATAAAAAATGGGACAAAGTGTTGGACGATTCCACCCCGCCCTTTTACCGCTGGTTTGCCGGTGGCCTGGTGAACAGTTGTTACAATGCACTGGACTGGCACGTGGCCAACGGCCGTGCCCACCAACCCGCCCTCATTTACGACAGCCCCGTCACCAACACCATCAAAACCTTCACCTACCAACAACTGCTGGACGAGGTGGCCCGTTTTGCCGGGGTGTTGGCCGCTCAAGGGGTGCAAAAGGGCGACCGGGTGATCATTTACATGCCGATGGTGCCGGAAACGGCCGTAGCCATGCTTGCCTGTGCCCGGATTGGGGCCATTCACTCCGTCGTCTTTGGCGGGTTTGCCGCCAATGAACTGGCGACCCGCATTGATGACGCCCAACCCAAACTCATCCTCTCCGCCTCCTGTGGCATTGAGGTTAATCGTGTCATTCCTTACAAACCACTGCTGGACAAAGCCATTGAAATGGCCCACCACAAACCAGCGCACTGCATTATTTTGCAACGGCCGCAAGAGAGAGCTGAAATGGTGTACGGCCGTGATGTGGACTGGGCCGATCTGATGAGCCACGCCCAACCCGTAGACTGTGTGCCCGTCGCCGCCACCGACCCGCTCTACATCCTCTATACTTCCGGCACCACCGGCATCCCCAAAGGCGTCGTGCGTGACAACGGCGGCCATCTGGTGGCCCTCAAATGGAGCATGAAAAACGTCTACGACACCGACCCCGGCGATGTCTTTTGGGCCGCCTCCGACATGGGTTGGGCCGTCGGTCATTCCTACATCGTCTACGCTCCGCTCTTTCATGGCTGCACCACCATCCTCTACGAGGGCAAACCGGTGGGCACACCCGACCCCGGCGCATTCTGGCGCGTCATCAGCCAGCACAACGTCAAGGTGCTGTTCACCGCCCCCACCGCTTTCCGGGCTATCAAACGCGAAGACCCCCACGGCCACTACATCCGCCAGCACAATCTGGACAACTTCCGTTACCTCTTCCTGGCCGGGGAACGGTGTGACCCGGACACCCTGCTCTGGGCGCAGAACCATCTCGGCGTACCTGTCATTGACCATTGGTGGCAGACGGAAACGGGCTGGCCGATGGGCGCAAACTGTGTGGGTCTGGGCATGTTGCCCGTCAAACCTGGCTCCTGCACTAAACCCGTGCCCGGTTACGATGTGCAGGTGCTCGACTATGCCGGGCATCCGGTGGCGGCCGGCGATATTGGCAGCATCGTGGTCAAACTGCCCATGCCGCCCGGCTGCCTACCCACCCTCTGGAACAACGACCAACGATATATGGATTCCTACCTGAGCGAATATCCCGGTTATTACCTGACGGCCGACGCCGGATTCAAGGACGAGGATGGCTATCTGTTTATCATGAGCCGTACCGATGACATCATCAATGTGGCCGGGCATCGTCTGTCTACGGGTGGCATGGAGGAGGTGTTGTCCGGCCACCCGGACGTGGCCGAGTGTGCCGTAGTCGGGGTACATGACGAGTTGAAAGGGGAAATTCCGGTGGGATTTGTGGTGCTGAAGGCGGGGGTGGTGCGTGAGCCGGATGTGATTGTGCAGGAACTCATTCAGCGGGTGCGGGAGCAGATTGGGCCGGTGGCTTCGTTTAAGGTGGCGGCCGTGGTAGAGCGATTGCCCAAAACCCGCTCAGGCAAAATCCTGCGCGGTACCATCAAGAAAATTGCCGACGGCAACGAATACCGGATGCCCGCCACCATTGACGACCCTCTCATCCTGGGCGAAATCACTGACACTCTGGCAAAATTGGGGTATCCAAAGGAAAAAGGCATAGAAAACTAACCGCGCATTACACGGGCAACCATCTGGTTCAGGGTGTCCATTTTGGCTACTGTCAGGTCAGCATCGGGGATATAGACGTTGAACTCCTGCTCCACGTAGACGCCAAATTCGGCCAGTGAGAAGCTATCCATTAAACCGTTGGTGATAATCCCTTCATCATCCTGCAAATCATAATGTGGGTCGCGGATTAGTTCGTGGGTGATAAACGTTCGCAATTTTTCGCGTACTATTTTTTCGTCCATATATCTTCACTTGTTCGCAATAGGCGATTCATCACCTACTGCGAACTTTACACAAAGCAGCCAAAGGCGGTTTGCATCAGCCACACAGTCATTAATCCTAACAATAGTCCCGCAATGACCTGTGTCCAGGTATGGCGTTTGAGGTAAAGCCGCACGTAACAAACACCTACCAGCAAGGGAAAAACTAGCACCCAGGCCAATGCCCAACCATACACCAGTCCGGTTAGCAAAAAGGTGGCCATGATGCCTGTGGCATGAATGCTGATAAGGTAACGGGTGTTAATCAGCCCCAGGGCAGTCAGGTTGATGGTATTTAGCAAGGCCAGGCAGCGCAGCAGTTCGGGGCCATCCAGCCAGGTGATCACAATGAAAGCTATGAGGGCGGAGGCTACGGCCGTGATATACGGAATATGCCGTTCCCCCGTGTCGCTCATGTGCAGTTCTTGAATCCGCCCCGTGCGCAGCAGATAAAGTACCACCAGGATGGGCGCTAATGACACCAGAAGGCCATAAAACACCGCCCAGGCAAATCCCATCAGGTTGGGTTCTTCTGTCAGGGCAAAAGCCAGCCCTATTGCGGCAAACATCACCGGTGGGCTGACGACATTAGAAAACAACCGCGCCGCTTTCACGTGCCCGGTGTGGTCGTCCTTGTGGAAGTCGCGGGGGGTAGACATGGCAAGGTGACAAGGTGACAGGGTGAAGGGGTGACAAGCACCTTGTCACCCCTTCACCCTGTCACCTTGTCAAATCAAGTTCCCTCTTGCCAGCTATTCAAGTATTGCACCTGGCGGGGGGTGAGGGTGTCTATGTTAATGCCCATAGATTGCAGTTTGATGCGGGCAATTTGTTGGTCTACTTCTTCGGGAATCGTGTAGACCTTGTTTTCCAGGGTGTCTTTATTGTCTACGAGATATTTGGCGGCCAACGCCTGCCCGGCGAAGCTCATGTCCATGACGGAGGCGGGGTGGCCCTCGGCGGCGGCCAGGTTGATCAGGCGGCCTTCACCGAGCAGATTCAGTTTACGGCCGTCCCGCAGCGTATATTGTTCCACGAACGGCCGTACCCGCTTGGGGTCGTCCACGCTCAGTTCGCGCAGGGCCACCTTGTTTACCTCTACATCAAAATGGCCGGAATTCGCCAGCAGCGCCCCATCCTTCATCACCTCAAAATGGTGGCGGTCAAAGACGCTGATGTTGCCGGTGGCGCTGACAAAAATATCGCCAATCGGCGCTGCCTGGGCCATGGGCATCACCTGGAATCCATCCATCACCGCTTCCAACGCCTTCAACGGGTCAACCTCGGTGACAATGACAATACCGCCCAACCCACGCGCTCGCATGGCAATGCCCCGGCTGCACCAGCCGTAGCCGGCTACAACCACATTTTTCCCGGCGATCAGGTAATTGGTGGCCCGCACGATGCCGTCCATGGTGGACTGGCCCGTGCCGTAGCGGTTGTCAAACATATGCTTGGTCAGCGCGTCATTGACAGCGATCATGGGGAATTCCAGCGCCCCATCCTTGGCCATCGCCCGCAGGCGGATGATGCCGGTGGTGGTCTCTTCTGTGCCGCCGATGATGTTGCTCATCACATCACGGCGTTCTTTGTGAATGGTGCTGGTCACGTCGGAGCCGTCATCCATGATAATGTGCGGTTTGTGGTCAATGATGGCCTGGATGTGCCGGTGATAGGTGGGGTTGTCTTCGCCTTTGATGGCAAAAACGGGTATCTCGAAGTGGGAAACGAGCGAGGCAGCCACATCATCCTGGGTGCTGAGGGGATTGCTGGCACACAACACGACATCCGCGCCACCTGCCTGCAAAGCGACCATCAGATTGGCGGTCTCCGTCGTCACGTGCATACAGCCGCCCACACGCAGCCCGGCAAACGGCCGTGCGCCCTTAAACTCGTCGTAAATGCCCTTCAACACCGGCATTTCCTGGCTGGCCCACTCAATCCGGTGCCGGCCGCCAGGGGCCAGGTCTACATTTTTAATGTCATATTCCATGTGTTAACTCTCCTAATTATGAATTGTCATTCTGAGCGAAGTCTTCGAAGGGAAGAATCCCTTTTCTGTTATGGATCGTGGGGTTCCCTCACTCCGCGGACTACGTTCGGAATGACATGTTTGTTTACGCGCGATTTTTGTAAGCAGATTATCAGGATAAAAGAATATCCAATGCCCCTGCGTCATCAAAATGCTGCCGATAGCGGGCCACAAATTGGGTGGGGGTGTAAAAATGGGCCTGCGTACCCAGATTTTCTAAAACATACGTAGCGGCCAATGCCCCCACGCGACCGGCCACATCCCAGGGCAGTCCCAACTCCATGCTGCGCATTAGCCCGGCACGGAAAGCATCACCGGCCCCGGTAGGGTCTACAATGTGCGCCGGTGGTACACTGGGAATGTCGTATTCGGCGC
>CAYXUZ010000038.1:6789-7330 GCA_964467705.1 uncultured Ardenticatenaceae bacterium | reverse complement strand
TGGCTTTGGTGACCAGCAACGCGCCAATGCGGTCCATGATTTGTGTTTCGGAAAGGCCGGTTTTTTCCTGAATCAACTGGTATTCATACTCGTTGATGGAGAGCATGGCGCACCCTTCCAGGCCGTGTAAGAGCTGCTCGCCGTTGAAGCGGGCCGCTTGCTGGCTGGGATCATAGATGAAAGGGATGCCCAGTTCGCGGCACTCATCAGCATATTTGCTCATCGCGTCCGGGGCGTTGGGAGAGATAATGGCCAGGTCAGCGGCGGGAGCATAATCCTTTAATGAAAGGGTGGCGGCATGAGCCATAGCACCGGTATAAAAACTGGCGATCTGATTTTGCTCCTGGTCGGTGTTGACAAAGAAGGAGGCGGTAAACTCATCGGGAATTTCGATGACGGCCGAGGCGTCTACGCCGTGTTGTTCCAGCCAGCCCCGATAGTCGCCAAAATCGTGTCCGGCGGTGGCCATGACCAACGGCCGTCCGCCCAACAATCCCATCGTATAGGCAATGTTCGGCGCTGTGCCACCCCGCTGCCGCTT
>CAYXUZ010000038.1:0-6779 GCA_964467705.1 uncultured Ardenticatenaceae bacterium | reverse complement strand
ATCGACTTCGCCCAAGTCCAGTTAGCGTTCATCAGCAGCGAGTCGGTGAACCGCCCCGGAAAGTGCATCAGATAATCATAAGCAATGGAACCGGTGATGACGATTTTCATTTCAGTGGTCAATTGTCAATTGACGGTTATCAATTGACAAATTTCTCTCCTCAGGTGTTGTGTATGGCTTTTTTTGTGGGCACGGCCGTGCCCGTCTTTAATACCGGCGTCAGCCCCAGGCGGTCGCGCAGCATGGTGAACAGGGCGCGGATGCCGTCTTTGGTTTTGATCTTTTTGCCCTCTTCGTAGGTGCGGGGATTGTAGGTGATGGGAATTTCGATAATCTCATGCCCGGCCAGCAAAATTTTATCCGGTAGTTCGAAGTCCAGGTTAAAGTCGGTAGTGGTCAGGTTGAGCGCCTGCACCACGTCGGCGCGCACCATTTTGGTGGCGGTGGCCACATCGGTGAGATGGCCGCCAAAGAAGAGGTTGGTTACGGCCGTTAAAACCCGTACACCTAAGTAGGCATGGGCATATTCATATTTTACGTCGCCACCCAATACCCGCGATCCAAAAATGGCTGCTGCCTGGGTTTCGTCAGCTTTGCGGCAAAAGCGGGGATGTTCGGCCGGATCATACTCCAGGTCAGCGTCTTGAATGATCATATAATCGCCCGTCATGTGGGCGATGCCGCTGCGAATGGACATGCCTTTGCCCATGTTCCGTTCGTGGAAGATGAGGCGAATGTCGGGGTCATCCAGTTGGCGCAGAATCTCGCGGGCGCCGTCAGTTGAAAAGTTGTCCACCACAATAATTTCTCGTTCCCAGCCGGGGTGAAGTGTGACAGCTTTGGTTTTTTGGATAACTTGTTGAATCGTGGCTGCTTCGTTGTAGCAGCAAATAATGACGGATAACTTCATTACACATAAAAGGTTGGCTCCAGCCAACCTTCTCCCAGTTAATGTTTGTAGTAGGCGATTTATCGCCATTTCATGGAGCGGCGATAAATCGCCTACTACGAACGGCCGAAAATCAGCAGGCGATTATAACACAGGCAGTTTCATCTCCAAGTTGAATTGGAAAATGCACGGCCGTTGATCAGCCCGTCTCAACAACTTCTCATGGCGTGGCGGTGGGGGGGATTGGGGTATCCGTTGGTGGCACTGGCGTATCCGTCGGCGGTAAGGGGGTATCTGTAGGGGGAACAGGCGTATCTGTCGGCGGTAGAGGGGTGTCAGTCGGTGGCGGCAGTGTGGGTGTGTCTGTTGGTGGCGGGCTGGTGGGTGTATGGGTGGCGGGCACGGCCGTACTCGTTGCGGTGTGCGTCGGCGTTGGTGAAACCGGCGTCTGGCTGGGGGTGTTGGTGGCGGTGGGGGGCACGGCCGTGCCCGTGTTTGTCGCCGTAGGTATGAGGGTGGGAGGCATTGATGTGGCGGTCGGTGGGCGCGGCGTGTCGGTTGGCGGGACGGGGGTGTTGGTGGGGGGGAATGGGGTGGCGGACGGCCGTCCTGTTGGCGAGGGCATGGGTGTGGCCGTGCTGCGCAAGGGGGGCAAAAATATAAGTTGCCCCGCTCGTAAATCACTACTGCTCAGGCAGTTGGCATTGATGATGGCATAGACCGTTGTGCCATGACGCAGCGCCAGTGAAAACATGGTTTCACCTGGCTGTACTACATATTGCACCCAGGAAGCGGGCGGGCCGCAGGGCTGGCGCGTGGGGGGGGCCGGCGGCAGATAAATGATCAAGCCCGGCAGCAACATGTCCTGACGCAGACAGTTGGCGCGAACAATAGCCGCTTCAGATGTCCCGGAGCGTATGGCGAGCATCATCAACGTCTCGCCAGAGCGCACGGTAGTTGGTAGCCAACCGGCCGGCACCGCGCCGCACTCCTCCGGCAAGGGGGAGGTTGTGGTGGGTATGGGGGTGGGAAATGGGGTGGTGGTGGGCGTGGCGCTGACCAGGGGAATGGCAGATTGCGGCGTCTGGCTGGGGGCGATAACGGTCACATCGGCAACGAGAACAGGTGGGGATGGGGGTATGGGCTGCGGTGGACTGTCCAGTTGCGCCAATAACAACGCCAGCAGAACCGTCCCCACCACACCCACCGTGATGAGCAAATTCCACTGCCACCGACCTGACTCTTGCGTTTCTAATTCCATCCAAGCCTCACGGCCGTACCATCCCATTGGTTGGTGGCGCTGTTATCTCCCCATCCGGGTGGGGCAGTGGGAAAAGCAAGGAAAACGTGCTGCCCACACCCGGCGTACTTTCCACCCAAATGCGGCCACCGTTGGCCTGCGCCAGGCTATGCGCCGTTGCCAGCCCCGCTCCAGTGTCACCCAAACCTTTGATAAGTGGTGCATCCGCCCGATGATGGGCCACAAAAACCGCGCCTAAATCATCAGGGGCAATGCCGCTGCCACTATCCGATACCTTGATTTGTAGAAAACGGAGCCATTCATTGGCATGGGTTGGTGGGTGAATGGCGGCTGCCTGGGCAGAGATGATCACCCGACCGTTGTTTCCGGCGGCCTGGCAGGCATTGTTGAGCAGGTAGGCCAACACTTGCTGTAAGTCATGGCGTTTCATGGTCAGTGGGGGCAGTGTGGGTGGGATTTGCAAATCTAGCCGCAAATTTTTATCACGTACCTGGGACATGACGCCGGTCACGGCCGTTTCAATCACCTCTCGCACATCCAATGCCTCTTCATGTGTGGGTGTTGGTTGCTCTCGACTCGATACCAGTTGCAACATCTGATCCAGTAGATCGCCCATGCGCCGGGCGTTGGCCTGTATTCGTTGCAACAAATCGCGCTGCCGGGCGCCTAAAATGCCTAACGTCTCGCCCAGTAGCAAATCGGTAAAACCACCAATGGAAGTCATCGGCGTTCGTAATTCCTGGATAAGCGCCACCAACAATTCCTGCTCTGTCCCTTGTTCGCGTTGTTCCAGTTCTGTTTCCAGGGTGGCAATACGCGCCTGCGCTTCCTCTAACTGGCCGGAGTAGCGGGTAATGGTCAGCATAATCCATTCGGTGCTGAGTTCACCCTCGCCGGCGGCAGCCATCGCCATCGCATCTTCGGCCTCAATGAGAGATTCACGCAGGGTCTCTATCTCCCGCTCAAGGGCGCTGATACGGTCATCGCGGTTGACGCGCTCGATTTCTTCCAGCAGTTGTGCCAGGTCATGGGCGCGTTTCAGAGCCACCAGAGCGCGGGCTTCGGCCTGGCTGGCGCGGTTGGCGGTGGTGTCTAGCTCGGCGGCCAATCGGTCACGCTCTGCTTCCAGGGCAATCAGACGGCCGCTGACGGCCGTGTCGCTGGCTGGCAGCACCGTCGCGGGTGGTGGTGGCGGCACAACCGGGTAGCTCTGATAGCTGTTCATTAAGGCCTGAGCCGCAAAGGCCGCCAGCGCGGGCGTAATCGTTTTTTCGCGGGCGCTCCAACGCAGACGGCCGTCTGGTTTGGCTAACAGCAGCATTCCCACTGCCTCATCACCAATAAACATTGGCTCAACCAACATGGCGCCATACGGGCCTACTTGAATGGCCTCATACAAAATTTGCAGGGGGCGCATCCCCTGACCGTCAGGCAGCAGTTCCACACTTTCCTTTTTGCGGATGGCGGCACGAAATGGCGGCCATTCGATCAGGTCGAGTTGCCAGCTTCTGGGCGCGTTAGCGTTGGCTTGGGGCAGGTTGCTGGTAAGGTACAGAATCTGCCGATTTTCCGGTGGGAAGATGCCCACGCCTACAAAGGCTGCATCTATCATTTGCTGAATGAGGATGACGGACTGGTGGGCACGGTTTTCTGTGTCTTTGGTTTGCAACACGGCCGTTGACAGCGTGAGTGAATCGGTTAGCTGGCGCACGGCGGGGCGGTTGGCGTGTTGGGCAGCAATCAGAGGGGTAATGGATTGGCGGTAAACGAGTACGGCCCACAAGGGAAAGGCCACCAGATACCCCACGCGCAGCCAGAAAAGCAGCTGTTCGCCAGGGGGGGCGGGGCTGAAGGTAACAAGGAGAGCAGCAACGGCCGTGCCCAGCAGCACTGCCATCATAAATGGCGACAACGTGGTTCGTGAGCGGCGGTTGACCAACGTGAGGGCCAGCCCCAACCCATAGATGCCTGCTTGCAGCCCCAACCATAGCTGGGCCTGTGGCGTTTCGCCGTAGATAGCATCGGCCGTTGCCACTGATTGCCAGGAGGTGGTTAAGGCGGCGGTGAGCAGGGCGATGATGAATAAACTGAGCCACAACAGCACGGCGCCCAGTCGCGGCTGCTTGACGGAGGGGGGTACGAGCGCCCAAACCAGGAGTACGGCCGTGACGCCATTGAATGCCTGCTCCAACGGTGGCAAATAGAGCGCCGCCTGGGTTTCAGCCCCGGCCAGCAGCAGCGCCAACGCCAGCAGCAGCACCCGCACGCCAATCAGTCCTCCGGCAGCCATGAATTGTCGCCAGGCATCACCATCCTGCCGGTTGCGCAGCCATTGGCTGAGAGAGATGGCAAAAACGGCTTGCAGGGCAAAGAGTGTCACCAGGTGGTAAATGATGTTACCCGGTGGTTCGGTGAGGAAAGTGATGAGTTGCGGCCAGAAAATCACGCTGGCATTATAACACAGTGGCAAGAGGGGAGAGTAAAGGAGAGGTGCAATTCTTGTAATCCGTAATCCGTGAACCGTAATCCGTTTGCGGGTCACGGATTACGGATTACGGATTACGAATCACGCATTACGGTTGTTCTGTGATCTGGAATTCCTGGTTGAGGACACGGAAGACGGCCGTGCCCCCTGGTGGCCGCTGGTAAGTGACAAAAAATTGCACAGTCTGACCGGCTGCAATTGTCCAGGGTAGTGGGGGATTGGTGGAGAGCAGCAAATAAACTGCGCCATCAGGGGAGGTTAGCTGAATGTCGGATTCGGTGACAATAAGCGGTTGCGCACCCAGATTGGTAATTTGCCCACCCAGATTCAGGCTGGTGAGGTCGTTGGAAACTTCGGCGCGGAAGAGGGCGATGCTGGCGCCTTGTACGGCCGTTTCCCCGCCGGTAAATGGCAAGGTAATGAATACTTGCGCGCCGGTGTCCTGGTTAGCAACCACCCAACTGACCGTCTCGCTGCTCAAACCAAGCGGCACCTGATACCCGGCGGTGGCCTGAACGGTCTGGTTGGCATTGAGGAAGCCGTTCAAAATGGGGTAGTTGCCGGATTGGGTGGCGGCGGGGTTGAGGGCGTAGCGGTTACCCAATTGGTCTACCAGCGTCATTTGCAGCAGGCTGGTGTCCAGCGCCGTCAGGCCGACGTTTTGGATGGTGTAGTCTACCTGGAAGAAGGCGAACCCGGAGGGGATTTCGGGGCGGTCGGCGATGTAGATGGCGGAGTCGGCCGTGATTTGCACGTTATCCAGTTGGGCAGTTTCGCCGATGCTGACGACGTTTTCGGGGGCGTTTTGGGCTTCGGTGGTGAGGGCACGGCCGTGTACTACTAACCGGTCGCTGCCATCGGACTTGAGCAAGATGAGGGTGACGCCGGGCGTTTGCTGGGCATAGACGGTGCGGTCGGTGGCGGAGACCAGGGTGCGCTCATAAAAGGCAAAGGTGAAGCTGGTACGGCCGTTGGTAATCAGCTTGATCTCGTCACCCGGCACTAACTGTGTGAGCAGGCTTTCATTCGTTTCCGTATCCGGCAGCCCCAAGACGTAGTTGACGACAGTGTCGCTAACCCAGGAAGCCTGACCTTCACCAGTGGCGCCGGGCGTCCAGATGCCATCGGCGCTGATAATGTCGGTGAGGACATCAAATTCTTGCCCGGCAAATTGCAGCAGAATCGGTGTGCCCAAAGTGACGGAGATGGCCCCGGAACTGCTGACGGCCTGTACCTGGGGTTGGCCGGTAGGCAGGCTGGCCAGGGCGGTGGGGGTGGGGTCGGGTACGGCCGTTGCCGTTTCTTCTTCGCGCCATTCCCGCACCAATAGCACTAACAGAATGCAAATTACGCACACAAAACCAAGGATGCCAACCAGTGCCACCCCACCTACGCCAAACAACAATGGTTTGTTTTGGCCGAGGTTGGTGAATCGGGAATTTGAGGTGGTGGACTCTTCCGCAGCGGATGTGGTTTCGGGGGTCGGTTCGTCTGTTGGCTCGATGGACATGAAAGCGAATCTTTTTAGGGAATCCCAATAGGCAATGTACCGGGCGCGACACGAATAAGTACCTCGTCCGTAGATTGGGTGATGATCTGGCTGTAGCTCAAAAAGGGAACGACAACCCGCACCGTGCCGGCGGCCTGAACTTCAAAATGAATCATACCCGCCTCGTTGGTCTGGCCGTAGGAGAGCAGTTCCCTGGTGGCGTTGTCAAAGAGAGAGACATCTACGCCGATGATGCCTTCTGTTATTTCCGGCAGGTAGTTGTTATTGGTGTCGAAAAAGATGGTGACATCCAGGCTGACGAGTTGGCCGCTGGCTACGGCCGTTGCCGTCGGCAATGGTTGTACGTCCACCAACGGCGGCGGCACCGGCGTGGGGATAAAGTCGGCCGGGTTGATGGGTGTGGGCGTGGGGACGGGGGAGGGGAACTCAAAGGTGGGTTGGGGCGTGGGCGTGGAGAACGTGCCGCCGCCACCCGGTGATGTGGGTACAGGTGGTGGTGTATTAGTGGCGGTGGGTGTGGGCGTGGCTACCAGTTGGGTACAGGTGAGGGTGTAGGTGTGCTGTGATGCTTCTTCCAGAGGGGGTACATTTACCGGCCCCACCTGAATAAACAGCCAGCCGGTATAGGTGGACA
>CAYXUZ010000037.1:11605-42964 GCA_964467705.1 uncultured Ardenticatenaceae bacterium | reverse complement strand
TAGACCTCTATGAAAATCCACTGAACTACGGCGAGTTGGACGCCCCGGATTGGTCGTATGAGGAGGACAATCCGTTGTGCGGTGATGTGGTGCGGATTGAGGTGAAGTTGGGGGCAGACGGCCGTGTGGCCGAAGTGGCCTGGCGGGGGGATGGTTGCGCCATCAGTCAGGCTTCGGCTTCCATCCTGACCGAAGAAATCAAGGGGCTGACGTTGGAGGAAGTGCGCAACTTTGACAAGGATCGGTTGCTGGAACTGATCGGCGTGCCCTTGAGCATGGCGCGGGTGAAATGTGCCCTGCTCTCGCTGAAAGTGTTGAAAGCAGGCGCATATGGCATTCCCGATCCGGCGCATATGCGCGAAGAGGGTTCGTAGTAGGCGATTTATCGCCGTAGGAAGGCGATAAATCGCCTACTACGAACGAGGTTTGAGATGGCGAAATTTGTGAAGGTGGCTCGTGTAGAAGAAATACCGCCAGGGGAGCGACTCTTTTATGAGTTTGAATATGAGTCGGTGATTGTTCTCAACGTTGGCGGGGAGTTTTATTGCATTGCCGACCTGTGTACCCATGATGATGGACCGCTGGAAAATGGCAAATTGGACGGGTATTCGATTGAGTGCCCACGTCATGGGGCTTGTTTTGATATTCGCACGGGGGCGGTGCTGGCCTTGCCCGCCACCCGACCTATTCCCCATTATGCTGTGACAGTAGAGAACGGCGAGGTATGGGTGGAGTCGCCCGATTGAGAACAAATAGTGCCTATTTTCATAACCCGACAAGTAGCGTTGAGGAGGGAAAAAATTAAGACTGGTTAGGGCTAAAGCGATTTGTACGCACGTTTTTGTTACGTGGTAAAGAGAAAAGGTCTACAGGTTGGGCATAAATTTGGCGTTCCTTCATCTGTTGTGTGAAAACGTAAAGCAGCTTTTTTGCTCCTTGTTTGTTCCAAAAAAGCAATCCTGGGGATACCAGGCATTGTTTATCTGCCCTAAAGATGATGTAACGATAACTGACTTCCACGCTTACGACGTCACGCCACCATATCATATGGGTTTGCCACGGCCGTTTGCAGATGATGTGATCGCGGTTCATATACACTTCGCCAGAAAGTGACAACGGCCGTAACAAACCAAATAATGCTAACGGCAGGCACAAGATCGCCAGAAACCAGTTTTCAAGCATGGTAAACAAGGAGGCAAGCCCTAAAAACCCGATGCCCAACAAAAGGGCATAGACATATAACAGGCTGTTTACCGGCCCTCCTACATATTTTTTAGACTCTCCCATCTGCTTCAGGTTGCGTTCGTATTCTTCGCGTCTGGTTTTGATTCTTTCCGTTTCTTGATAAGCGCCCACACCGACCAGATCACTTCCCACTTGTGCCGTAATAGCGTCTTCCAGAGCATCCTGGGCATAAGCATGGATAGGGAATTTATAATCCTTTGGTGTTGTATTGATCAGTAAAACAGGCTTGCTCTCCTGCCCGGTGGCGTATACGTGTACGGCCGTGATTTGCTCCCATGGCCAATAAAAACATCTACGGTACGTCTGGATAAATAGTCCTTGAGAAGTGATGGTGATTTGTTGTCGGGCACTTATGGTTATGGCCACGATCAGTAGTAGGCTAATCAAAATAGAGAAGCTGATAGCTCGATTGAGGGTAGCTGTTCCCATATTGCGCTGAATACCTGATGCCATAATAACAAGCAAGGCCAGGATAAAGGGGAGCCATGTTTTGAGCCAATAAGCAGTAGTGGGTCGAAACGTCTGATGTTGATCGATCATAAGCGGAGTATCTGAAACACGACAAGAAGAATGAAGAGCAAAATAGCGCCAACCTGGACAAAAAGTATCATGCGAATCCGCTTCTGCATATTGCGGGCAACTTCAAAATTCATCAAACTCAGTGCCTTACGATTGCTCATGTAGGCGGTAAATCCATTTTTGCTTTCATATTGGGCGATGCTCAAATTGTGCCAAAGCCATGGATTATCTGGTTGCATTTTTGTTGCACGTTTATAGCTTTTAATTGCTTTTGGCCATTGTCGCTTAAGTAAATAGGCATCAGCCTCTTGTACAGATAACGATTCTTTCTGTTCATCGGTAAGTTTAAGCTCGTGCGTTGCCTGGATCGCTTTTTCAATTTGGCGCACAGTTCCCTGACGAACTAAGAAAGAAATATGCCTCTTGTGGAAATCAAAATCATTCGGATAAAGCTGCAACCCTTTCTCAAGAAGTTCGCGACATGGTTGGTACTCTTTTTGGGCTATGTAGTAATCAATGCGAGCCAGTAAGACTCCTTTTTCGTTCGGAGCAATCTCCTGGGCTTCTTCCAGCCAACTATAAGCTGCGGTCAAACCCGCCTTATCGTATTCAAAGCCATATAAAAAAGAATAGGTGATGAAGAAGGAGGCCAGGCCAGCATCAAATAATGGCAAGGATTGTATTTGAATGAATTTTTCAAAGGCAGCTTGTAATTGCTCAGTTAACCCATGATACCTGTTCAATTCTTCGCGGGCCTGCGTAAATTGTTGGCGGTCAAATTCTGTTATTTCCAGACGATGCGGCCTGGGAAACCGATAGGTATTACCAAAAAGGTCGAAATTGAGGATGTCCTGGTCGCTCATGGGGCAAGTATAATCTGCTCTTTGCCCTACGCAAGAAGATATCCCGTGTTAAAATTGTGCCTCTATTCACAAGCCAGACCTGACAGGTTTTTGAAACCTGTCAGGTCTTATGCAAAGAGGAAGTCATATGAGTGAGAAGATGGAAAACGACACGGCCGCTTCGGTTGCACTCAGTGCAGGCGTGACCACAATCACCGAACCCCTGGACTTTATCCGCCGCCAGGTGGAAGAGGATTTACGCACTGGCTATTTTAACGGTGTGGTGATGACCCGCTTTCCCCCCGAACCCAACGGCTATCTGCACATCGGCCATGTCAAGGCCATTTGTGTGGATTTTGGTATCGCCGAAGATTATGGTGGGGCCTGCAATCTGCGTTTTGACGATACCAACCCGGTCAAAGAAGAAACCGAATTTGTCGAATCCATGATCGAAGACATTCACTGGCTCGGTTTTGACTGGAAAGAACTGCTGTACGCCTCTGATTACTTTGAGCAGTTATACGACTGGGCGGTGCAGTTAATTAAGGATGGCAAGGCGTATGTGGATGACCTCAGCCCGGAAGAAATGCGCGAATATCGGGGCACACTGACGGAGCCGGGCAAAAACAGCCCCTACCGTGATCGTTCCGTCGCCGAAAATCTGGATTTATTTGCCCGC
This sequence comes from uncultured Ardenticatenaceae bacterium, assembly GCA_964467705.1. Lineage (GTDB taxonomy): Bacteria > Chloroflexota > Anaerolineae > Promineifilales > Promineifilaceae > CAADGU01. Next base: position 39,679 of record CAYXUZ010000037.1, on the reverse strand, counting down.
ATGAGAGCGGGGGAATTTCCCGAAGAGTCGCGGGTGCTGCGGGCCAAAATTGATATGGCTTCGCCCATCATCAACCTGCGCGATCCGGTGATGTACCGCATTTTGCACACGCCCCACCACCGTATTGGCGACAAGTGGTGCATCTACCCCATGTACGATTGGGCACATGGGCAGTCGGATTCGATAGAGGGCATCACCTATTCCCTGTGTTCGTTGGAATATGTGAACCATCGGCCGTTGTATGACTGGTTTTTGGATCAATTGGGCATCCACCATCCGCGCCAGATTGAGTTTGCCCGGCTGGAACTGACCTACACGCTGACCAGTAAGCGGCGGCTGCGGCGGCTGGTGGAGGAGGGGTATGTGAGCGGCTGGGATGACCCGCGTATGCCCACCATACGCGGGATGCGGCGGCGTGGTTATACCCCGGCGGCCATGCGTAACTTGATTCAGCTAACCGGCATTTCCACGGCGAACAGTACGGTGGATTTTGGGTTGGTAGAGTTTGCGGTGCGCGAAGATTTGAACAAGGTTGCACCCAGAGGGATGGCGGTGTTACGGCCGTTGCGCCTCATCATCACCAACTACCCCGCCGACCAGGAAGAGTGGTTTGATATTCCCACCTACCCGCAAGACAAAGAGAATACGGCCGTCCACCAGGCTCCGTTTTCAAAAGAAATTGTCATTGAACAGGATGACTTCATGGAAGACGCGCCGCCCAAATTTTTCCGGCTGGCTCCAGGGCGGGAAGTGCGTCTGTTGGGGGCCTATCTGGTGACGTGTACCGATGTGGTCAAGGACGAGGCCGGTAACATCACCGAAATTCATTGTACCTATGATCCGGCAACGCGAGGGGGGAATGCGGCGGACGGCCGTAAAGTCAAAGGTACCATCCACTGGGTCAGCGCCCGGCACGGCGTCACGGCCGAACTGCGCCTGTATGACCGCCTCTTTAGCCATGAAGACCCGGAAGCGGTGGCCGAAGGGCAGGATTTCACCGCCAACCTCAATCCACACTCGCTGGAAGTTTTGCCCAATGCCCTGGTAGAACCCTTTGTGGCCGACCCGGCCAGCGGCGACCATTTCCAGTTTATGCGTCAGGGCTACTTCCACCGCGATCCGGACGCCACGCCAGACAAACCGGTCTTTAACCTGACCGTCAATCTCAAAGACACCTGGGCAAAGATCAGCGGTAGGTAACTGTCGTGTGGTAAACTACAGGCGAGGTGATGCTATGAAAAATTGGGAAACAATCGAAGCAGTTGAGCGGCATCCTGACAAAGTAAGCGGCGCCTGGGTATTTCGTGGTACACGTGTTCCTGTAGCGGCGCTCTTTGAAAATCTACGAGATGGGGCGTCTATTGATGAGTTTCTGGCATGGTTTCCCGGTGTACAGAGATCACAGGTGGAAGCAGTTCTGGATTATGAGGTAATGGAATTAGCAGAAGCTAAACCATGAAAATACTCTTTGATCAAGGAACGCCAGCACCCTTACGTCGTTTTTTGAAGGGTCATTCGGTTGATACAGCCTTTGAGCGCGGGTGGTCGAACCTGAAAAATGGCGATTTGTTAGCTGCTGCTGAACAGGATGGCTACCAGCTTTTGATTACGACAGACCAAAATCTGCGGTACCAACAGAATCTTGCCGGTAGAAGTCTGGCTATACTTGTTCTCTTTTCCACTTCCTGGCCGCGAATTCAGTTGAGAGTTGAAGCGATTCAACAAGCCGTTGATCAAATTACGCCAGGGGGTTACGTGGAAATGTTAGTTTGATTTTTCGGGAGGATGAGATGACATTAGCTACGCCTTTGCGCAGCGTTTTTACGGGTTATGAAGACCAGATGCCGGTTGCCTTCAAAGAGCAGTTTTTGGCTACGCCGGAGCGCGAATATGATGTGGTGCTTGAAGGCGTCATGCACCGCATCTGGCACCGTCCCAGGTGGCTCAAGCCCTTGTTTGCGTTTTTGGGGCTGTTTGGCATCTTGGTTCCCAAGACCGGAGAAGGTATCCCAACTACATTAGTCGTAGCACCTGGTTATCTTCCCGATGGCCAGCCTTACCACGAGTGGAACCGAACATTTGCTTTTGATCCCCCCATCAAATTTAACACCACAGTTGTGTATGATGCGAAGATGGATAATCTGGCCGACCAGGTTGGCGTGGGGCGTTTTTTGCATATGGTGTGGAAAGGACAATTTGCGCCGCCGCGCACCTTTACGCTAGATACAGTCTCAAATGCCATTCGCATTGGTGGGCGCATCTGGTATTTGCCTACCTGGCTGTGGTCATTTCTACTGGGGCGCGTCAAATTTGTGCAGACCGCCCACCCGGATGACGAAAACGTGATGGATGTTGATTTGCGGATTATACACCCCCTGTTTGGTGAGGTTTTTGGCTATATGGGCACGTTCACGGCCGTGCAGTACAAAAAAATCAGTGGTGACTAAATGTTACGACCTGGCATTACCGGCTTTTTCGATAGTAGAGAAGCAGCCATGTCTGGCTCAGAAGTTGAGCTAAAGAGGTTCAAACAAGCCTGCTACCTTGCCATTCAACAGGCGGGGGGAACGATTGAACAAGTTAAGAGTCGAGATGTCACACCGAACTTTTACCGTGCCATCGTTAATGTGGGAGACTCAACTTTCGAGATTATTGGTCATTCGATCTATCCACTGATAGCGTTCACAAAACCAATTGAAGATTTCTCCTTGACGTTTATTGATAGGCCCGATCTGACCCCGTTGTTGTCGCAGCAAGGATTTGAGGTTCTGCTAAAAGCCACTTTAGATTCTCCACCAAGTGTCTCAAGTCTTGCGCAACTGGGCCGAGCTGAACTTGAACAAGTTAATTATTGGAACGCAAAAACAAATGGCGAGATCGCGTTCAATTGGTTCGATTAACGCTCGCAATTCACGTGAGTCAATTGGCTACGCCATATTTTATGAAGGCCTCCGCCGTTTTATCACCTTGTGAGCAGTACCGCTATGAACTGCGGCGGGTGTGGGATGTATCACGGCCGTACCTCCTCTTCATCTGCCTCAATCCCTCCACGGCCGACGGGGCCGTTGACGACCCAACTTCCCGCATCTGCGTCAACTACGCCCGGCGATGGGGATATGGTGGTCTCTTGCTCGGCAACTTGTTTGCCTATCGCGCTACCGATCCGGCAGCCCTTTACCGGACGGCCGATCCCATTGGCCCAGAAAACGACGGCTGGTTGCAAAAACTTCAGGCGGAAGCGGCTTTGGTGGTCTGCGCCTGGGGCGCGTCCGGCGCTTACCAGAACAGAGACAAACAAGTGCTGGCGTTTTTACAATCACCGCACTGCCTGGTCAGGTTGAAACACGGCCGTCCCGGACACCCCCTCTACAAATCTGCTGACCTGCAAGCAATCCCCTTATGAACGGCGAAACGAACCTGGACACCTTGTTGGCTACCATGCAGCCGGTGTTGGCGACACGGCCGTATATCTTCGCCACCCTTGATCAAATAGCTTACGACCTGTTGCCTTTTGTCCCTTTGGGCATATTTCGTGAGCCGGAAGGCATCACCGTTATTGCCACGCAAGAACAGGCTGAGCAGTATGGGCTGTCATATGACGGCACTTGGGTTTGCATTACACTCACGGTACATTCGGCGCTCACGGCCGTTGGCTTTCTGGCCGCCATCACCGGGCGGCTGGCGCAGGCGGGCATCCCCGTCAATGCCGTCTCCGCCTATTATCACGACCACCTGTTTGTGCCCTGGGAGCGTCGTGAGGAAACATTGGCTATACTTGCAGATTTGGGCAAGGGTTAAAAAAGGGACAGCACGAACAAATAAGGATGGCAACCATGAAGGTGATTTCTGTATTTGGCAGTAGTGTGCCGCAGCCGGGCAGCCTGGAATTTGAAGAGGCCCGGCAGGTAGGGCGTTTATTGGCCGAGGCACGTTTTGCTGTGGCGACGGGTGGATATGGGGGCACCATGACGGCCGTCTCCCAGGGCGCAGCCGAAGCAGGCGGACATGTCATTGGCGTCACCTCAGCCCAAATTGAGCAGTTTCGTCCGTTGGGGCCAAATGGGTGGGTGCGGGAAGAGATACGCTATGCCACGCTGCGTGAACGGTTGCTGCATCTGGTGACGCAGAACGAGGGTATGATTGTGCTGCCCGGTGGCATTGGCACTTTATCGGAGATGGCCCTGGCCTGGAGCTTTTTGCAGGTAGGGGAGATTCCGGCACGGCCGTTTGCCATGTTAGGCGCGTTGTGGCCGCAAACCATTCGCGCCTTCTTTGACCCGACGTACATTCGGCCTGAACACATGGAGTTGCTCTTTTTTGCCGATTCACCGGCTACGGCCGTCGCCCACATGCTCAAGTAGACCTGACAGGTTTTCTGAAACCTGTCAGGTCACAACCGTGAAGATATGTCTGACTTATTGTTTCTCAAATTAGGTGGTTCACTCATTACAGACAAGACCGGCGTCGAAGCGGTGCGGGCCGACGTATTAACACGGCTGGCGCAGGAAATTCAGCAAGCACGGCTGGCGTGGCCCGATTTGCAAATAGTGTTGGGGCATGGCAGCGGGTCGTTTGGGCATGTAGCCGGGGCGCGGCATGGCACACGCCAGGGCGTACATTCCACCGGGCAGTGGCGTGGTTTTGCGGAAGTCAGTGCCGCCGCCTTACGACTGAACCGGCTAGTGGTGGAGGCTTTACTGGCGGCCGGTGTGTCGGCCATGAGTTTTGCCCCATCGGCATCGGTACAGTGTGTGGACGGCCGTATCACCTCCATCGCTCTGCACCCTATTGAACAGGCGCTTCAGGCCGGTTTGCTGCCGGTCACACATGGCGACGTAGCCTTTGATGCGGTGCGGGGCGGAACTATTGTTTCTACCGAGGAAGTAATGGTGGCGCTGGCAGAGGAAGGATTACGGCCGTCCTGGTTTTTGCTCGCCGGGGAAACAGAAGGCGTTTATGATTTGCACGGTCAGGTCATCCCCCACATTTCTGCCAAAACCCTACCGCAAATTGAGGCTGCTTTAGGTGGTTCACGCGGCGCCGACGTAACTGGCGGTATGCTCACCAAAGTACAAAGCATGTTAGCCCTGACCGCCCAATTCCCTGCTCTGTCCGTGCGTGTGTTTTCCGGTCTGCAACCTGGCACGCTATACCATACCTTGTGCCAGCCAGCCGCCGCCAGAGGCACCGCCATCAACCACGCGGGCTAGCTGTCAGCCGACAACTGATTTCCTATAACCGATTACCGATGACAAATGACCGATTACCGACCTCCCTAAATCACCCGGTACTTCTGTACCATACATCCCCTTTTTTATGCTGATTTTATGGCATTAGTGATATAACGTAGGCGCACGGGAAGCATGACAACAACGCCTCTTGTAAGCAGTTTTCACTACAAGGCGAGAGGAAGGAAGTGTGGTAAAGGCAAAGGTGCTTTACATTGAAGACGACCTGGCAAGTCAGCGGCTTGTCAACAGGTTATTAAGCAGTTCAGGATATGAGGTATTAACCGCCTCAGATGGCATCGAAGGGGTAGTCCTGGCTCAGAGGTCGCAGCCGAATCTCATCTTAATGGACATCAACCTGCCACAAATGGATGGCCGTGCATTAACCACCCGGTTGCGGAGTTCACCCCATTTTTTGGACACGCCCATTGTCGCCCTCACCGCGCACCGTGATGCCGACAATCGGAATCTGGCGTTAGCCGCAGGCTGCACCGGCTTTATGACCAAGCCGATTGATGTAGATACCTTTCCGCAACAGATTGAATCTTTCTTGAATGGGCAGCGCCAGAAGTTATCGGCGCAAGAGCATCAGGTTCACCTGGAGCGGCATACGCAAGAATTAGTGTGCCAGCTAGAAGCCAAAATGCGGGAACTAGAAGATGCCAACCGGCGGATGCAGGAACTAAACCAGTTAAAGAGTGATTTCCTGACAATGGCTTCTCTGGATTTGCAAGCGCCGTTAGCATTGACCAATGAGCAGTTGCGTGAATTGGAATCATTGCTGGATGGGGTGGTAGACCAGACGGCCGTCGTCGCTCATCAAAACATGGTGCAACGCATGAAAGGGGGGCTGAACCGGATGCGCCAGGTGGCCGATGAAATTGACCAGGTGGCCCAAATCATGTATGGCTTACTCAAGCTAAATCTGCGACCGGTCAAGTTAGGTGATGTGGTGGCCGATGTGGTTGGGGAGATGACCGGGGTGTGTACAACGCGGCAGATGCATCTTTACGTTTCCAGCCTCAGCCATTTGCCATCGGTGATGGGTGATGAGGAGCAATTGCACACGGCCGTTGCCAATATCGTCGGCAATGCCATTAAATTCACGCCTGATGGTGGTCATATTTACGTTACCGGTGAATCCAGTCACCAGGAAATTCGCCTGTCGGTGCAGGATACCGGCCTGGGCATTCCCAAAGAAGAGCAAGGGTATATTTTTGATCTCTTTTATGCGTTGGGTTCGGTGCAAAACCATTCCACCAGTAAATCAGCATTTTGTGGGGGGGGATTGGGGCTGGGACTGCCCATGGCGAAGGGGATTATTGAAGCGCACAACGGCCGTATCCTGGTAGAAAGCGACCCCAACACCCTACCTGGCAGCACCTTCACCATTTGCCTGCCGGTCTGAATTTAGTTCATTCACACAGGCCAAAACATCACCGCCGATTCTCCAATCAGCGCATCCCACACATCCCCCATCGTGTCCGCCAGGGCCACTGGCCGTTGTAAGCGATTAGCCAGGTCTTGTGGTGACTTATCGTCCAGTGAAATCCGGTCGGGGTGGTCAAACATCACACGTGGTAAAACAACCAGATCGCCATACCCGGCGGTTTCTAGCTGCCGTAATACATCCTCGCCCATCAGCAAACCAGCGACGGTGATGGTGGCCCCCAATCGCTCATTTACCACCGGCAATACAGAGAGGGAAACGCCGGTGAGTTGGGCAAAGGACACGGCCGTTTGCCGCAACGTTTCCGCAAATAATGTCCCTGTTACCAAAGTCACTAATTGAAAATTGTCAGTTGACAATTGAGAATTGACAATTTCCTTTTGCACGGCCGTCCAATCATCCAGAAAATGGCGCACCATGCCCAGGCCGTTTTCATGCAGTTCATACCCATCGTAAGCAGCCAGAGGAGGCACTTTGCGCCCTGTAACCAGATACCATTCATCTGTTGGATACACAAAACGGATGCCAAACCGGGCCAGAAAATCAGCCTGCAAAGATTCCACATAGGTCAGCGTGGCGGCCGCTTCTTCAGGGGTGTGTGGACGCATGGCATATTTGTGCTGTTTGGTCAGCCCCACGGGGACAACGCTGATGGACTGCACAGTGGGGTAGAGGGCGGCCAGGTCTTGAATGGATTGGGTCAGGTGACGGCCGTCATTTACCCCCGGCGTAATTACCAATTGTGTATGCACCTCAATGCCCCATGCCGCCAGTTGGTGCAGTTGGGCCATAATGTCTGGCGCGTGAGCATTGCGCAAATAGCGCCGCCGCTCTTCCAGGTCGGTGACGTGTACGGAGACGTACAGCGGTGAGAGGCGCATGTGCTGAATGCGCCACCAGTCATGTTCGCTCAGGTTCGTCAGCGTCACATAATGCCCAAAGAGGAAGGAGTAGCGGTAATCGTCATCCTTGATGTATAGTGTGCGCCGGAATCTGGGGGCCATTTGCAGCACAAAACAAAATTCACACAGGTTATTGCAACGACGAATGTCGGTATCAAAGGTGGGATGGTTGAATTCTAGCCCTAGTGACTGGTTGTAATTGCGCACGGCCGTGAACGGCAACACCTCATTGCTGCGTCGTATGGTCAGTTCCAACTCTTCATCGGCCGCATAAAACTGCACATCAATAATGTCCTGCACGGCATTGCCATTCACCGCCAGCAGTTCATCTCCGGCACGTAGACCAATTTTCGCGGCCACGCTGCCCGGCTCAATACCCGTTATCTGCCCGCCACTAAAGCTGGTTAAATCAACTTCCTGAAATAGTGTCATCTTTCTGATTACGGATTGCTGATTACCGACAACGGCCGTACCATCCGCACAATCTCCGCCACAATCTCATGCACTGGACGATTGGTTGTATCCATAATCACGGCATCCACCGCCGGGCGCAAAGGAGAATGTTCCCGGCTGCTATCAATCGCATCACGCCGTTCCACATCGGCCAGAATCGCCTCATAATTGGCCGCGTGCCCTTGATTTTGCCGGTCTTGCCAGCGGCGCTGGGCACGTTCCGCCGCCGTGGCCGTGATGTAAAGCTTCAGTGGTGCGTCGGGCATGACCACTGTGCCAATATCCCGCCCCACCATCACCACCCGCCCCCGTTTGCCAAATTCGCGCTGCCGCCGCACCATTTCCTGGCGTACCCCCAGATAACTGGAGACTTGCGAAACGTTAGCGTCCACAGCCGGGGTACGAATCTCCCAGGTGACGTCTTGCCCATCCAGAAGGACAGTGTAGTGACGGCCGTCGGTTTGTGTGCCGACCGGCTGAATTTCAATCACAATACGTTCGGCCAGATGGGTCACGGCCGTTTCGTCCATCACATCCACCCCCTGCTGCAAAGCTGCCAGCGTCGCCGCCCGGTACATGCAACCCGTGTCTAAAAACAAAAAGCCCAGCTCTTTTGCCACTTGCTGGCTGACCGTAGACTTGCCCGAAGCAGCGGGGCCATCTATGGCAATGACGTTGATTTCGGTCACTGATTCTCCCATTCTTCGTAATTCGTGACCCGTAATCCGATTACGGATTACGTTTTACGCTTTACGCTTTACATTCCTACGTCCCACGGCTTTCGGCTTTTGGCTGGCAATTTCTCGTTGCAGAGCGTGGATTTCTTGCGGCCGTAGGTGACGCCACTCGCCAGATTTCATAGCGCCCAAATCAATGGGACCAATCTTGATGCGTACCAGATGGCGCACCGGATAGCCGAGCATATTGGCAATGCGCCGGATTTGCCGTTTGCGCCCTTCGCGCATCACCAATTCCAGCAGGGTAAACGTGACTTCCTGGCGCAAGACTTTGATTTCTACCGGCGCAGTTTTGCGGTCATCCAGGTAAATGCCCCGCCGCCACGTATCTAACACTTCGGCCGGGATACGTCCTTCCACCGTCACACGGTAGGTCTTTTTGTGGCCGTAGCGGGGATGGGTGAGTTTGTGAGCCATGTCGCCATCGTTGGTCATCAACATCAGCCCTTCGCTTTGTTTATCCAGCCGCCCCACCGGGTACAAATGGCCGGGCAGGGGGATGAGGTCACGTACCGTTTTGCGCCCCTCTTCCAGTTCATCATCCAGCGAGGAGAGGATGCCTTTGGGTTTGTTCAGGGCGATGTAGATGAAATCCACCTGCCGGGCGTCAATGACACGGCCGTTCACCTCAATGCGGTCTGTGGTCGGGTCTACTTTCATACCTAGTTGGGCGACACGGCCGTTGACCTTTACACGCCCCTCCTCAATCAACTTTTCACATTCCCGCCGCGAGGCAATACCCGCGTGGGCCATAATTTTTTGTAGCCGTTCTTCCATGTTGTTACATGAGACTGGGAGATTGAGAGATAGGCGAACACGTGCAATCTCCTAATCACCCAATCTCTCAATCTCCTCTTTCTCTTCCACCAATTCCGGCAACTCCTCCAGCATCATCAGGCCAAAGTGCTGCAAAAATTCTGGCGTGGTGCCATACAAGATGGGGCGGCCGGGCGTTTCCTGGCGGCCGATCTCCTCAATCAGCCCCTTGCTCAACAGGCTGCGCAACGCACCATCCGAATTGACGCCGCGAATCTGGTCAATGTGCGGCCGGGTGACGGGCTGCATGTAGGCGATAATGGCTAATGTTTCCAGCGCCGCCTGACTGAGGCGGGTGGTCAATTCCAACCCTAAAAAACGTTCAATGGCGCTGCTGGCGGCGGGGGCGGTGGTCAATTGCACGGCGTCGCCGCTCCATTGCAGGCGTAGGCCACGTGTCTGGTTATCGGCCGTCAGCGTTTGTAATGCCTGGTTGATCACGGCCGTTGGCACTTCCAATGCCTTCGCCAGCCGCGCCACCGGCACTGGCCCGCTGGAAACAAACAACACACTTTCCACCAGCGCCGCAATGCTCATTTCCTCATTGTCGTCCACTTTATCCATGCCGTTTTTCGTTTTGCCCTTCTGTTCGCTATAATCCCGCCGATTATACCTACTTGGACTGGTAAAACCGAACGGAGTAATGGAATGTCTGACCCCATAGCCTATGCCCAAAACAGCCGTGAGCGCCATCTGGCCGAATTGATTGAATTCTTGCGTATTCCCAGCGTCAGTACCCAGCCGGAACATCAGCCCGATGTGCAGCGGGCGGCGGCGTGGTTGGTGGAATCGCTCACGGCCGTTGGCCTGGAAAACGCACGCCTCATCCCCACCCCCGGCCATCCGCTAGTCTATGCTGACTGGCTACACGCGCCCGATGCGCCCACCGTGCTCATTTACGGTCATTACGATGTGCAGCCGGCCGAACCGTTTGACCTGTGGCACAGTCCACCCTTTGAACCCACCATCCGCGACGATTATCTGTATGCGCGGGGGGCATCGGATGATAAGGGGCAGGTGTATGCTCATGTGAAAGCGGTAGAGGCATTATTGAAAACAAACGGGCATCTGCCTGTCAACGTCAAATTGATCATCGAAGGCGAAGAAGAGATGGGCGGGCCAAGTTTGTCAGCGTTTATTCCTGAGCACAAAGAACTGCTGGCGGCGGATGTGGCTTTGGTCTCCGATACAGCGATGGTTAGCCCGTCTCAACCTTCCATCGTGTACGGGCTGCGAGGTTTGTGTTATGTACTGCTGGACATTTATGGTCCACAGCGCGACCTGCACTCCGGCACGTTTGGTGGTGGCGTGGATAACCCGTTGAATGTATTGGGGCATCTTATTGCCAAACTGAAAGATGAAAACGGCTGTGTCCTCATCCCAGGTTTTTACGATCGGGTACGGCCGTTGACCGACGAAGAGCGCCACCTGCTGGCCCAATATCCCTTTGATGAAGCTGATTGGTTGGCGGAAACCGGCACACCGCGGCCTTGGGGCGAGCCGGATTACACGTTGGTGGAGCGATTAGGGGCACGACCGACTTTGGATATCAATGGCATTATCGGCGGGTATACCGGCCCCGGCGGCAAAACAGTCTTGCCTGCACACGCCCATGCCAAATTCTCCATGCGCCTGGTGCCCGACCAGGATCCGGCCGAAATTCAAGCTCATTTACAAAACTATCTGGCGGACATTATGCCCCCCACCGTGACTTACCAACTGGGCTGGCATGGCGGAGCGCCGGCCAGCATTAGCGACCTACATCATCCGGCGATGGCAGCGGCCCGAAAAGCATGTCAGGAGACTTACGGCCGTGTCCCCATTTTCATGCGCGAAGGTGGCTCCATACCGGTGGTGGGTGAATTTCAAACGCACCTGGGTCTGGAAACGGTTTTACTCGGTTTTGGCCTGGTCAGCGACCAAATTCACGCCCCCAACGAACGCTTTTTCCTGCCCAATTACTTCAATGGCATTGAAGCCAGCATCCGTTTCCTGCAAACATATGGAGAAAACTCTTAGCTTTTGAGGGGAATACGACTTCTACTAAACGGAATGTGACTTCTACAGACCTCCGAGGTTTTTGAAACCTCGGAGGTCTCCCACTCAACTAAGCCGGGAGCGCCCTCACCACAGTAACTTCATTCCCCATAACATAAGCAAAAGGCATTGCTTTTGTATTAAAGGCAATACCAACCTGGCCCAGATAGTCAATGGCAATCAGGCCACCTTCGCCCCCGGTGCGTTCTGTCAGCAGGCGCACGGCCGTCTCCCCGGCCAACTGCGCCGAAAAGCCCATAGCTACCAGGTCACACACCTGTTTACTCGTCAGCACCTTCATCAAGGACTCGCCGTGCCCGGTGGCGCTGACGGCCGCCGTACGATTATCCGCATACCCACCCGCGCCCACCAATGGGCTATCGCCCACCCGCCCCGGCATTTTGTAGCGTGTGCCGCCGGTGGAAGTGGCCGCTGCCAGATTACCATCCGCGTCTAAGGCGACCGCACCAACCGTATCGCTGGTGGGCGCAGGTTGCGATTGCGCCGCCATTTCTGGCACCCACAGGTCGGCCCGTTCACAGCGGGGAAAGCCGATGCTGTCGGCAAATGCCTCGGCACCGGCCCCCACCAGAAAGTGGTGTGACGTGTCGGTCATCACGCGGCGGGCCAGGCTGGTGGGATAACGGACGCGCTGAACGGCGGCTACGGCGCCCAGGTTAAGTGTACGGCCGTCCATGATCAGCGCATCCATCTCGATCTCCCCATTCCGATTGGGGTAGCTGCCCCGGCCAGAATCCAGCACCGGGCAATCCTCCAGAATACGCACGGCCGTTTCCACCGCATCCAATGCACTCCCTCCTGCCAACAATACACGCTGTCCGGCCTCAGCCGCTTTCTGGCAAGCCTCCATTGCCACCGCCAGCCGCGCCGAAGCTAGATCCCAGTCCCCCGCCCCGCCATGCACGATTATGACTGTTTTGCGCATGATTGCCTCCTTACAATAAAGTATGCAAACAAATTTAGCACAAACAGGTCAAAACCGCCTGTGTGGACAAAAACGCCTGGATAACTTTTCAGCTTGCAGTACGAATGGGTTAAAATTGACAAGCCCAGTGTGTACCGCTATAATCCCGCGCTTGGGTACTGTTGGCTGGATCATCCCAATTTTGGCGTTGTTTACCAATTTGTAAACCTGTGAAATACCTAAACATTCCTGTTTGCGTATTTTCGGAGGCATTTGTACCGCAAAGTATAAACCTGAATACCGGTTCGTAAACGACACATATTTTAAAAATGACTCGGCCAGTCCCACAAAAAAACTCGTGTGACGGTCGAGTTTTTTTATCCTATACCACTTGAGAAGAGATAGTTTAAGCATGATGGAAGATACCAATTTTGAAGAGTTTTTGGAAACGCATGATTATGAGCTGCCCCAGGTTGGTGACATTCGCAAGGGGATCATTGTAGCGGTGACACAGCAGGGTGTTATTGTGGATTTGGGCCTGAAACGGGATGGGATTGTGCCCAGCACAGATCTGGCCAAACTGGAGCCTGAAGAGCGAGCTGAACTTCATGTGAATGATGAGATTTCCGTATACGTGATGAACACGGAGGCGCCGGACAGTTTGCAGGTATCTATCCATCTGGCCAAGATGAACCAGGACTGGATTGAAGCCGAACAGTTGATGCAAACAGGCGACATTTTTGAAGGGGAAGTGATCGGTTATAACAAGGGTGGCGCGATTGTGCCATACGGCCGTTTACGTGGTTTCATTCCCGCTTCGCATCTGGCCGCATTGACACGCGGTCTCAATGATCGGCAGCGCCAGCAGAAACTGGCAAAACTGCGTGGACAGAAAATCCCGTTGAAAGTCATTGAAGTAGACCGCCACCGTCGCCGCCTGGTATTTTCGCAACGTGACGCTCAGAAAGAATGGGACGAGTTGCAGAAAGGGGAACTGCTTGACCGCTTGCAGGAAGGAGATGTGTTACACGGCCGTGTGAGTGGCCTGCGTGACTTTGGCATCTTCGTTGATTTGGGCGGCGCCGATGGACTGGTTCATATCTCGGAACTCGCCTGGCATCGCATTGACCATCCTCGTGAAGTGGTAAAGGTGGGGGATGAAATTGATGTCTACGTGATGAAAATTGACCGCGATGACCAGCGAATCAGCCTCAGCCGCAAAAAGCTGCTCCCCAATCCCTGGGACACGGTAGAAGAACGGTATCACATCAATCAGTTGGTAGAAGGCTGCATCACCCGCATTGTGGACTATGGCGCATTCGCTGAAATTGAGCCGGGTGTGGAAGGGCTGCTACATCTTTCACAGCTTTCACGTGGGCAGGTTGAGAATGCCGGTGAGGTGGTGAAAGAAGGCGAAACCCACCTGCTGCGTGTGGTGAGCGTTGAAAAAGACCGGCAGCGAATTGGTTTGAGTCTGCGGCAGGTAAGTGCCAACGAGCAGATCGAGTGGATGTCTCGCAAACAGGCCGAAGCAAGCGCAACAGCCGCAAAGAAGCAAGAGAGCGCCAAACCAGAAGCCATAGTGGAAATGGCCGTGGACGCCGTTGCCGAAGTGGAAAACACAGCCGAAGAGATGACCGACAGCGTGGAAATGGAAGAAATGGAAATGGAAGAAGTGGCAGTGGAAGAAGCTGTTGAAGAAATCACGGAGGCTGAGGAATCTGAAGCTGTGGTTGAGGAAACTGAACCACAGGAAGATGAAGAAATTTAAGTATGGCGAAGAATGACAAATTGGAAGTGGAAGGCACCATTGTGGAACTGCTGCCAAATACCCAGTTCAAAGTAGAGTTGGATAATGGGCATCAGGTGTTGGCGTATCTGTCTGGTCGTATGCGCAAGTATTACATTCGCATCTTGTTGGGAGACCGGGTGCGGGTGGAAATGACACCATATGATCTGGCGCGTGGTCGCATTACGTATCGCTATCGCAACCGGGCAGAAGTTAACACTAGCGAGGAGTAAGGCACTTTCACTTTCTTGTCGTCATCAGATTTGTATCAAATAATAGGCACGCTGCAAAAGTTTCGCAGCGTGTTTTGTTTTGGCGATAATGGTGGAAGCACAAAAAGATTGGCTTGGTAGCCGGGTAGCGGCTTCGCCCATGCAGTTAGCAATGCAGATGGGCGAACGGCAGTGGAGCTATGCAGAGTTGAACCAGATGGTTGATGGCTGCTGTGCCCGGTTAGTAGCTTTGAACGTGCAGCCAGGTGATCTGGTGGGAGCGCTGCTGCCCAATTCCCTGCTATATGTATGCTTGATTCATGCGTTGGCCCGACTGGGGGCCGTGCTGGTTCCATTGAACACGCGCCTGACGCCACCCGAGTGGCAGTGGCAGGTGACGCATGTGGGATGTAAGCTGGTTTTGTGTGCGCCGGAGATGGTGACTAGGGAGGTGGTTGGTGACGCTCACTATCTGCCAGTAGATGAGGAGTGGCTGGATACAGCAACTATATTTATTGATCCACATTTCCAGCCTCACCCTTTTGATTTGAACCGGGCGCAGGCAGTGGTGTTTACCTCCGGTACGTCAGGGAGACCCAAAGGGGCAATATTAACGTTTGCCAATCATTTTTACGGTGCTATGGCATCAGCTTATCGGGTGGGAATACTGCCGAATGATCTGTGGTTGAGTTGTTTGCCGTTGTACCATGTAGGTGGGCTGGCAGTAATCTGGCGAAGTTGTTTATATGGTACGGCCGTTGACCTACATCCCAGGTTTGATCTGACGGCTGTGAATGACAGTCTTGACCATCAACCAGTTACGCTCATTTCCCTGGTGCCAACGATGCTGGCGCGACTATTGGCAAGCCGGGCAACCTGGCCAGAGACACTGCGGTTAGCATTGATCGGTGGGGCGGCGCTTTCCCCTGATTTACTGGCAGAAGCGTTGGCGGCGGGTGTGCCCATTGCCCCGACGTATGGCCTGACAGAGGCAGCCTCACAGGTCGCCACGATGCACCCGGCGGATGTGCTGCGTAAACCGGGCAGTGTGGGACGGCCATTGCTTTTTACCACCGTGCGCATTGTGGGTGTGGACGGCTGTGAATTACCGCCCGGCGAAATCGGCGAGATTCTAGTTAGTGGCCCCACGGTGATGACAGGGTATTGGGGGGAAGTAGCATTGGCTGACAATGCTTTTCACACTGGAGATATGGGTTATATAGACGTAGACGGCGATTTGTGGATAGTGCAGCGACGCAGCGATCTAATTGTAACCGGTGGTGAAAACGTATATCCGGTAGAAGTGGAAGCTGTGCTGAAAAGCCACACGGCCGTGATTGCTGCCTGTGTGGTGGGGCTGCCAGATGCGACCTGGGGACAAGTGGTAGCAGCGGCAGTAGTGGTAAAAGGAAGCACGGCCGTGACCACAGCTGAACTCACACAATTTTGCCGCCAGCGATTGGCCGGTTACAAAATCCCGCGCCACATTGATTTCACGCCTGACCTGCCTCTCACGGCATCCGGCAAAATTGCGCGGCAAGAAGTGATGCAACACCTGGTGAACAGAGTCAAAATGTAGTGTAGCTGTTAATAGAATTTGTTGACTTCTCGCTACCGGGGGACTAGAATCCCTTCGTTCAATATCGGGGTATGATGTGCCCCAAAATTTCAAATGGAGACAAGAGTGAATAACCAATTAGAGCCTGGCAGTAGTCGCTGGACAATGATTGCCAGACCAATCAACCGCATACTGTAGCCCCTGGTTGTTTGGTTCCCCACGTTCCGCCTCCAGGGAAAACAAACCTGGAGGTGACCCATGTCATTTACACAGTTAGAAGAAATCCTGGCACAGGTACGTGCCTCGTTGGAGCGCGACGATGTAGCCCAGGCGGTGGCCGTCATTGAGCGTTTGTATCCGGCCGATCAGGCCGATTTGCTGTCGGAACTGGATGACGATGACCAGCAAACACTGCTGCCAGAGTTTGCGCCAGATGCAGCCGCCGATATCCTGGTAGAGATGGATGATATGGAAGCGGCCGAACTGGTAGCCGCGCTGCCGACGGCAACGGCCGTACGCATCGTAGACGAGATGGCCCCCGACGAGGCCGCTGACTTGCTGGGCAGCATGGAAACGAAGCAGGCGCAGACTGTGCTGGAAGCATTGGAAGACCCGGACGAAATACGGCCGTTGCAGCTGCACCCCAACGACACAGCTGGGGGCATTATGACCTCCGAGTTTCTGGCGCTGCGACGGCGAATGTCGGCTGCGGATGCCCTGACGGCCATCCGCAACCGGCTGCCTGACGAGGAAGACATCTCCACCCTGTTTGTGGCCGACCGTTACGGTAGGTTGGTGGGCATGGTGAATCTGCACCAACTCATTGTGGCCGACCCGACCACGCCCTTGCAGGAGTTGATGGAAGCGGAAGTGTTCTCCGTTCCGACAGGCACAGACCAGGAGGAATGTGCCCGGTTGATGTCCCGTTATGATTTACTGGCGCTGCCGGTGGTGAACGGAGAAGGCATCCTGATGGGTGTAATTACCATTGATGACGTGGTGGATGTGCTGGAAGAGGAGACCACAGAGGACATCCAGCGATTGGGCGCGACGGAACCATTGGATCGGCCGTATCTGGATACTTCGATTGCCAGTGTGTTCCGCAAACGAATCGGCTGGCTGCTGCTGCTCTTTCTCACGGAAACATTGACCGGCAGTGTCTTGCGCCACTTTGAAACGGAGATTCAGGCGGTCGTGGCGCTCTCCTTTTTCGTTCCGCTGCTGATTGGCACGGGGGGTAATGCTGGATCACAAACGACCAGCACGGTCATCCGGGCACTGTCATTAGGGGAGTTGGAAACCAAGAAAATGTGGCGGCCGTTTTGGCATGAGGTACGCATTGGCCTGTTATTGGGGGTGGTGATGGCGGTGGTGGCCTACGGCCGTGCCCTGCTCTGGGGCACAACGGGTCGGGTAGCTCTTACCGTGTCAGTCGCCATTTTTGCGATTTTGGTCTGGGCCAACAGCCTGGGGGCATTGCTGCCGGTGGTTGCCGAGCGGGTGGGCATTGATCCCGCCGTCGTCTCCGGCCCGGCCATGAGTACCCTTGTAGACGCTACCGGCCTGTTTATCTATTTCACCATTGCCGGTATCTTGCTGGGCTTATGAGGTATGGGGTGCGAAACGCCCCCATACCTCATAAGGTTATATTCTGGCGAATGGCGCCGGCGCGGAGGTGTACGGCCGTGATTTCCACCACGCTGCCCGGCTCTGCTTCAATCACCCATTCCACCTTGGCCCGTTCGCTGGTACTGTCGTCACTCCACATAGGAAATTTCCCCTTTTGGTCACGGCCACTCAACTGCCCTAACATCGTCTTTTCTTGCCCGGTGAGCAGTCT
The DNA here is from genome assembly GCA_964467705.1 of uncultured Ardenticatenaceae bacterium. Taxonomy (GTDB): domain Bacteria; phylum Chloroflexota; class Anaerolineae; order Promineifilales; family Promineifilaceae; genus CAADGU01. Next base: position 21,732 of record CAYXUZ010000037.1, on the reverse strand, counting down.
GGCCCCGTCTGGCAGTTTGATATCTACTTCCAGTTCACGCACTACTTTCATTTCCAGAGCGCGCTTGCTGATGTTGGTGGGCAGCCAGCCGGTATTGTGAACGACGACACGCAGATGGTGGATACGGCCGTTGCTGTTTTTCATCACGTCATACCATTCCAGACGCGGCGAAACCAGCGCACTGTAAATAGCAAAGTCGGCCAGCGGCGCGATCTCCTTCTCCAACAGCTTGTATGGCGGGTTGCGCCAGGTGACAAAGTTATGCCAGCCGCCCAACTCCACCTTACCTAACTGAGGGTGGTCAAATTCATACCACTCCACAATCCCCTCCCCGTCTAACACTTCATCATTCCACTTCAAAATTCTCAGATCATCTTCCACCGGGTGTTCGCGGAACCAGTCAATGTATTTGTATTCCTTGATACCCGCCTGTCGCTGCACACTCCAAATCTCGCATGTCCAGGCATACACACCCAGATACTCATACATCCAATCATCAAACGTGCCTTTAATGTACTCTTTGGGGTCATATTTGAAATCGTGAAAAACGGAAATGGCCGGGTAACCAGTCATTTCTTCTGCTTTTTTGCCCAGTGCTTTATAGGTGTATAGATCGGGAGTGGGCAGGGTGTCATCTGCACCTTTCGTCGGCGGGCGCAGATAGACACCGCTAAAGGTATGGAAACTAACAGCCCCGGTAATGTTGGGGTGAGTGGCCACAAAGCGCATTGCTGCCGCCGGTTCCGGTTCGCTGCCAGGGTAATGGCCGGCGCCTTGCTGGTTTGGCTCCCAAAAAACCGGGAACTGTCGGTTCAGATCTAGTCCTTGCAGCGGCGGGGCTCCTTTAATGAGGACGCCGTCGTAATTTTTAATACGGCCTTCGGGCAAGAGGCGGTAGAAGTTGCCGCCGGGTGGCTCATCCGGCTCACGGGGGATCATCAGACGTGGTTCGTCGGGATGGGGTTTCCAGGAGCCGTTGGGATCTTTGAGGCGCATTTGCAGGATACGGCCGTCGCCGTCCACATCTTCCTGGTGCAGCCCATCCAGTTCATCGGTGCGCGGGTACGGCCGTGTGCTGCTGCGAACATATTGGGGCCGGCCGGCCAATGCCCACTCCGCCCCATCCGGGTTCAGCCGGGGCACAATGTAAAAGGCGCGCGTATCCAACGCATAGGTCACTTTATCGTCTTGCCCATACTGCGTCAACAATCTGTGCGCCAGATAGAGTGCCGCCGTTGAAGCAGACACCTCAGTTGCGTGAATATTGCCATCGGCCCAATAGGCTGGTTTTTCATTATCTGCGCCTTTGTCAAAGTTCGTAAGCGTAAGTACCCAGATGTCTCGCCCTTCATAACTTTTACCCAGGCTTTCCAGTCTACAAAGGTTAGCGTATTGTTCGGCCCAATGTTGCAGGACGGCCGTTAACTCATCATAACGATAATACCGGTTAAACTGTACGTTCATGGTTGCTCCTTATGTTAGAAAATGAAGGACAAAAATTCTCAGACAAAAATTATAACAGCTTATTAGACAATCGTCTAACGATATTGCGGTCGAGACCAGAAATGACTAATGGGGTATCTACCAAAAGAAGTTAGCATGTTATACTTGCCAATACACATCGCCAGCTTCAACGCACCCAAACTGTTATAATTTTTGACAAGCGTACATGCGGTGTTACCAACGCTATCATGAGTCACCCACCAAACCATTTACAGCAGATAATTCCTGTTGATGAACTATTGCAAGCAGGACTAGAACTACTGGCCGAGCTTGACCTGAAAGAATTACTGCAAAAAATTGTCCGACTTGTAGCTGATATGCTACAGACAGACATCGGCGGCCTCTATTTGTGCCAGCCTGAGCAGGATCGGCTGCAGATCGCCGCAACCATCAACCAAAGGCGGCCACGTGCAGATATTGAACTGGTGCGCGGGGAGGGACTGGCAGGAAAGGTGTGGCAACAAGGTGAGCCACTGATTGTAGAGGATTATGCTAAATGGGAAGGCCATGCTCCCCATTTGGTCCCCGTCATCCAGCATCGCGCCCTGGCAGGTTTTCCCATTCAGCGTACTGGCGACATGCTTGGCGTATTATTGGTAGCCGCTCCGCCTGGACAGAAGTTCACAGCCGCCCAAATACAACTACTTAGGATACTGGCTGCTCAGGCAGCTGTGGCCATTGAAAATGCCCGTCTGTTTGAAACCTGGCAATCGGAAAAGGAATTGGCCGAAAGCCTACAAGAAGTGGCCCTTATTCTTAACAGTGGGTTGGAAATGCGCCCCTTGCTCATCAGAATCTTACAGCAGTTGCGCCGGGTTATTCCTTATGATAGCGCTGGTATTTTCCTGCGTGAAGGGAATGATCTGGTACATTACGGCAGTTCCATTCTGGGGCAGGCAGAGGAAGGGAATTTTGCCCGACAGCCTTATGATGACCCCACTTACTTCCCCCTCTACACGCGCCAACCCTACCTGGTAGCTGATGTGCGGCAAGAGGCAAAGTGGCACCTCGCCTGGGATTGGGAGCAGGTACCGCGTATTCGCAGTTGGATGGCCGTACCATTGTTGGAAGAGGATGATGTGATTGGCGTTATTACGGCCGACAGTTTTACCGTAGACGCCTATAGTGAGAGAGCAGTGCAGATCGCCCAGTCTTTTGTTAATCAAGCTGTTGTGGCTATACGCAACGCACGGCTCTATAAAGAGGCGCATCAAGCGAGAGAAGCGGCCGAATCGGCAAACCGGGCAAAAAGCCAGTTTTTAGCCACCCTCAGCCATGAACTACGTACACCACTGAGTGGTGTGTTAGGGTACACCCAACTACTCAAAAAAGACAAGGGTTTAAATGAGCGCCAGCAACGTCAGGTGTCTACTATTGAGCAAAGTGGGCAGTACTTGTTGACCCTGATCAATGATTTACTCGATCTGGCAAAAATTGAGTCCGGTCGGTTTGAATTGTCATTGGGGGCTTTTGAATTAACTCCTTTTTTGCAGACAATTGGGGGTATGATCAGGGTACAAGCCGAAGAAAAAGGGCTAACATTTGTGATGCAAGCACACGGGCTGCCTACGGCCGTTATTGGCGACGAAAAGCGATTACGCCAGGTTCTTGTCAATTTGCTGGGCAATGCTGTTAAATTTACAGCACACGGTCAGGTTATGTTACAAATACAGCGCACCGGCCCCTTCCCGGCAAACTCGGCACCGATCTGGCTTCAATTCACAGTTGAAGATACGGGAATTGGCATTGACCCCGGTTACTTGCACCGAATTTTTGAGCCATTCCAACAGCTAGGTGAGGCGCAGCAGCGCGCCGAAGGGACCGGGTTGGGTTTAGCCATTAGTCACAGCCTCATTGAGTTAATGGGGGGTCAATTGGAGGTGAGTAGTGAGGTAGGAAAGGGCAGCAAATTTGCGTTCACTGTTCCTATGCACGGGGTAGAGGGTGAAACGGAGGATGCAGAAGTGACATACCGAACTCCCATTGAAGCCGGGCATCCAGAAGCTATCTCTCCTGGTGATATCCCACCGCTAACAGAACTGACCAGGTTGTATGCTCAAACTTTGCAGGGTGATATTGCTGCCATTCGCCATACTGTTACTTATCTGACCCAAACGTTTCCCCACTGCCAGCCATTTTTGCAGGATGTTGAGTATCTAGCCCAGACTTTCCAGGTGAATGAACTAAAAAGAGTATTGGCGACAGTGATGTTCCGTTGAGTATTACTTTGTTTTCAGACTATGAGCAAAGCATCTATCCTCATTGTAGACGATAACACTACCAATTTATCCCTTTTATTTGAGGCGTTACAAGCCGCCGATTATCATGTGGTCGTGGCTCAAGATGGCTTTAGTGCTCTGGAGCGACTGCAACACACCCGTCCAGACATTATCCTACTAGATGTTATGATGCCGGGAATGGATGGTTATGAGGCGCTACGCCGCATCAAAGCTCATCCAACACATCAAGAAATACCTGTTGTATTTATGACGGCCGTTCATGACGCCCACTATGAGGTAAAAGGGTTGGAAATGGGCGCCGTAGATTACATTACCAAACCATTGCAAATGGATCTGGTATTAGCCCGTCTGCGCACCCATCTTACCATTCGCAACCTACAAAAAAGCCTGCAAGAGCAAAACGCCGATCTGGAAGCCTACGCCTACACCGTTGCCCATGATCTCAAAGGGCCATTGGCTGTCATTCTGGGGCATACCGATCTGATTGCCGACGAATTGAGCAAACACCACCTACAACATCTGGCTGCCCAGTTTGCCCTGGTGCAAAGCAATGTGCAGAAACAGATCAACATTGTCAACGAACTACTGTTGCTGGCGTCATTACGCAAAGAAGAGGTACAACCAGCACCGCTAAACATGGCCGATATTGTGGCCCAGGCTCAACGCCAACTGGCACATATGATCATGGAGCATAAGGCAGAAATCTACCCGCCCTTTGATTGGCCTATCGCCTGGGGATACGCCCCCTGGGTTGAAGAAGTTTGGGTCAATTATTTGAGTAATGGTATGAAATATGGTGGTCAACCGCCCCGTCTAAGTGTAGGCGGCGCCCCGCAGCGAGATGGTATGGTGCGCTTTTGGGTGCAAGATAACGGCCGTGGCCTCACTTCATCTGACCAACACACGCTATTTACCGAATTTACCCGTCTTGGCCAAGCACGTGCCCAGGGATATGGGTTAGGGCTATCCATCGTCAGACGCATCATCCAAAAATTAGGCGGGGAAGTGGGGGTGGAAAGTGAGCCAGGACAAGGCAGCACCTTTTATTTCACGCTGCCCGGAACAAAGGTTTGAGCAGGCATTGAGCCACTGCCCAATTACCGATCAGTTCACTATTATCGCATTAAAAAGCCGACCAGCATTTGTTTGATGCCCTCCAGGTCTGGCAATTCATCTACCAGTTGCAGCTGGATGTCCAGATGCTCGGCTAAAGGCGCTAAAAAGTCGGCTAACGGCTCTGAGGTGACACGGATAAAACCAGGGCGTAGCCGCAGTCGGGCCAAAATTTGACCCACTTTTATCGGCATGGTCGCCCACATCTCATCCATTGAAGGCACGGCGATCATCGTCTCACTGGCCAGGATCATGCCACTGGCTGGCTCTGCCGCAATGAGCATATACGGGTAATACGGCCGTGCCTGCCCCTCTAAAACTGGCACTGGCGTCCAGAAGAAGTCCATGTCAATCGTGCCCAGAGTAGGCGGCAGTTTCTTAACGGCTTCAATGGCCCGCTTGTCCAGATAGACGGAAATTGAGCGGGGTTCAGGTGACTGCACCCGCTGTTTTTCATCACGCCAAACCAGGTTCCCGTCCTGATTCGTGGGAACACGAACCAGATATTCATCGTCGTCTTCCGTTTCTAAAAGCGTTGGATCGTCTTTCAGGCAAGCAGCTACGGTAAGTGTTTGTTCCAGAGCATGGGTGAGAAAACGGGCTTCGACGGCCGTCAGATACCAGGGCACAACACCAGGCGCGTAACTTTGAAACTGCGGCCAGGCCTGTTTCCCACGATATTTCAGGCCCAACTGCTTAATCACATCCCGATCTTTCTGGTGCAGGGTATTCCGGTCTTCAAAGGAAGCCTGCAACTGCGGCGTATTCAGTACCAGGTCAGGCGTCAGATATGGTCCGGCAAACTGCATTTCCCAGAACCCCGCCAGACCCTCTTCGCCCAAATAAACAGCCACCGCCAGGTGTTCACCCAGGCTGCCCATCACGCTGACAAACCCCAACTCACCGGTTTCCGGGTTCTGCACGCCAAAAATCTCGGTTTCATTCATCCATTCCCAGGGCGCGGCTTCTTTCACCCGATCCATTACCGCATACAACTGCCGCCATTCCTCTTGGGTAGGGTTCATCGCGTCCATCACGTTCTCCCGTTAATTTGTAAGTCTCGCCATTTTTGCAGCCGTCTGGCGGCTTCATCCAGCGTCGGCTGCGATTTGCAGAAGGCAAACCGGGCCAGCCGCACCCCATCGGCCGGGTTATGGTAAAAGGCACTGGGGGGAATGGCCGCTACGCCAACTTCTGTTGTCAGGTAACGACAAAAAGCCACATCATCAGGAAAACCTAACTTACTAATGTCCACCATGACAAAATAAGTGCCGGCCGGGGCAATAGGCGGCAAACCGGCTGCGGCGAGCACTTGCATCAGATAGTTCCGTTTGGTTTGATAATCATCGGCAAGCTGAGTGTAATAATCATCTCTGGCTGTCAGGGCGATGGCTGCCGCTTCCTGCAAGGGCGCCGCGCCACAGAAGGTCATAAATTGGTGCGTGCGGAAAGCGGCCCGCAGCAAGTCCGGATGGGCAATGACCCACCCGATCTTCCAGCCAGTGACGCTGAAGGTTTTGCCTAGACTAGAAATGGTCAGAGTGCGATCGGCCATGCCGGGGAATTGGGCCAGCAGGTGGTGGCTACGGCCGTCAAACACAATATGTTCATACACCTCATCCGTCAGCGCCAATACATCATGCTCCTGGCAAAGTTCCGCAATCAGCCCCAACTCTTCCCGGCTAAATACCTTGCCAGTAGGATTATGGGGAGTATTGACCACGATGAGCTTCGTCTTGGGGCTGAACAGAGCGGCCAATTCTTCACGCTCAATCCGCCACTCCGGCTGGCGTAAGGTGTAAAAGCGCGGCACGCCTCCTGCCAAAGTCACATTGGGCACATACGAATCATAAAACGGCTCAAACAGAATAACTTCATCACCCGGATTGACCAGCCCTAGAATGGCGGCACACAAGGCTTCTGTGGCCCCATGCGTCACCAGGATTTCATGGTCGGGGTCAGCATCCAATGCGTAGTGGCGTTTTACTTTGGTGGCGATGGCTTGTTTGAGAGAAGGACGGCCGTAGCTGGGCGCATACTGGTTCACATCAGCCGCAATCGCTTCCCTGGCGGCCTCTTTGAGAAAATCAGGCGCAGCAAAGTCAGGAAACCCCTGCCCCAGGTTGACGGCTTGATGCTGCACAGCTAACGCTGTCATCTCGGTGAAGATGGTCACGCCAAATTGTTGAATACGGTTCGCCAGGTAAGACATAAGCGGTGTTCAAGTATGCCGATGTTATTGTGTTTATGTGTTCACGAGAAGACTCAGACACGCAAACACCTAGACAACGCCGATTGTGGCAGAGTTACGGCCGTCTGGCAAATATTCCACCATATGAGTTTTTACTAAACCCCGCCTTGTTTTTACGGCCGTTTGGTCTAAAACTAAAAACGGTGATTGCAAAGCCAAGGTTCATAACAGATAAGGAAACGTAAAATGGGAAACAAAGTAGAAATCAATACACCAGCACCCGACTTTGAGCTGGCGGACTTTAACGGCCGTCCATTTCGCCTGTCCGATTTTCGCGGCGAAAAACAGGTCGTGCTGGTGTTCAATCGCGGTTTTACCTGACCGTACTGCCGCCGGCATATGGCGCAGTTGCGCCGTGATTACGACGAATTTGTGGAAAGACATGCTGAAATTGTGGTCGTTGGCCCAGAAAGTGCGAGCGCCTTCCGCGAATACTGGCAACAAGAGGAACTGCCCTTTATGGGGCTACCTGACCCCAAACATACTGTCCTTAAATTGTACGGGCAACAGGTAAGCCTCTTCAAAATGGGACGTATGCCTGCCCAGGTGATTGTGGATGAGGCTGGTGTAGCCCGGTTTGTGCATTATGGGCATGATATGACCGACATTCCCGAAAACGAAGAAGTTCTCGCCATTCTGGATCTTCTGAACGAAGCCTCTTCGTAATTCATCACACCTACGTCGCCCTCGCTCAACACTCGTTCAGCACAACATGGCATCTCTGTGCTAGAATTGGCTGGCAAGGAGACGTTTGATGAAACTAAACATTTCGTTGGGCCAGATTGACGTGCAATTGGGTGATCCGGCAGCCAACCTGACGGCCGTGCAAGAGATGACGGGCCTGGCAGCCAGTCGCGGCTCCGACCTTATCGTCTTCCCTGAGTTGTGGTCTACCGGCTACGATCTGGAAAACGGCCCGGCTTATGCCACTCCTACCGACACCGGCATTTTTGCCACCGTGGCCGCCCTGGCCCAGGCTCATCACATTGCCATTCTCGGTTCGTGCCTTTCTGATCTGGGGAGCGGGCGCATCGGCAACACGGCCGTTTACTTCGACCATACCGGCCATCCGCTAGGCATTTACAGCAAAACCCACCTTTTCCGGTTGATGAATGAAGACCAATACCTGACGGCGGGCGACGGCCGTACCCTGATTCACACCTCCTGGGGCAGCTTCGGGCTGGCCATCTGTTATGATCTGCGTTTCCCCGAACTATTCCGCGCTTACGCCCTGGCAGGTGCATCCCTTGTCTTCCTGCCATCAGAATGGCCGCATCCCCGCTTAACCCACTGGCAAACCCTACTCCGCGCCCGCGCCATCGAAAACCAGATGTATATCGTCGCCTGCAACCGCGTGGGCGAAAGTAAAGGTACACAATTTTTCGGCCATTCCTGCATCATTGATCCCTGGGGTGAAACCGTGATTGAACGTGGTGAAACGGCCGAGTTGCTCACTGCCACGATTGATCTCTCCCAGGTAGCCGCCGTTCGCGCCAGGATTCCCATATTTCAGGATCGTCGCCCAGAGATATATACCTGAAACATTGCTGGCGCGGTGAGGATAATGCGGTGAAAACCAGACGCCCCTTAAAACAAAAAAAGATACCATCCATGACAGAAGTGGTGGAGAGTGAGCAATATGCTTACATGACCAACAAATGGTCACGCACGGCCGTACAACCCTTACTAATTGCCCTGGTGACAACTGCCTTTTTTACAGCCCTGGCTTCCGTTATGGATGCGTTTTTTCAGGTCAGGCTCCATCGCGCCTTAGCGCCCCTCCTTTTTCTGGTATCGTTGGAGGGGGTATACACCACCATCTGGCTCAACCACCCCGACCGCCGCCAATTGAACCGTCTGGCCTACCGGGCCGCCGAATTTCTGATTTTTGTCCTTATTTTGCGCCTTTATACCTGGCTGGTGGCCGACAATTTCCCGGCCATTAGCCAGGTAGCCGACTATTTGCGTTTCCCGCTGCTGATTGTCGCTGACTGGTACTTCATCGTCAGCGTGATATTGCTGTTGCTGGCCTGGGTGCGAGCTATCAGCGCCAGTGACGCCTTTAACGACCTGGCCATTGACTACGCCGAAGTGTATTACTTCACCCTCCCCCGCAGCGAACAAGACGTTAGCTTAAAACCGGCCTTTTCTAACCGCATGGAAATTGTGGCCGGGCTGTTTCACCAATGGATTTGGGGTGGAGTCATGCTGGCGATGGGCACGGCCGTAGCCGGCGTAGATGCCCGCTCCATATCTATTTCCACCGAAAGCTTCATCTCTCTGCAACGCCTGGCCTTGCCCCCCACACTCGTCTGGTCATTGTTCGTCTATTTTGTCGCCGGCCTACTACTGCTTGGTCAGGCACGGCTAGGGGCACTCAATGCCCGCTGGCTGCACGAAGGCGCCAGTAAATCCCCAGAAATAGAGCGAAGCTGGCACCGCACCACGACCTGGCTACTGCTCGTCATAGCCACCATTGCCATGTTCTTACCGCTGGGTTCCACCTTCGCCATTGGCCGGATACTGGCGTTGATTTTGGGCCTGGTAGCACAGCTTCTCGTTTTCCTCAGTTACCTCCTCACCGTATTTCTTAGCCTGTTTTTTGCGCCATTAGCAGACCAACCCCTGCCAGAGATCGCCGTCACCCCCACCGCCACCGCGCCTCCCCCCACGCCCATTCCCACACCAATGCCTAATGTGACCCTTCCTCCTAATGAGACGGCGCAAATGCTGATTAGTTCGGCGTTTTGGGCTGTAGCCATCGTAATGTCTATTCTGGCAGTCTCCTTTTTCCTGCGCGACCGGGGCATACGCCTGAATACAACTCTTCTGGTCAGGGCCAGCCACAGCCTGCTGACCTGGCTGCGCAGTTTGTGGCACGATGTGGCCGACTATGCCAGTGATTTTGCCCAGACCGCCCGAAACAGATGGCAAACGGCCGTACACCCCCAAGAAAACACCCCGTCATCTCCTCCCTGGCGCTTCATTCGTATCAATGCCCTGTCACCCCGTGAACAGAT
>CAYXUZ010000037.1:0-11595 GCA_964467705.1 uncultured Ardenticatenaceae bacterium | reverse complement strand
CAGCCACGCCACCCGGACGAAACGCCCCTGGAGTTTGCCGAAGATATGAAAACCAGTTGGCCCGACGCCAGGCCAGAGATCGAAGAGCTGACTGAGGCTTTTTTGCGCGCCCGGTACAGCCGGGAGGCTATCGAAAAAGAAGATGTGAACCCGGTAAAACAGCAATGGCGGCAGGTCAAAAATCGCCTGCGCCGCTCACGCTCATAACAGCAGAAGACCTGGCAAGTCTGAACGAAGTTGTCAGGTCTTAATGTGAACCATTCCCTAGAACATCTCCCTATCGTTCGCCCATCACCCCCATTCGTGATAAAAAACGGCCGTTTGCAGGATAAATGATCCGCAAAGGGCACAAAGATGCACGACGTTTATTCAGCCCTGTCATCTTTCACCTCTTTGCGTCAAGATTTCAGGAGAATTTACCCCCATGCATCAACTGGTTGAATGTGTTCCCAATTTCAGCAACGGCCGTGATCCGGCCATCTACAACGCCATCGCCGATGCCATCCGCAGCGTTCGCGCCAGCATCCGCCTGCTAGACATCAGCGCTGACCCCGACCACAACCGCACCGTCATCACCTTTGTTGGCGTGCCTGCCGACGTGGAGGAAGCCGCCTTCCGCGCCATTGCCACCGCCGCGGAACTGATTGACCTGGACACACACCAGGGCGAGCATCCGCGCATTGGCGCTACCGACGTTTGCCCTTTCATTCCCATCAAAAACATGACCATCAAAGAGTGCGTGGACATGGCCCACCGGCTGGCAAAACGGGTCGGCGATGAATTAGGCATCTGCGTTTACCTCTACGGCGATGCGGCCACCCGCCCCGAACGCGAAAAACTAGCCGACATCCGCAAAGGGGAATATGAAAAGTGGAAAGTGGAAATCGGCCAATCCCCAGCCCGCGAACCGGATTATGGCCTCGCCGTCCCGGCCAGATGGGGCGCAACGGTCATTGGGGTACGGCCGTTTCTCATTGCCTATAACCTTTATCTGAACAGCGACGATGTGGAAATCGCCGAACAAATCGCCCGTGCTGTTCGCTTCACCAGCGGCGGCCTGCGTTATGTGCAGGCCAAAGGTTTCCTGGTAGAAGGGTTGGCCCAGGTGAGTATGAATCTAACCAACTTCGATAAAACCCCCATTTACCGGGTGCAAGAAATGGTCAAACGGGAAGCCGCCCGCTATGGTCTCGCGATAACCAAAGCTGAACTGGTGGGTCTCATCCCCCAAAAAGCGCTCATGGAGACGGCCCGGTATTACCTGCAACTGGATGACATGCAAGACGGCCAGGTACTCGAATATCGCCTGTTAGAAGAAGAAGCCTCTTCCGATTACACACCTCATCCCTTTCTGGACGCACTGGCATCATCATCAGCTACTCCTGGTGGCGGTTCAGCAGCAGCGTTAGCTGGGGCACTGGCTGCCGCCCTCGCCCAAATGGTAGCCGGGCTGACAGCGGGCAAAAAGAAGTACGCCGATGTGCAGGAACAGGTGGAAACTGTACTCAGTCAGGCTACCAGCTTACGCGCTCAACTTACCAACGCCATCCGGGAAGACGCCGCCGCCTATGAAGCAGTGATGAAAGCCATTCGCCAGCAGGATGTACCAGAAGAAATTCGCGCCACGGCCATTGAACATGCCACCATTGGCGCGGCCGAAGTGCCCCTGCAAGTAGCCCGGCTCAGCCTGGAAGCGGCCCGGCTAGGCAAAATCGTCGCCAGCATCGGCAATGTAAACGCCACCACCGATGCGGCGGCCGGGGTGTTATTGGCACACACGGCCGTACAAATCGCCGCCATGAATGTAAAAATCAACGCTGTCAATCTGCAAAATCAGGCGCTTGTGGCACAATGGTACACAGAACTAGAATCGTTGGAACGGGAAACGGCCGTGATTGCCGAAGCCGTCATGGCCACTGCCAGAGAACGGGGAAAGTTTTAGCCTCCTTCTGACGCAAAGGCGCAAATATGCAAAAGATAGTTAGGAAAAGAGGAAACCACTATAACAGGCGAATTTCTGCAAGCTTCAGCGTTCTGTTTCTGCTCTGCTGCCTGGGATTATCAGTCGCCTGCCAGGGACAGCCGGTGGTGGCTGTGGCGAATGTGGAGCAGGTCGTCACGGCCGTACCCCCCACTACCACTGCTACCATTTTGCCCCCTCCCCAACTCCAGCTTGTATCGCCTACTGCACCAGGGGAAACGGCCGTGCCCCAGGATAGTATGCCCTCCTTCACTCTGCCCGATCCCACTCAAATTCCGCCTACGTCCACGCCAATCCCCCCCATCACCACCACCTCATCACCTGCTCCCCTTGCCACGCCCACATCCACATCCACATTACCACCTACTTTCACGCCACCGGCCCTGCCCCAAACCATGCCCGATGATCATTACTGGCTGCGGCGGCCCGTGGCCGAAGGCGGTGTTGTCTGGACGAATAAGCATTACCCCTACGGCAGTACACGTGGCGGCGAACTGCGCCCCCATCACGGCGTAGAATTTGATGTGCCCTACAATACTGAAATCCTGGCAGCCGCCAGCGGTACAGTCATCGTCGCCGGGAACGACGCCGCCACCGCCTACGGCCCAGAAACCAACTTCTACGGTAATTTAGTCATCATCCAGCACGACACACTCTACAAAAACCAGCCCGTTTTTACCCTCTACGCCCACCTCAGCCAGCCACTCGTGATCGTCGGCCAACACGTAGATGCGGAAGAGGTCATTGCCCTCTCCGGCGCAACTGGCGTGGCTGATGGCCCACACATGCACCTTGAGGTGCGCGTGGGGCAAAACGACTACGAATCAACACGCAACCCGCTGTTGTGGCTATGGCCCTTCCCAGACCGGGGCACAGTCGTGGGCCGTGTCACCTTTGCCAATGGCGCGCTGGCCTATGAAGCGCCTGTGCGCCTGGAACGTATTGACGCCCCCTCTCGCTACGCCGCCACCACCACCTATGCCCAGGAAACGCTAAACGCCGATGATATCTGGAACGAGAACTTCGCCATTGATGATGTGGAGGCCGGTTATTATCGCGTCACCGTTACCGCCGGCAGCGAAAAATACACCCAGGAAATATGGGTTTACCCCCGCCGCACCTCATTTGTGGAAATTGTTATTGAGGAGTAGTTTCCTGATAGGTTGGCAAGCCTAAGTTGGGCATAGCACGGCCGTCCAGAAATGCATCCAGCGCTGTTTCTGTGGCCTTAATGTCATCCCAGGGATACTCGATTACACCAAAACACATGGATTGCTCGTGCCCTTTGCCGCAAATGAGCACAAAATCATTGTCTTGTGCCAGGGTCAGGGCAAAGTAGATGGCCTGGCCCCGGTCAGGCACGCGCCAGAACGTCTGCTCTTCCACCCCCCCCTTTGCCCGGCAGCCCGCCGCCATCACCACCAAAATGTCAGCCAGCGATTCGGTGCGCGGGTCTTCGGCCGTCAGCACCGTCAGGTCAGCTTTTTCGGCAGCAACTTCAGCCATCAGCCGCCGCTTTTCCGGGTCGCGCAGCCCGGCGCTGCCAAAAACGACAATGATCCGCCCGCCGCTGTCCCGCTGCTGCAAAATGCCCCGCGCCGCGCCGATGGCCTTGTCAATCCCGTCCGGTGTGTGGGCAAAATCTACGTGGACGATGAAGGATTGACCCCGCTGAATCTGGTGCATACGGCCGTGAACCAGTTCCACTGCCTGCAAGCCCGCCTGAATCACGTCCGGGTCTATGCCCAATGTGTACGCGGTGGCCGCCGCCGCCAGCATGTTGTAAATGCTAAAGAGGCCCAGCAGTCTGGATTTGATGGGTAAGTGGAGGGTGTTGTACGGCCGGGCCACCGTCTGGCTCTTGACTTCAATTTCAAAATAGCTGCCCCAGGGATCGGTGGTGTAGGTGGTGGTGTGCATATCGGCGGCCGGGTTTTCCAGGCTGTAGCTAAACTGGCGGGGGGTGGGGATGGCAGCCAGACGGCCGTAAGAGCTATCATCGAGGTTCAACACGGCTGTTTTGGTGACAGGAAACGGTTTACGTGCATGGAGTTCGCTGGCCGCTACCATATCAAACAACCGGGCTTTGGCCTGAGCATACTCCTCATACGTCCCATGATAATCCAGGTGTTCGTGGGTGATGTTGGTGATGACGGCCGTGTCAAAATCTACGGCCGTGACGCGATGCTGCGCCAGCCCGTGAGACGTTGTTTCCAGCACACAATGCGTCATACCCGCCGCCACCATTTGCCGTAAATAGCGCTGCACCACCGGTGCTTCCGGTGTGCTGACGTGCAGTTCCAACGGCTCTTCCTGGTCGCCAATGACCGCTTTGAGTGTACTCAACATCCCCGTTTTATAACCGGCCGTTTTCAGGATGGAGTAGAGCAAGTTGACGGTGGTCGTTTTCCCGTTTGTGCCGGTGACGCCAATCATCACCAGTTCGCGGCTGGGGAATCCGTACCAGGCCGCAGACAGCCAGGCCAGGGCGACGGCCGTGTCCGGCACGTGCAGCCAGGCCACACCATCGGGCACCGTCACGCCCACCTCCGCCGGGCTGCGTTGTGCCAGAATCATGGAAGCGCCGTTGGCAATGGCCTGGGGGATATAGGGATGGCCGTCGCCGGTGGGGCGCACACGGGCCACAAAACAGCGGCCCGGCCCGGCCTCACCGCTCTTTTCGGTGAAGCCGGTCAGGGTAACATCCGGCCCGTCGTAAACCGGGGGTGGGGTTGGCGCGGCAGCCAGTTGCCAATCAGCCAGTAGTTGTTTCAAGCATCGTTGTTCGTTCATCTTTAATAAACGGAGTAGAACGGCTTTAGCCGTTCACAATAAGCGGCTAAAGCCGTTTTACTCCGGAGTTCTTAAAAGCTGTCGTTTCACGGCCGTGAGCAGTTTTTCCATCTGGTAGGGTTTGGCCACAAATTCCACCGGCTGCCCGGCCCATACCGCCGGGCTGGGTTCCGCCTGGTCATAGCCGGAAGAGAACAAAACAGGCAAGTTAGGGGCAATCTGGCGCAAGGCGTGAGATGTTTCTGGCCCGCCCATGCCGGGCATGGAAAGGTCTAACAAGACCAGTTTGATTTGCGCCTGGTGTTCACGAAACAACGCCAATCCTTCTTCACCGGTAGCGGCCAGGAAGGTTTGAATACCGTCAGCGGCCAAAATGTCATGCACCGTCTGGCGCACCAGGACTTCATCGTCAATGACTAACACAGCGCCGGTAACGGCCGTAGACATTGCCATATTTACTTCTTCTGGCTCAAGGAGAACATCTGCCGCCACCGGCAACAAAACGCGGAAGGTAGCGCCCATGCCAACCTGACTGCACACAAAAATGCCACCTTTATGCCCTTGCACGATGCCCAACACCGCCGACAGTCCCAGGCCGTGCCCGGCTTTTTTGGTGGAAAAGAATGGCTCAAAGATGCGGTTCCTGGTCTCCTCATCCATGCCCTGCCCATTATCCTTCACGGTCAGACTCACATAACTACCAGGGGACAGCGACTGCCCCAGGTAATCGCGCCCAGGGATTGTATTGGCGGTGAGATCATGTACGGCCGTCTCCACCTGCACCACCCCGGCCTGTTCGCCTACGGCCTGTGCGCCGTTCAAAATCAGGTTCATTACCACCTGCTGCAACTGGCCGGGGTCGCCTTCCACCAGCGGCAACGATTCGTCCAGAGTGGCCTGAATTTCGACCTGCTTAGGCACACCGGCGCGAATGAGCGGCAGGTTGGCCTTCACCATGTCGTTCAGGTTCAACGGCCGTACCATAAAACGCCCTCTGCCGGAAAAAGCCAACATGTGCCGGGTCAGGTCGGCGGCCCGATTAGAAGCAGCGAGCACGTGTTCCAGATTTGGCCGCAGTGGATGTTGAGCATCCAGCCGGTGCAGCGTCAATGATGTTTGGGCCATGATGACGGTCAGCAGGTTATTAAAGTCGTGGGCAATGCCCCCGGCCAATATGCCCAGGCTTTCCATTTTTTGCGTCTGGCGCAGGGCCACTTCTGCCTGTTTGCGTTCGGTCACATCCACGCCAATACCCCAGGTAGCCCAACCGGGAATGGGGAAATGGTCCGAGATATTTGACCAGGCAATGGTGCGCACACGGCCGTCTTTGCCCGTCAATTCCCATTCCCACTCTCGATAATCATTTCCTCGTTCCTGCCATTGGGACATCATCTTTTGCCGGTAGATGGGATCTGGATAAAGCAAGACGACTGCCTCCAGGTTGAAACACATCTCGGCGGCCGTATAACCGGTGACGCGCTCACATTCCTGATTCCAAAAGACAATATGTCCCGCGTCGTCAAATGCATCTATCATCACCGGCATCTGCGTCACCAGCATATGCAGCCGCTCCTGAATTTCGTGCAACTCCTGGCGGTTGCGTTGGAAATAGGTGAGGATCATGCCCAGTGCAGCCGTGATCTGTAACACGGCCGCCAACAAAAACCCCCAGGGCGCAAACCAAGTGACCGGCCGCAAAAAGGGAAAATTGAGCCGATGCAGCCCCATCAAAATAAAGGCCCAGCCGGTCATACGCGGCGGGAACCCACTGACTTCCTTCTGCCGCAGCAGCAACAGGCCAGTCCAAAACGTCATCACACCTAAAAAAGTAAAGGTGGGAATAGTGAGTAGCAAAAATGAAAACTCATTCACACTGGCAACGACGATCCAGGCTATGCCAACCAGGAGCGCAATGAACCACCAGCGCGACGGCGATTTTCCCAGAAAGGCATAGCTGCCCCACAATAACAAAAAGCCGCTGACGAGCGTCGCTATTTGTTCCGCAATGTCCCACATAAGAGGGTAGGAAGCATAGAAACCGGCCAGTTGCAAACCAAAACGGGAGGCGGATACTCCCCACCCGGCAGCCCAAATGGCCAGATACCGTTCGTGGTATTCATGATACAGGTAGATGTAAACCAACAACAGTAGCAAAGTGCCACAGAGAGTGCCTATGATCGCCGGTACTAACCACGCCATGTCTCTACTCGCCCCATGATAAATCCGGCTTCACCCGTCCAGGCATTCAGGCCGGAAATGGTAATGGATTCAAGTCTAACAACCAGTGCCAGCTATGGCAATCTGGTTGATGGGTAATTGTGTGGTCTGACGCAATAAGCCGCTTATCCCCGCTCCGGCTACTGCCATGACACGGCTGTTGGCGAAGTAGGGGAAGTCAAACGAAACGAGGTCGCCAGCTTGCAAGCCGGGCAGGGGCATGAGGCGGGCGGTGAGCGGTTTGTGGAGGCGGGAGGCCAGCATGGCGATGTCCAGGAGCACGGCCGTTAACTCCCCCTCGCTCACCCCCCCCGGCAATGGTATGGTATCCAACCCCACCCCACAGACGGCGCAATAACTGAGTAAATCTTGCAGGGTTAACACACCTTCCGCAGCCCGCTGCGCCAGTACCGAATCCTCCAGTACCGGCAGCATCAGCCCAGAAAACCCACAGCGGCGGAACTGCGCCCGCTCAATCGCCTCGGTAATAAACCCAGCGGCAAAGAGGCTGCCCGCTGCGCCCACATGGGACAGTCCCAATGCTTCCATGGCTCCACCCAGACTTTGCCCGCCGGTGGGAAAGGGAGCCAGCGAAAAATCTATGCCGCTAAAGGGAATATGGAATTGGGCGGTGAGTTTTTCGGCCGTTTCCGTCAGGCTGGTGGCGACCGTTTCAATGGCCGTCACCAAATTGTGCCGCGCTTCGTCCAGGGTGGCGGCGGATTGGATGGACTGCAAGGCCAGGTCAGCCGACTGAACGGCAATGGCAAAGTGGGCCGGGCCGCCCTGGTGATAGGCGACGGGGAAGAAGGGAGAACCGGGTGGGCAGTTGGCGACGGCCGTGAGATACAAATTGCCAAACCCGTTCTCCGATAGGGTACTGACCTGGCGGATGAGGTGGGCTGTTTGCTGGCAGCGGGTGAGGGAGAGACGGCCGTTTTGATCTGCAATCTCCACACTGGCAAAGAGCATGTCGGTGGCAGATAACAACGCGGGTACAGCATCCAGCCAGGCATCGTTGTGGCCCAGTTGCGCCGGCCCCAGGCTGGCATAATCTACGCCCACATCCCGCCATTGTTCGGCAAGCTGAGTAATGGTGGCAACATTGCCATCCCACCAATCAGGGAATGGGGGTGTAGCCAGGCGCGTGGTTTGGACAGGGTAGGCAAAGGCGGTGCGCACGGCCGTGAGGAAGGGTTGAAAATCGGTCGGGTCCACATCAGCTTCGGCAAATAGAGTGATTGAGCGTATTTCCATGCTGCTATTGTAGCTGATAGCTGCCAGACATCCGATTTCTTGGAGAAATCGGATGTCTGATCTGGTCTACCAATTTTGTTTTTCCTCACAAACTGCTAGAATCCGCCGCGTGGTGTGGGGAGTAATTGGGTAAATGAGTAACTGGGTACTGGGTATGTCTGAACAAGAAAATCAAGCGACGGCACGGCCGTCTGGCAAGTCAAAACGCCATCCAAAACAAAAAAAAGTGGAGCGCACGCTCATAGAGCGGGCCACGCAAAATTTTGCCGCCTGTGGTCGGTGCAGCTATTTTTGGGCAGGTAGCCAAGTGTTGGTCGGAGTGGAAGGGGTAACGACGGCCGTTGAACAGCGGCAAAATGGCTGGATCACCCTGCCCTGGAGCCAGGCGATGAGCCACCTGATCCACAAGTCATACGGGGTGTTGGTAGACAGTGACTTTTTCCACTATGAGGGCTGCTGCCCGGAGTGCCGCCGCCCGTATGCCGTGCAGCTGCGGGAGCGGGTGACGATGATGGACGAAGAGGGTACGGCCGTGACTGAAATAATGATACCGGAATCATTCACGCCTTCTACGCTCGTTTTTGACCTGGAAAAATACGACACGCTGGACGAACCCGACATCAAACTCCCCCCTACTGAACCAACCGATAGCCCGTTTATCCTTCGCGTGGAATTGGTCATCGGGTAAATGGGGAATCAGGTAATGAGGCGGCTGAGAAATTGAGAGACTGGCTGATCACCCTGTCACCTTGTCACCCCTCACCTGCTCTCCTCTCTCTGCCGTCGCGCTTCAAACAGCATGACGGCCGTAGCCACGGCCGCATTAAGTGATTCGGTGGCCGCAGACATGGGGATGGTGACACGGCCGTTTGCCAGCCGATGTGCATCCGGTCCCGCGCCGCTCGCCTCGCTGCCGATGATGAGGGCGAAGGGAGATTGCCAGTTCACGGCCGTGTATACTTCCCCTATTTCCACATCCGCCAGCCATACCGTCATCCCCTGCACCACCTCGGCAATTTGCGCCCAACTGAGAGCCTGGACGGGCAGCCGCAGCAGCGCACCCATGCTGCCGCGCACCACTTTGGGGTTGGTGGCATCCACGCTGCCGGGGGTTAACAATACGCCATCTACCCCGGCGGCAACGGCCGTGCGCAGCATCGTGCCCAGGTTGCCGGGGTTATTCATAGCGTCGAGGATGAGCAAAAAAGATGGCTGTGATGGTAACGGCCGTTGGGGTGTGGGCACAACGGCTAACACGCCCGGCGGGGTGGTGGTGTCACTCATCCCTGCCATGACTGCCTCATTGACCAGCAGGCCGGGCCGGTGGGTGAATTTGCCAAGCTGCGCTAAAATTTCGGCGTGAGTGGACTGCCAGGCGGCGGTAAAAAAAAGGTGGCGTGGCGCGTGCTGATGGCGTACCAATTCGGCCAACCAGCGGTCGCCTTCCACCACAAAAGCCTGCTCTTGCACCCGAAAGCGGCGCTCGGTTTGCAGGCGGCGCACCATTTTTACTTTGTCATTGGTGGGGCTGGTAATCATGGGGAGTATTGTAACAGCAAGTCAGGCCAGACCATAAGGGTTTTCTGATACCCTTATGGTCTGGGAGTAAGGAGAAATGATGTTACGAGAATTGAAGGGGTTATTCAAATTAGGACGGCCGTTGACCAGTCTGACCGGCGGGCTGGCGGTGTTGTTGGGTGGTTATGTAGCCGGGACGGGGGCCTGGGCGAACATTGGGCTGGCGGTGCTGGCAACTTTCCTCATTTCCATGGCCGCTAATGCCTGGAACGATTATCTGGACATTGAAATTGACCGCATCAATCAACCACAACGGCCGTTGCCTTCTGGTCTGGTGCGTCCCCGTTCCGCCTTGATATTTTCAGTGGTATTGACGGCGGCTTCCTTGCTCATTGCTACGTTCATCAACCCGGCCGCCTTTGCCATTGCCCTGGTATCTACCATTTTGCTCTATCTGTACTCCTGGAAATTCAAAAGCACCATCCTGTTTGGCAATTTCACCATTGCGGCTATTTCGGCGATGAGCGCGGTGTTTGGTGGGGTGGCGGCGGGTAATGCCCGGCCATCGTTGTGGCTGGCGGCCGTCATCTTGACAGCCATCATGGGGCGGGAGATATTAAAGACGCTGGCGGATTATGAGGGGGATTTACGCCAACATTGCCATACCATTGCCACCGCCTGGGGGCGGCGGCCGGCGCGTATTATCTTTTTCCTGCTGGCGGCGGTGACCATTGTGATGATGATGCTGCCGTACCATTTTGGCGGCTACCGGCCGGTTTATGTGGTGGTGGTGGCGGTGGGGGTGTATCCGGTGCTGATCTATGTGCTGCTGCGCCTGACGCGCTACCGCACCGGCCCGCAGTTGGAACGGCTGAGTCAGTTGATGAAATATGACTTTTTGATCTGGTTCACGGCCGTGTTGTTGGGCGCACAAGGTGTGACGCACTTTTGAAGTGCGTCACACCAGATAAACTTATGCTTTGGTCACATACCAGGCGGCCACATATCCCTGACGGCCGTCACCCAACTGCACCTGTAGCCACTGTCCCTGCACACCAATCTTGTTCGCGGGCGTTCCCCCTTCAATCACCTGCAAAGATGTGTCCTTTGCCAGATATGCAACAAAGGTGTCATTCCCCACACGGGGCGCGGAACGGAAGGAAACGCTATCACCCGTCGTTTTGACCGTTAAGGGGGGAGTGGTTGGCGCGGCCGGGGCGGGCGTAGCCGGAGCATCTGGGGCTGGGGCAGTGGGCACGGCCGTTTCCCGCACAAACCAGGCTGCCACATATCCCTCATTACCACCCGGTTCCCGCACGCGCAGCCATTCGCCCTGTTTACCAATTTTGCCCCGTGCCTGGGAGGGCAGATCAAGAACGGTGAGTACGGCCGTGACCGGCACAGGCTTGATGACATTACCCGGATCAATCACCGGTTGGCGACGCAACGTTAATTGAGTAGTTGGTTTGACCGCCATCGGTTTATCATCACCGGGCACAGGTTGGGCGGGGGCAGTTGGCGCAGCCGGAGTTGGTGGAGCAGCTGGGGCAGAAGGGGCAGCGGGCACGGCCGGTTTGTCGTCCGACTTAGGTAGTTCAGCCTTACCGTGCCAGATAATCGCCTGAATGATCTCTTCCGGCCGTTTGCTGCCAAAACCATAACGGCCAACCAACGTTTCCGGGGCGCCTTTTTTCTGCCAGGGGTCCCACATCTGGTAATCATCCCCCACCTTCTTGGTCAGCACCACCCAATGCCCGTCTTCCTCTTCAAAAGCGCGATCTTCTTCCCGATCCACCTGTACCACCACCAGTGACCCGACGGCTAAACCT
>CAYXUZ010000036.1:327-43140 GCA_964467705.1 uncultured Ardenticatenaceae bacterium | reverse complement strand
ATTCGCTGCTGATTTACTTTTGTTTGTTGGTGTTGTACGGCCGTTTCACCACTAAACTCGCCATCGCCATTGGCCTCACCTTTGCCGCTGCCATGCTCATCAAACCGACCATCAACGGTTTTGCGCCGCTGGTGGCGCTGGTGGTGCTGTTCGATTGGTGGCGCGGCAAAGGGCGGCGCTGGTCGGTCTTTTGGGCGGCGCTGTTGATGAATGTGCTCATCATCATCCCCGTCGGCTGGTGGATGCAGCGCAGTTTGCGGCTGAACGATGACCTGTTCTACTTCAACCCGGTGCTAAAAGGGCATCGTATTGTGCAAAATCCGTTCTACGATTATGCCCCCGTGCAGCACGCCATCGATTATTTTCAGTCGGTGTGGGGCGGTATTTTTGTGACCTGGTGGGCGCATTTTGGCTGGCTGGATACGCCGGTGCAGCCCTGGATCTATCACCTGCTGCGGCTGCTGACGCTGCTGGCGATGGTCGGGCTGGCGCTCAAATTGTGGCGCGATTTTCCTAATCGCCCGACATTTGCTGACTGGCAGCAGGGGCGGCGGATGGCTCCGGTGGTAGTCTGGCTGTTTCTGGCGGGCACACTACTGCTGCCGGTGCTGCTGATTCAGGTGTATGACCTGACCTTTTGGTGGGAATATGGCCTGGGACGGGGGTTGCAAGGACGTTATTGGTTAGGAACCGTTGTGCCCATGCTTACCTTTTTGACGTTAGGGTTGTTATTTTTAGTGCCCAGGCGGTGGGACACGGCCGTACACAACTTGCTGCGCATAGGCATGATGTTGTTCAATATCGCGGCGCTGCTTTTCTACATTTTGCCGCGCTACTATTTGTAATGGGGGAAATACCTGATGATTAAGATGCGTTTGATTCCATTTATTGTGTTTGGGATATTTTTCTTGGTAGCTATCACGGTTGCCTGTACACCGACGGCCGAACAAGAGGCGGCTTTAGAAGTAGCGACGGCCGTTCCCACACGAATTGTGACGCATACGGCCGTGCCCACCGACACGCCCACACCCACCACCACCCAAACCCCAACACCCTTACCCACCCAAACCAACACCCCAACCGCCATCCCCACGTCCACCTTCACGCCCACACCGATCCCGACGCCGGAAGTGATAGATAGTTACGCCTCTCCAAACGGTGAGTGGGTTGCCTCTTTGGAATGGGGCTACTTTGCGGGTGAGCCGAACACTGAACTCTTTCACGTAATGAGTAGTGACGGTGCGGTTGAGTGGATTGTTGAGCTGACCTCTGAAGTTGATGCTAGTATGCTTGGATATATCCGCCCTGTTCCCTTGTTCTGGTCGGAGGATGGGCAATATATGTACTATGTGCATGACGCTGCTGGTGATGGTTGTGGGCCGGAGTCCTTTGGTTACGATTTATACCGTCTCAATCTAAAAAATGGTGAAAACATCGAGTTGATCCCTAGAGGTCAATGGTTTGCAGTTGCACCGAATGAAGAAAAAGTTGCATTTATTTTAAGAGATGAGCTTGTCATATATGATCTGGAGACAGGTGAGGAAGTTGTAGCCCCATTTGATCTTAGTCTTACTCATAGCGAGCTTTTTCCATATTATTCCAATTTGGTTTGGTCTTCGGATAGCACTTCGTTACTTGTGAAAGGTGCTGAAAATATCTGTGCTACAGGACTGCTGAGTGATGGTCGTGTTTTTATCATAAATGTTGATCCACAATCTCTAACTCAAAACATAATTTTCGATTTTTCCCCTTGGCTGGAAATTGTCGCCTGGCAAGAACCAGACAAAGTATTACTCCGTGTTGATGATGGAGATGGTCGGTTGACTAATGCCTGGTTGAATCCAGAGACGGGCGAAATAACGCCAGCCAATGAGTAATTTTATGCTGAATCGTCAATCTCCAATCTCCAATCCTTCGACATCGCTCAGGACAGGTCTCCGATCTCCCTGGTTTTGGACGGCCGTACTCCTCCTTATCCTGCTCGTTTTGCTGGCAATCGGCCGTTGGCGCAGCACGGGCACGGGGGCGCAGGTGCAGGTGCCCATGTTTTATGATGCCCATTACCTATTCCCGCGTCCCTGGACGCAAGAACAGGAAGCGCCCGGTGTGCCTGACCCATTCCCGGTCGCGTTTTACGGCAACAACACCATCACCCAACCCTTTGTCAGCAGCGCAGATAATTTAGAAATGGTGGAAATCTGGCTGCTCGGCTCACCCTATGGCTGGGTGAATGTGACGTTAGCTGACGAAACCGGCCCGCTCTATGCCGGGCAGGTAGATTTTCCCGAAACACCCAAAGGTCGCCTTGTGCGGCTCACCTTTCCCCCGATCCCCAACGCGGTCGGGCGCACCTTCTGGCTGACACTGGCTGCGCCCGCCTCTACTGCCGACCGTCCGGCCATCACCCATGCCCTCGGCGGCGACAAATTGGGCGGGGCTATCCATCTCAATGAATACCCCCGCCCCGGCAACCTGGAATTGCACACCTATGTGAGCGGCCAGAATGCGCCTGCTGCCCTTGCCGAACAACTCCTGCCCGACCACTTCCGTCTCCGTTTGCAGCAATACAAAACAGTGAAAGGGGAATGGTTTGCCATCCTGTTTGTGGCCATGGTGGGGCTGACGGGGATCTATCTGGTGCTGGCACGGCCGTCCGGCCAATCACTCACGCAGGCAATCGGCTGGTTGGTGACGGGTTTGCTGGCCGGTTTGCTGGTGTGGCAGGTGGGAGACGGCCGTGTCCGTTTGCCATCCTGGTCTGATGTAGAGATGACAAATTGTAAGGGGACACCGATGGATGAGGAGGAGCGCGAATTTTTAGGGTGTGATCCCCCTCTAGTTTCAGGAAACGGCCTGCGCGTAGTCAGTGATATGATACCGATTTTGTGGACGGCGCGACGAGAGCCGGAGGAGCGGTTGATGGAGACGACCATCGTGGACGGCCGTCCCGCCATCCGTGTGCCCGGTGATTCCTTGTTGGGGGTGGCGCTGGATGTGCCGGGCAACGGCCGTTTGCAAACCGTTGCCCAGGCTGAAGGAGAAGGCGTTTTACGTTTTGTCGTGTTGTTCAACGAGTTGGTGCTGGCGGAACAGGAGGTGATGGGTGGCGGACGGCCGTTTCCCTTTGATATTGATCTCGCTCCCATTGCCGGGCAGGGTGGGGAACTGCGGTTGGTGACGGAACTGGTTGACGGCGCCGCCACCGGCTTATGGGTGCAGCCGCAGCTTCTCGCCACGCGGGATTGGCTGCTGGCCGAATTGCCCGCCAATGCCCAACCCGCCGGGCATCAGTTTGGTGACGATGTGACGTTGGCCGGTTACACCATCGTGCCGCTGGAAAATGGGGTCGTGCAGGTGACGTTGTATTGGCAGGCGGCACGGCCGTTGGCCGAAAATGCGACCGTCTTTGTCCATCTGCTGGACGCCAACGGCCACCTGCTCGCCCAAAGTGACGCCGTCCCGGTGCAATACAGCTATCCGCTCACCATCTGGCCCTCCGGCGTCCTCATCTCCGATACGCACAACCTGGCCCTACCGCCAGGCAGCCCCGCTGCTGCCGAATTGGCCGTTGGCCTCTATCATCCCATCACCCTGGCCCGCTGGCCGGTGCTGCTTCCTGATGGGTCGGTTGACCCGGACGGCCGTGCTTTACTGCCAGTAAGCAGTGAGCAGTAGGCAGTAGGCAGTAAGCAGTTTACCGCTCACTGCTCACCGCTCACCGCTCACTGCTAACTGTTTACTGCTCACTATGCTTACTCGCCTCCGCACCCTCGCCCGTTCCCAAGATGCCTTCGATGGTCTGGTCATGGCCGGGGCGTCGCTTATTGCCGGGGGGTTTGCTTACCTGGTGCTGGTGGCCGCCGGGCTGCTGCTGGATGATGCCGCTGCCATTGCTTTCCTGGCGATCATGAACGTGCTCAAAATTGCTGAACAGGTGACTTGGGTCATTCGTAACGTGGTGGCTTATTACCTGGCGGAACTGGCGATTGGGGCGGAGCCGCAGCCGCGTATGGGGGCCTTTTTGCGGAATCGCTGGCGGTGGGCGCGGCGGGGGGGGGTGGTTACGGCCGTGCTCTTCGCTCTGCTCGCCCCCTTGATTGGCCGCCTGATCAATGTGCCAGACAGTGCTGCTTTGTGGGCGGCGGCGCTGGCGCTGCTGCTGCTCTTTGTGCGCCCGGTGACGGATGGGGCGTTGCAAGGCAGCCAGCAATTTTGGGGGTTGGGCAGCGTGACCGTGCTGCAAGAACTGCTGCGTTTTGGTCTGACCATTGGCCTGATTTGGGCCGGTTTACAACTGGCCGGGGCGGTGCTGGCGCTGCCCATTGCCAGTTTGCTGGCGTTGGCGCTGGCAGTGTGGTGGTTACGGCCGTATTTCCGCGCCCCCGCCACCGACCATGTGCAAAAAGTTAGCCTGCCTTACTCGCTGTTGACGCTGGTTGGCCTCTTTTCATTCGCCCTGCTGGTTTACAGCGATGCCATTCTGGTGAACCGCATTTTCCCGCCGGAGGTGGCGGCTCAATACACACCCGCCAATATCCTGGCACGGCTGAACCTGTTTGTGCCTATTGCCATTGGCATGGTGCTCTTCCCCAAAGCGACACAAAAACACACATTGGGGCTGGATGCACGGCCGTACCTCCTGTTAGCCCTGGCCGCCACCCTCATCCCTGGACTATTGCTGACCTTGCTTTATTTCCTCTTCCCCGGCCCCATCGTGGCTCTGGTTTTTCGCGGGCAATATGAGAATCCGGGGACACTGCTCGGCTGGATTGGGCTGGCGGTAACGTTGTATGCGGGGGTCAATATCTGGCTGAATTATGCGCTGGCGGTGCGGGCACGGCCGTATATTTTCCTGTTGGCGCTGGTGGTGGTGGCGGAGGTCACGGCCGTGCTCCTCCTGGCACACACCCTGCAAGCCCTGGCCTTCATCTCCCTGCTTGCCGGCCTCTCCGCCAACCTGTTCGGCCTCCTCCAGCTCCGTTCGTCGCACACGGAGTCGAGGCTTTAGCGGGAACGTTTACGAGATCAAGTCTTTGAAGCGGTAGTATTGGGCGGCGAAGGGGAGGAACCAGGGGCGGTTGCGGTAGAAGAAGCGCACATCTTCGGGGATTTCCTGAAAGGGGCTGCTGCTAATTTGCCCGGCGAGCAGCTTGCCCACCTCTGTGCCTACGTAAGTTGCAATCGAAAGGCCATGCCCACAGTAGCCAAAGGCGTAATGGATGCCATCGGCACGGCCGATGTGTGGCATCAAGTCAAAGGTGAGACCTAGTTGTCCCGTCCAGGTGTGGGTAATAGGCACGTCCGCCAGTTCGGGGAAGGAATGGCTCATGCTGGCTCGCAGGCGGCGGGCGCTCTCTTGTGGATCGAGGTTGATGCTGAGGTTGTTACGGCCGCCCCAAAGCATACGGCCGTCCGGCGTCAGCCGAAAATAGTGCAAAAAGTTCTGCGTGGTGTAAAACATCCGCCCCCTGGGGCTTAGTTTCTGTTGCTTGTCGGGCGGCAATGGTTCAGTGACGATGATGTAGCTGCCGACAGGGAAGATTTTAGGCTTGAGTTGGGGAACAAGTTGGTCGGTATAGCCGTTGGTGGCGACGAGAACTTCTTTCGCGTTCACGCTACCCGCTTTGGTATGGACGAGGAAGGAGGTGGACGCCGTATCTGGCCGCTGCCCGCGCCAGGCCAAAGACGTATTTGGCCGGTTGCAGACCGCCGCTGTAGTTGTCGGCCAGACCGCCAAAGTAAATGCCTGATCCAATCTCGCTGTGTAAATCGCCGGGGGCAACGAGGGTGGTTTCGTGGCCGAACTCGTCTTTGAGCCATTGGCTGGATTGTCTCTGGCTTTCAAAGTGGCTGGCTTTGGCGGCCAGGGCAATGTGGCCGTTCCGTTGCCAGTCGCAATCAATCCTTTCCTCGCGGACAAGTTGGTCAATCAGGTCAATGGCGTCGAGGGAGGCTTGCCAGAACTGATGGGCGTAGTCACGGCCGTACTGCGCATCAATTTGTTTCAACGGCCGTTTAATCCCCGGTGTAGCCATGCCCCCATTGCGTGAACTGGCTCCCCAGCCAATGCTGTGCCGCTCCAAGACGGCCACCGTCGTGCCCGATTTTGCCAGCACTCGTGCTGCATTCAACCCGGTATAACCGCTGCCGACAATGGCTACATCTACCGTGTCAGGTACGGTGGTAACTACCGGCAAATCAATCGGGCGGGGAAATTGATCTGTCCAAAGGGGAGTAGTTTTCATGGTTATTGGTCAGCGCTAGTTATGAATTGTAAAACCACTTGCGCTGAAATTGCCATCTGTCATTTATCGGGACAAGTTCGGTTATCTCGTCTGCGAATTGGCTGAAACTCAATATCCAATCGTCTAGGTCATCATGTAATTCTTGAAATGCATCCGGCGCGATCTGAATAGCATGTTTGCCAGCTTGAGTGCCCTTTGGTTTCATGGCAAGAATATGCTCACCATAATCACCTTGGTCTATATCCACTAAACTGCCAAACATTAACCCATGAGCAATAGTTAGAATAAGGTGCCGAACAGTTTGTCTTTGCTCAGGAGATAGCGTAGCCAGCTTGCTACGAAAATACTTCTCCTGACGAGAGAGAGCGCTCGTTTGCCGGATCAGTTCTTCAGAGGGTGCAGGATTTTCGAGCAGATCAATAACGTACTTGATCCAATAGTCAAATGTGTGGATTAGTTGCTTGCCGTATAAGGCTCGCGCCAATTGCATCTGTTCTTCTGCTGAGTCGGGCCAGGCAACATCAGAATTGTCGCGAACCCATTTATTGAAAGTGTCGAGTGCAAGATTTGGCCTCTCGTCCATAAATGCCTTTTTGTTGCAAGTTAGAATTGCATCTGTCGGTTCTGCACGATATTTGGCTGTTGTGCGAAGTGGCTAAATAGCCCATCACTTCCCTAACACATGCTTCAACCCTTCCTCAAAAACCTGCAACGTAGTGGCCGCGTTTTCTTCGGTGTGGTCGGAGCAGAGGAAGTAGGGTTCCAGGCCATCGGCATCGGGCAAGACTCCATGATCAATCATATAGCGGGCAATTTCTTCGTACATATCCCAATCCGCTTTGTGCAAATCGCGCCAGTCGTACATCGGTTCGTCGGTCATCAGGGCGAAACCAAACATGGCGGGCAGGCCGTTGACGACATGGGGCACACTGTGGCGGGTGAGGATTTCGTGGATGCCGTCCATGATTAATCGGCCAACCTTCTCGATTTTAGGGAAGACCTGGCCGGTGGCCATATATTCAAGCACAGCGTCCGCAGCGGCGGTGGAGACGGTATTACCGGTGTAGGTGCCACCCTGGAACACTTTGCCGGGAGCAATGTTCATCATGATCTCCCGCTTGCCGCCGATGGCGGCGATGGGATACCCGTTGCCCAGAGCTTTGGCGTAGGTGGAAATGTCCGGGATGACGCCGAACGCTTCGCGGGCGCCGCCGGGGGCGATGCGGAAACCGGTTTTTACTTCGTCAAAAATCAGGACGATGCCGTATTGGTCACATTGTTCGCGCACAAATTGGAGAAAGCCGGGGCGAGGCATGATGGCGTTGCCGTTGCCTAACATCGGTTCCATGATGATGGTAGCAACCTGATCGCCCTTTTCTTGCAGGAAGTCGCCCAGAATTTCTACATCATTGAAGGGCAAGACCTGGATGAGGTCACGCATCACTTCGGGGATACCCCAACTCATTTTGTAGGCGGTGGGGCGTTGGCGGCTGCCCACTTTTTCGGGATTGCCGCCGGCCGTTGACCAAAGGGTGTAATCATGCGCGCCGTGGTAGCTGCCTTCAAATTTGACGACGAGATCGCGGCCAGTGTAACCACGCGCCAGACGCAGAGCGTGCATGGTACATTCGGAACCGGTGTTGGTGAGGCGCACCATTTCCACGCCAGGCACCATGTCAATGATGCGTTCGGCGACTTTGACTTCCAATTCCTGGGTGGAGGCAAAGCTGATGCCGTGATCAATGGCGGCTTTGACACGGCCGTTCACAAACGGGTCGGTGTGACCCAGGATGATGGGGCCGAAGCCGAGCCGGTAATCTATGTAGCGACGGCCGTCAAAATCAAACACATATTGATCTTGCGCGTCGGCCACGACGGGCGTATTGTATTCATCGTGATAACGGAAGTTGGAGTTGACGCCGTAGGGCATTACCTTTTTGGCGCGTTCAAAAAACTCGTGGGATTTGGGGCCTTGGTAGGGCATGGGGTTTCTCCGTAATCCGTTATCGGTTATCCGTAATCCGATGGCGGACGTGGTTTGGTAAATTGCGAAATTCGTAATAAAATGATAGTTGACTCCGAATATCGCAGGAATACTGGAGAATAATACCGAAAAATCGTAATTGTGACAAGAGGTGAGATGGATAGTCTGGATTTGGCGATTATTGAACAGTTGCAGCGGGACGGCCGTAAGCCGTTCACCGAGATTGCTAAGGAACTAAACGTGACGGAGGGGACGGTGCGTAACCGGGTGGGGCGGCTGGTGGAAAGCCAGGCGTTGCAGATTATTGGCGTCATTGACCCCCACAAAATTGGGTATGATGCACCGGCGTGGATTGGGGTGACAGTGCAGGCACCGCACCTGGAAGAAGCGGCCATCAACATTGCCGCGCTGCCGGAAGTTAGCTATCTGATTATGGTTTCCGGGGAGTATGATTTGATCGTAGAAGTTCTTTGCAGAAATCGGGAACATCTGGCATCATTCTTGCGTGACAACTTGCAAAACGTAGTGGGTGTACAGCGCACCCAAACCTTTTTTATATTGCATACTTACAAGATGGCGCACGGGGCGCGGCCTGTGTTAGTAAGCAGTGAGCGGTGAACAGTCAGCAATGAAAACAAATACGGCTCACTGGTTACTGCTTACCGCTCACTGAAACGGAGGAGAGGGATTGGGAAGGACAACTGGGCAATCAGGCACAGGTGCGGTGGGGGTAGTTGATGTCACGAAGCGGTTCGGGGAGTTTACGGCCGTAGATAACATCTCATTGGATATACGGGACGGGGAGTTTTTCTCTATGCTGGGGCCAAGCGGTTGCGGTAAGACGACAACGCTGCGCATGATCGCCGGTTTTGAACAGCCTACAGATGGTGAAATATTCATTCATGGGCAGCCGGTCGCCGGTATTCCCGCCTATAAACGGCCGGTGAATACTGTCTTCCAAAATTATGCTTTGTTTCCCCATATGACGGTGGCCCAAAATGTGGCCTTTGGCCTGGAAATGAAAAAGACGCCAAAGGCAGAGATTGAGCGGCGCGTGGGCGAAGCGTTGGAATTGGTGCGCCTGCCTCATTTGCGGGATCGCCGTCCCAAGCAGCTTTCTGGCGGGCAGCAGCAGCGGATTGCGCTGGCGCGGGCGCTGGTGAACCGGCCCGAAGTGCTGCTGCTGGATGAGCCGTTGGGGGCGCTAGATTTGAAGCTGCGCAAGGCGATGCAGCTTGAACTGAAGCAAATCCAGGCGGAAGTGGGCATTACTTTTATTTATGTGACGCATGATCAGGAAGAAGCACTCACGATGTCGGACCGGATTGCCGTGATGGATGCGGGGCTGGTGCAACAGGTGGGAGAGCCGCGGGAGATTTATGAGCATCCCCAAAATCGGTTTGTGGCTGACTTCATTGGTGAGACGAATTTTGTAACTGGCAAGATAGCGGAATTGGGTGAATTTGCGTCCATTGATTTGGGGGGATTGGTGGTATTGGGGAATGCCGACGGCCGTGACCTCTCCACCGGCGAAGAAATCACCCTGGCTATCCGCCCGGAAAAGATCAACCTCTATCCGCAAGGCGAAGTGGATATTATGAAGACCGGTGTGGACGCCGATGAATTGGAGCAGTTGTTTGGCGGCCAGCTTCCCGAAGGCAAGGTGGACATGCGGAAGTGGCTGGCGACGGAGAAGAATAATGTGGTGGTAGACGGCCGTATCCAGGAAGCGATCTACATCGGCACCGACACGCGCTACCGCGTGGCCCTGGATAACAACGCCAGCATCTTTGTGCGCGTGCAAAACTTTGGCTCCCGTTATGACCAGTTTTTTGACATTGGCAGCACCGTTTACGTCCATTGGGCAGCGGAAAATGCTCAGGTGTTGACGGAATAAACCGTTATCCGTAACCCGAAGCCCGTAAACCGATGTCCGAAGTCGGATTACGGATTACGGGTTACGAATTGCGGAGGGATCATGACACTCTCTACCACAGAAGACCAGGCCACCGCACCGCGGGTGGTGATGAAAGCGGGCATAGACCCGATGTGGAAAATGGCCGCGTATGTATCGTTGGGCGGGGCCGCCTTGTGGGCGTTTTTGCTGTTTCGCTGGATGACGTTCAGCACGTTTGATTGGACGCCGTTGGGTGTGGAACTGGCACTGGCAATGTGGCCACCTCTGGT
This sequence comes from uncultured Ardenticatenaceae bacterium, assembly GCA_964467705.1. Classification (GTDB taxonomy): domain Bacteria; phylum Chloroflexota; class Anaerolineae; order Promineifilales; family Promineifilaceae; genus CAADGU01. The sequence continues at coordinate 32,724 of CAYXUZ010000036.1, read as the reverse complement.
TCCTTACTTGTTGTATGGTGGCTTACTGGTGATGGACCTGTTGGTAGGTGGGGGGCTGCTGCGTGGGGTGAAACAGGCGCGGGTAGTGGGGTTGGTCACGGCCGTGATCGGCATCCTCCTCGCTCTGGTTTACTTCATTCTCCCTTTAGTTAAAGACGATCTTCTATGGGAATTTTGGTTTGGAACCATCTTGCTGGCCTTTTCCCTGTTCAGGTTGCTGCTGTTGAGCCGCCAGACCGGTTGGGCACTCGCATATCCGGCCGCATTTTGGTTAGGCGTTTTTTTTATCACCCCTATAATTATCGTTTTTATTGTTAGTTTGGGTGAACGCACCCGTTTAGGTACTGTCATGTACCCGTCATTTGAACTAAATAATATCGGCATTTACTTTAACGACTATGTCCGCTTTTTCAGCCGGGTCAGCGGCGAATTTATCTACTTGCGTATTTTTGTCCGGTCGCTTTGGATTGCCGTGTTAAACACCGTCATTTGCCTGGTAGTGGGGTATCCCTTTGCCTATTGGATTGCGCGGCAACCGCGCCAATATCGCGGAATGCTCATTTTCCTGGTCATGATTCCCTTCTGGACTAATTTCCTGGTGCGTACTTATGCCTGGATATTGATTTTGCGTGATTCTGGCCCCATCAACAATTTCTGGAGTATTACGCTGCATGAGCAGGCGGTGATGCTCGCCGAACGGTCAACTCTGTTTACCTGGCTGGCGGAAGCGACATCTCACAAGTTGCCTCTTCTATTTAACCAACCATCGGTGATGATGGGGCTGTTTTATGGCTTTTTGCCATTTATGATCTTGCCTCTCTACAGCAATCTGGAACAGTTGGACTGGAATTTGTTGGAGGCGGCCGCCGATTTGGGGGCAAATGCCCGGCAAAGTTTCATGCGTATCTTGCTACCACTCTCGATGCCGGGCATTGTGGCCGGCTCGGTGATTGTGTTCATCCCTTCCCTGGGCGCATATGTGACGCCAGATTTAATGGGCGGGGCCAGAGTTTCGTTATTGGGTAATTTGCTGCAACAGCAATTTATGACGGTGCGCAACTGGCCGTTTGGGTCGGCTATTGGTTTTATTATGATGGCTATTATGCTGGCGGCGACGCTGGTTTATTTCCGCACGCTGGCAAAGAATCAGCAGATGATGTAATCCGTCTCCGTCATCCGAAGTCTGAAGCCGGACCTCGGGCATGGAACATCGAACAATGAGTACAATTACCACCTCTCCCTCCCAACCAGCCAATCTGGCAAAGCCGCGCCACAGACGGGAACGGGGCACGGCCGTGCGTGCTCGCCTGCTCACCTGGTTTGCCTACAGCATTTTTCTTTACCTCTACCTGCCCATCCTCATCCTGGTCATTTACTCCTTTAATGCCAACAGGGTAGTAGGTGTATGGACTGGCTTTACTCTCGACTGGTATCGAGTACTCTTCAATAATCAGGCCATGATCAACGCCTTCAAGGTGAGCATGTGGGTTGCTACCTGGTCCACCTTGATCAGCACCATTTTAGGCACACTGGCAGCCATTTCGCTAGAGCGGTACCGTTACCGGGGTAAGTTGCCTTTCGATGCGGTTATGTATTTGCCTATCATCATTCCCGATATTGTCATGGCGCTTTCGGCACTGCTCTTTTTTGTCATTGTGGCCGTGCCGCTCAGCCGATATACCATTCTTATCTCCCATGTGGCCTTTAATGTCGCCTTTGTCGCCGTTATTGTGCGGGCGCGGCTGGCAGACATGGATCGTAATTTGGAAGAGGCAGCGGCCGATTTGGGCGCCAGTGAGTGGACAACTTTTCGCCGGGTGACGCTGCCGTTGCTGATGCCGGCCATTGTCTCCGGGGCGCTATTGGCTTTTACGCTGTCGCTGGATGATTTTGTGATCACCTTTTTTGTGTCCGGGCCAGGGTCTACGACGTTGCCGGTGCGGGTGTATTCCATGATTAAATTTGGCGTGACGCCGGAGGTAAACGCCATTTCCACACTCATGCTGTTGGGATCAACATTTTTAGTGGTCTTGTCGCTGATATTGCAGCGCAGATCGTAATGGAGAAGAAAGATGAAAATGAAATGGTTAATGCTTGTTTTATTGGTAGGGCTATTGCTGGCTGCTTGTAGTGGCGGACCTGGGGGCGGGCCAGAAGCCGAGAGTAGTAGTGAAGATGTGGACACGGCCGTAGACGACAATGCTGACGCCGCCCCACAATTGGCCGATGAACTCAGCGTGTATAACTGGGCTGATTACATTGACGAAGAACTGTTGGCGCAGTATGAAGAAGAGTATGGCGTCCGTATCATCTATGATACCTTTGCCTCGAATGAAGACCTCCTGGCTAAGTTGCAGGCTGGGGCAACCGGGTATGACGTGATCGTACCGTCAGATTACATGGTTTCCCAGATGATTGAACTGGGGTTGTTAGCCGAAATTGATCTGAATGACATCCCCAATTTTGCCAACATTAACGAGGGGTTCCGTAATGCTCCCTTCGACCCAGACAACAAGCATTGTGTGCCTTATCAATGGGGTACCACCGGTATTGCTTACCGGGCCGGCCATCCACTTTTTACGGAAACACCGCCCGACAGTTGGGCCTATTTGTTTGACCCGGCGTTGTTGGAACAATATGCCGATGGGGGCATTAACGTCTTGAATGACCAACGCGAGCTTATTGCCGCCGCACTGTTTTATTTGGGTCATTCGCCCAATTCAACTGACCGCACCCAACTGGAGGAGGCGCGTGACCTGATTGTGCGGGCCAAGCCTTATTGGAAAACGTTTAACAGTGAGGATTACGATGACTCTTTGTTAATTGCGGATGAAGTGGTCTTGTCACAATCCTGGAGTGGCGATGCGGCCAATGCCTATTGGTCAACTTATAGCGATGAAACGGAAGATGGCAACTGGTATTACGCCATTCCTAAAGAGGGAGCGGTGAAGTGGATGGACAATTTATGCGTGACGGCTTCCAGTGAGAAATTGGACACGGCCGTGCACTTCATAAACTATTTGCTAGATGCCGAAAACGGAGCAGCCATCACAAACTTCACCTATTATGCCAGCCCGAATGAGGCGGCCAAAGAATTTATCAGCCCGGATATTCTGGGGGACGCAGGCATTTACCCACCACCAGAAGTGGAAGCGAAATTGCAGTGGTTAACTGAGCTAGGGGATGGTTTGTTTATCTGGGATGAGATGTGGACGGCGATTAAAGGCCAGTAATTAAGCTGTGGGGCTGTAGGGCGATTTGAAAAAATCGCCCTACAACAGACTAAATTCAAAGGAGCTGGATACCAGACGAGATAGCGGGGGGATGAAGGCGTCAACAAACGGCAACAGGTCATCGGCGGCCGCAGTTGGCTGCAAAAATTCCACGATGCGGGTAGCTAACGGCCGTAATTGTTCTTGCCACACAGGGTCATGCGTATGAGCCGCATTGACCATTTCCAGATGTTCATCACGCCAGCGTAAAACCCATTTTTCTAACAACGGTGCGACATGAAATAGGCCAACCATTTGTATCTGAATATGTTCGGCCTTATCTTCGATCAAAGTTACATACATTGGTTCGGCCGCTTCTTGCAAACAGGCAGCCCGCACCTCTTCCAACTGCTCCAATGCCCGCAAATACGGCGCTAACTCCGTCAGCATCACACTCGGAGACAACAGTTGCCCTGGGGCAACTGGCGAGTTAGCCTGTCGCAACAAGAAAGTCACCGGCTGATTCTTACTGGCAGGGCCTGCGCAAAAAAGCAGCTTGAGTGGGCCAAGCCATATCTGGTCATTATTGCGCAGTGGATAGCTCTGTCCAGGTGTGAGACGGCTACGATTGAGCCAGGTACCATTGGTGCTGCTCAGGTCTTCAATGAAATAGACATTGTTTGCATAATGAATTTGCGCATGCTGCCGCGAAATTCCTTGCGCCATGTCCCCATACCGAGACATATCCAATACTAAATTCTTGTCAGGTGTAGGATATTCCCGGCCAATGATCCATACGGGCTGGTTTTTGATGATTAGCGGTTCTGCAAAGTCAAGGATGAAAAGGGCAAACGAATCAGGTGGCAAATGACCAACACGGCCGAGGCAATCACCACCTTCCCAGTGCTGAGAAGCAGCGGGGGCAGAAATATTCATCGTCGTGAACGCGCCTGGCCTATGCGCGATTAATAACACGCCGCAGTGAGCACAACGAATGGCATCTGGTTTATTCTTCCGCTGGCAGAATGGGCAAAACTTTGCTTCCATCTCTTTCTAATCTAAAGTGAAGAAACTTTGAAACCAGGTGTTTTTTGACAGGAAAAACTCATGGTTTCTGACTAATTTCACTTTAGCTCACTCTCTCGCAATCACAACTTTTGCTATACACATTACATAATCAAGTTATACTGTATAATCCTTCCTAATTATGACTTTTAATTCTTGCGATAGCAATAAACAGTGCCTAAAGGGTTCGTGAATGTTCACCACGCGCGATCTTGCCAATGATAACCTGGAGCGCGGTTTCCAGATAGGTGACTATTCACTGTTGGAATTGATTGGCCGTGGTGGAGAGGGGGTGGTCTGGTCTGCCTGGGACGGCCGTCGTCAGCGAGTGGTAGCCATGAAATTGGTTTCCACGTTGGGAAATGACCCCACGATGATGGCCATGATTTCCCGCGACTTTGAGCGTCAGGTTCATTTGCTGGCCAGTTTGGAACACCCCGGCGTTTTGCCCCTTTTTGAGTTTGGTTCAAACGAAACCTATTACTATTTTGTCATGCGCTATAATGCCACGGGTTCACTGGCTACTCGATTATTAGGTGGGCCTCTACCTGTGTCTGAAGCGCTTCCCATTATTGCGCAAATGGCTCATGCGTTAAGTTATTTGCACAGTCTGGGAGTCATTCATCGAGACCTGAAACCGACTAATGTGCTGTTGAGTAGTGATAACAAGGCGTTCCTCTCCGATTTTGGCCTGGCCCGGCAACTTTCACAGGAAACGATGCCTTTTCACACGGGCCGGGGCACGGGGCCATATGCTCCTTATGAGCAACACATCCATTTTTCTATGTCGCCACAGTCGGATATTTTCAGCCTGGGGATAGTAATTTATGAAATACTGACCGGGCATTTGCCGTGGGAAGGGTCGGCCTTTCTGGCGATTCAGCAAAAGCAGGAGGGGGCAGAATTACCGGACTTGCGCGAATCTGATCCCTCATTACCGGCCAGTCTAACGGCCGTGCTGCGGCGAATGACCGCATTTAGTTACCGGGAGCGTCCGGCTACGGCCGTTGATGCCCTCAATCTCCTCCTGTCGGCCGTACCCAATTTGTCGCCGACTGTCGGCCGTACCTTACAGATAGCGCCCCAGCCGGTAGATGAAGCAGAACTGGCAGCCCAGGATGCCTTGTTTTTGCTCAATCTGTTTATGCTGGATTGGCAAAGTGATATTGAAGTATTCCCGGCGCGGTTGACACATCTGGCTTTGATGGATGCCGTTATCAAGAGAAAAAATGACCCGCTGCCCATCAATGAGAAGCAGACGGCTTTTATGTTGCGCGGCGCGTTAACACATAATTATCAACTGGAGGATTGGTGGCAGCGGGTGGCAGACCCATCGGTACGCATCCAGGTATGTGTGGAGACACTGGTCAGCGAAGATGAAACGGCCGTTTCCCAGGCCCTTTCGCGTTTGCTAGACCTGCTAAACGAGCAAACCCCCCTTACCCTGCCATTGGCAACCCAGGAGCGGCTAGTAGAGATTTTGCTGACTGCCCAAAGCCAGAATGTGCGCCAAAACGGGATGCAAATTCTGGTGGCAACACTGCCCTCAGCCTCTCGTTGGCAGACGGTGGCTCTGTCCCCTGTCGGTGATGCTCGTCTGGCCGAACTGGCCCTTAGCCGTTTACCCCAGGCTTCCCAGGCGGCCACACTCATCGGACAGGTGCGCAGCATCACGGCCGTGAAGACGATATTGGCCGCAGCACCGGAGCGGGATATTCACGATGTATTGCGGCAAATTCGGTCGGCGGCTGGCAGCTTGCCAGACGTTGTGCCCACCGGCGTTCGGTTCAAAGTTAGCGCAGCCCGGTTGCGGCAGCAACTCTTTAGCGATACCGAAGCACTTTCGGCGCCGCGCGCCGCCATTGGGCTGCTGGCCGGCATTATCGTGAGCATCCTGATGGTATGGGGGTTGTTTTCCCAACCGGCAACGCAGATGCAGGATGTGTTGCTGTCGCCTTATCCGGTGAGTGACATTGTGACGCTAGTGACGGTAGATGATGCTACGCTGGCACGTTACGGCCGTTGGGATAGTTGGTCGCGCAATTTACATGCCAATTTGATTGAGCATCTGGCAGCAGCCGAGGCGCGGGTAATTGCCTTTGATATCATGTTTGATGCGGCTTCAGCAGATGCAGCGGCGGACGGCCGTCTGGCTGCGGCCGTAGACGCGGCCGGGAATGTGGTGCAGCCGGTGTTAGGGCAAGGCGATGGTTATCACGACATACCCGGCGCATTAAGATTTGAGGAGCGGATTTTGCCTTTTGTCCCGTTATATGCAGCCTCGGCTGCTGTGGGCCATACCAATATCCTGCATGATCAAGATGGGTATGTACGGCAGTTGCCGACCTTAATGGCAGTGGACGAAGAGCGCCACCTCAGCCTGCCACTGGCAGCATTACTGGTTTACTTACGTGGTAACGTATCTTCTGTGGATATTCCATCTGTACAGGATGGCATTTTCTCCTTTCTAGGCCGCGAAATCCCGGTAGGGCCATCGGGGGAGATGAGCATCTATTTTGCCGGGCCACCAGCTACGCCTGAACAGCAGACGTTCAATATGGTCAGCTATGTGGATGTACTGGACGGCCGTGTGCCAGACAACCTGTTCAATGGCAAAATTGTGTTGGTGGGCATTACGGCCACTTCCGAGCCGGATAGTTATCTCACGCCGGTTAGCCAGGGTCGCCCCATGTATGGCGTGGAAATCCTGGCTAATGTCATCGAGGCGATCTGGTCAGAACATTTCATCGTTCATCCCCGGCTCATGGTCAGAATTGCTGTGTTATTGATTTTGGGCACCCTCACCGGATTAGTATGTGTACGTCCCTGGTCGGGGCTAATGCTCGCAGGGGGAATAACCATCGTCTACTTTGGGTTTGCTATGTTGATGTTTGACTGGCGCGCCGTCATGTTGGATTTGCTTTATCCGTTTATGACCATTGTCTTGAGTTATGCCCTGGTAATGACCTTCCGCCTCTCCGCGGAGATACGTCGCCGGCGACAAACCTGGCCCTTGGAAACTGCGCATCCATAAGGGTAAAACGCTGTATTGTTATTGACAGGGGCCAAGATAATCGCCGTGTGCCAGATGTCCGTTTACGGCGTCAGGGCTTACCTGGATAGTTTGGGCATTGTTGGGGTTGCCCCCTGGAATATGGCACAGTGTAACCATTTCTGGTGTGGCGGTTGGTAGTTCTAGAGTTGGTGTTGGCAGCAAGGTGGCTGTTGGTAACAGGATAGACGTTGGCGTAGGTTGTGGCGTGGCAGTAGCAGCCAGCGTGGCGGTGGCGGGGATTATCAGTGTAGGGGATGGAGCAGGCAAATTGGTTGGCGCTACGGCCGGGGTGTTGGTGATTACCGGTGGCATGATTGTCGGCGAGGGCAATCCCGGTAGAGTAGCTGTGGGCAGGGTTGCCGCCAGTGAAGTAGCTGTGGGCAGATTGTTCAGTATCACTGGTGTAGGTGAAATAATACTCGCGGTGACCGCCAGGGTTGGCGTGGTGGCGCTAAGGGTAACGGTGGGAACGGTGGCCGTATCCGACGGTGTGGGCGTAACCGTAGGCGGCGTGGTGGGTTGTGGGCTGGCAAGGCTGGTTGCCGTTGGCGCAACCGACCGATCTGGAGACGCCGAATCGGTTGGAAGTGAGGTTGTGGGTTGTGGCTGCACCTGCAATGGTTGGCCGACAACGGCCGTGACCATCTGCCCCACACTCACATCCACCACTTCTGCTCCCAGGCTCACACGCACAATCCCCTCGTCAACCTTTACCAGTGTGGCTGTTGCCGACAAAACTTCCACCGTAAACAGCGTACCGCGCACGGCGGCCGTGGAAGAGGGGGTACTTACCCGGAAATAATCATTAGCGCCTAGTAACTTGACTACGCGGTTTATTGTCTGGCCTGCAAGTAATTGCAATTGAACGCGATAATCGGTGGAGGTGATGATTAACTCTGTCAACGCCAATTGGGTACCGGCGGTCAGATCAACGGTACTGCCATCATACAGGTGAAGCTGCCCCATGCCGCTATCTTGAGAAATAACATCTCCCTGGCTGAGGGTTGCCACGTTCCCGGCGCTGAGGGTGACGGCCGTGACCGAGGGCCAGATGCCAAAACGGGTATGGTTCTGGGTGATGGTAGCCTGGCCTTCAGCAACAATCAGAGTGGCAACGGCCGTCTCCGGTTTCGCCAATACGGCGATACCTGTAGCTAAAAGCAGCAACCCTATTATGCTTATGACCAATAACCGTCTCATCACTTTTCCCTGTTTTTTCTGAGATACCTGACGCCCTCTTGCTACCCAGATACTATATGTCTCAAGTATTTCACTACTTCTGACGGTCTGTCAACATGGTTTAATAGTTTCTTGACGGGCTGCTAAGCCTGGGTTAGAATTTCCCGTCTTGTACACCAAGACCTGTCTGGCAGAAACACATTCTAAAGTTTACAGCACGATAACGGGTTTGATGGGTACCATCAACCCGTTTTATTTTCTGGATAATATACCTTGTTTGAAACCTTAGGCGAACGCCTGCAAACTGTTTTTGATGGCCTGCAACGCCGTGGCAAATTGACCGAAGCGGATGTGGATAAAGCCATGCGTGAAGTACGCCTGGCCTTGCTGGAGGCGGACGTCAACTACAAAGTAGTTAAGAGCTTTGTGGAACGGGTGCGCGAACGAGCCATTGGGCAAGAAGTGATGCGCAGCCTCACGCCAGGGCAGCAGGTGGTGAAGATTGTCCATGAAGAGTTGATCACCACCCTGGGTGAACCGGGGCGTCTGAATCTGGGGATGCAGTCTCCGGCGGTGATCATGCTGGTGGGGCTGCAAGGTGCGGGCAAGACGACTATGGCCGGTAAGCTGGCCCTGCACCTGCGCAAACAAGGGCGACGGCCGTTGCTGGTGGCGGCTGATGTGTATCGCCCTGCTGCCATCAACCAGTTGCAAACCCTGGGTCGCCAGTTAGACATTCCGGTTTATGATGAAGGCCCGCAGGGTAATCCCGTCAAGGTTTGTGCCAATGGCATCAACCGCGCCAAAAGCGATGGTCTGACCACCGTCATTTTGGACACGGCCGGCCGTCTGAACATTGACGAAATGATGATGGACGAAATTCGGGCCATCAAAAAAGCGGTTAACCCAGTGGAAATTTTACTGGTCGCCGATGCTATGACCGGCCAGGAAGCGGTGCGGGTGGCCACTGACTTCAATCAGGCGGTGGAAATTACCGGCCTGATCATGACCAAAGTGGACGGTGATGCGCGGGGTGGGGCTGCCATTTCTATGCGCGAAGTGACCGGTGTGCCCATCAAGTTCCTGGGTACGGGTGAAAAACTGACCGCTATTGAGCCATTCTATCCTGACCGCCTGGCCAGCCGTATTTTGGGTATGGGTGATGTGCTGACGCTAATTGAAAAAGCGCAGTCGGAAATGGACCAGGAAGAGGCGGCTAAAGCGGGCGAACGGTTGATGAAGGGGGAGTTTAACCTGGATGATTTCCTGAAGCAGATGCAGCAACTACGCAAATTAGGCCCACTGACGCAATTGATGGAGATGATTCCGGGCATTGGCAAGATGACGCAGGGTGTGGATATGAGTACGGCCGAACAAGATTTGAAACGTATTGAGGCCATCATCCAGTCCATGACGCCGCAGGAGCGCCACGACCCTAAAATCCTGAAAGCCAGCCGCAAGCGGCGCGTGGCCATGGGGTCAGGTACGTCAGTACAGGAAGTGAATATGCTCTTGAAGCAGTTCCGCGATATGCAAGATATGATGAAACAGATGCGCAAAGGGCGCGGACGGGGTCTGGCTAATTTGCTTGGAGGCCGGTTCCCTGGTATGTAAACCATGGGGGTGAGAGAGGGGTAGTGATCACACTCTCATCTCCAATCTCAAGTTTTTTGGATGATTGTTTAAGAAAAGTTTGGAGAAATAAAAAGATTATGCTCAAAATTCGTTTGACTCGAACTGGAAAGAAAAAGCAACCTAGCTATCGGGTGGTGGTGGCGGATAAAGATGCCAAGCGCGACGGCCGTATTGTTGAACGTATCGGTCACTACAATCCTCTTGTGCAACCGGCGGAGTACCGTATTCAAGAGGATCGTGCCTTGTACTGGCTAAGTGTAGGCGCCCAGCCGACCGACGCAGTGCGCCGCTTGCTGGAAAAACAAGGTACTATCGGCCGTTTGCAACGCTTTCATGCCGGGGAACCAATGGAGGCGTTGGTGGCGGAATATACGGGGGTTGTGCCAACGGCCGTTGCCTCGGCGCCAACTGCGCCTGTGGCTACAATCGCCGAAGAGATGGTGGCTGAACAAGCGGAAGTGGAAACGGCCGTAGTGGAAGTTGTTGAAGTTGAGGACATGGCCGACGTTTCCGCCGTAGAAGAACCGGTTGAGGAAGTGGCAACTGACGCGTCCACCGAAGTGACAACCGAAGAAGAAACCGTCGCAGAAGATGAGATAATTGAAGAAGAAGCGGCTGAAGAAGAAACCGTTGAGGATGATGCCACCGCTGACAAAAGCGAGTAAAACGCCATGGCCGAGGAGATGAGTGGCAGTAAGGCGCTCCTGGAATATATTGTCAAAAGTGTGGTTGATGACCCCGAAGCCGTGCAGGTGACGGAAACGGGTTACGCCAGAGAAAAAGTCCTACAATTGCAGGTGGCTGCACCGGATATGGGGCGTGTCATTGGCAAAGGGGGACGGGTGATTAACGCCATTCGTGCCCTGGTGCAGGTAGCCGCTGCCAAAGAAGGCGTGCAGGTTACTGTAGAAATTTTAGAGTGAAAGAAGAAAAAAGTCGTATTCCCCAAACCAGCCAAGGCTCGGTGGCACAAGTCACTGAGCCTTCTTTTTTGACCATTGGGCAGGTGAGTAAGCCTCACGGTGTGCATGGCGAAGTACGTGTTGTTTTGCATACCGATGTACCGGAGCGATTTACCTGGCTGAAAGAGGTGTATGTTGGTCAAAATCCTACTCGATTGGTGGCGGTAGAAGGAGCGCGTTTACACCAGAATATGGTGCTTCTGAAGCTGGCCGGGTACGATGACCGGGAGGCAGCCGAAACGTTACGCGGCGCATGGCTGCAAGTGCCGGAGGCGGAGGCCATTCCTCTGGAAGAAGGTGAATACTTCTTGTATCAGCTTGTAGGTCTACACGTTATTGCGGATACGGGGGAATCGTTGGGGATATTGCTGGAAGTGCTTGAAACCGGCGCAAACAATGTGTTTCGGGTGGAGGGGCCACGTGGTGAGGTGCTGCTCCCCGATACCAGAGAAGTGATTCTGGACATTGATTTTGACAACGGCCGTGTCCTTGTTCATCTGCTACCCGGCCTCTTGCCTGAATGAAGGGTGTAATCCGTCGCCGGTGAACGGGTGACGGGTGACGGGTTACGCAGCACAGATGACGCCCCCGTTTGCCTTGTGCCCACCGTGATGATATGCTCATAAAATGCCCGAAGAGAAGTATTGGTTGGGATTCAACCTGGTAAATGGCGTCGGCCCGGCTAAAGTACAGGCACTGCTGGATTACTTTGGTTCCCTGGCGGCGGCCTGGCAGGCCACGGAATGGCAACTGGCGCAAATTGGCTTTGACCGGCGCACGATTCAAAATCTACAAGAGACCCGCACGGCCGTAGACCTGGATCACGCCTGGGAACATGTGCAGGCCGCCGGCATCCATCTGCTCACCTGGGAATCTCCTGATTATCCAGGTTATTTGAAGGAAATACCGGCCCCGCCGCCACTTTTGTATGTACAGGGTGAATTACATGAGGCTGACCGTTGGGCAGTGGCGGTGGTGGGGACAAGACGGTTGACGAGTTACGGCCGTCAGGTCACACAAGATTTGGTAGCCGGTCTGCTTCGGCACAACATTACCATTATCAGCGGGTTGGCGCGGGGTATTGATGCGGTGGCACATAAAACGGCCGTAGAAATGGGCGGTCGTACCATTGCCGTGTTAGGTTCTGGACTGGATGCCATTTACCCCGCCGAACATCGCCAATTGGCGCAAAGTATTGTTAATGGTCATGGGGCACTCATCTCTGAGTATGGTTTGGGCGTACAGCCAGAGGCAAAAAACTTTCCGCCGCGTAACCGCATTATCAGTGGATTGTCGCTTGGGGTGTTAATTGTTGAAGCCGCCGAGCGCAGTGGCGCGCTGATTACGGCCAACTTTGCCGCCGAACAGAACCGGGACGTTTTTGCCGTACCTGGTAATATCAACAGCCCGGCCAGCCGTGGCCCCAACCAGCTCATTCAGCAGGGAGCCCGGCTTGTAATGAGTGTAGAGGATATTTTGGAAGAGTTGAACATTCACATGGTGGCGGAGCATACGGCCGTGCAAATGGTTTTGCCTGAAACGGCCGAAGAAATCGCCCTGTATGCCCACCTTTCAAGCCAGCCGATACATATTGATGATCTCAGCCGAGCCAGTGGTTTGCCCACCGGCATGGTAAGCAGCACACTCACCATCATGGAACTCAAGGGTATGGTGCGGCAGGTGGGTGGCATGAATTACATTCTCTGCCGCGAACCAGACCCGGTATATGAGATGCAACAAACAGAACAAAATGGAAATCGCTTATGAAAATTATTATTTTCGCCGGCGGCTCTGGCCGCCGTTTGTGGCCCATCAGCCGCCAAAAATCTCCTAAACAATTTGAACAAATTATCGGCAATCAATCTACACTCCAACTGGCAGTGGAGCGAGTGCGCCAGGTTTATGGTGCGACCAATATCTTTGTCTCCACTAACGAAAAATATGTGGAGATGGTGCGCGGGCAATTACCGGAAATCCCGTCTGAACAGATCATTGGTGAGCCAACACGGCGTGATCTGGCAGCGGCCGTTGGGCTGGCGGTGGCCCATTTGTCTCGCCATACCACAAATCCCGACGAGCCGGTGTCCATCTTGTGGGGCGATAATTACATGGATCAGGTGGATAATTTCCGGGCTGTGTTACAGACGGCGGAAGTTCTATTGCGGCAAAAAAAGGCCAATATCTTTTTTATTGGTGAAACGCCTCGTTTTGCCAACGAGAATTTAGGCTGGATTGGGCTGGGGGCGGAAAAAGGACGACTGAATGGACAGCCGTATTATGGTTTTGAGTCGCTGACCTATCGCCCACCATTGGCGGAGTGCCGCCGTATGTTTGCCGAAGGGACGCATGTCTGGAATACCGGTTATTTTGTGACGACGATTGGCTTTGTGCAGACGCTTTACCAGCAGCAGCAGCCCCAGATGTGGGCGCAGTTAAGCCAGATTCAGGCCACGATTGGCCGGGATGATTACCAGGAAACGTTGCAGACTATTTATCCGCAGTTGGAGGTTATGAGTTTTGATGACGCCATTTTGCAGCACATTCCGGCGCATCAGGCATTGGTGCTGCACAGTGAAATGGGATGGAGCGATCCGGGGACGTTGTATGCGTTGAAGGAGGCGATTAGCCCTGACCCGGCAACTAATGTGACGAAGGGTCTGGTGAAGGTGGCTGAAGCCGAGGATTGCCTGGTTTATAACTATGAGCCGGAGAAATTGGTGGCAGTTATTGGCCTGGAGGGGATGATTGTGGTAAATACGGGTGACGCTCTTTTAGTGGTGCATAAAGATAAAATCCCCCTGGTAAAGAAAATGGTAGATAGTTTGGAAGGTACGGAATTGGAGAATTACAGTTAAAGACCATGCTCATGGAAGAAATTATTGGTTATTGTTTTAAGTGTAAAGAAAAACACCCGATGGTGAATCCGCAGGCGGAGTGGTCGGCACATGGCGCGCCAGGGGTGCGGGGGACATGTGCCAATTGTGGCGGCGCGATGTATAAAGCGATGCGCACGCCGGAACATGATGCCTTGCCAAAGCCCGAAAATATAAAACGAACACGTAAGGCGAAGGTGACAAAAAAAGGCGGCAAAAAGGGGACGGCGAAAAAGGGTGCGGCCCGGAAGAGTGGGGCGAAGGTTGTGAAAAAATCGGTGGGGCCGGACACGGCCGTATCCTCCAAACCAGCCCCCCGTCGCAGTGGCAAACTCGTTGTTGTGGAATCCCCGGCCAAAGCCAAAACCATTGGCCGGTATTTGGGCAAGGGGTATACGGTTAAATCCAGTGTGGGCCATGTGCGGGACTTGCTGAAGTCCCGGCTGAGTGTGGATGTGGACAACAATTTTGAGCCAGAGTATCGCGTCTCTAACGACAAACGTGATGTGGTGAAAGAGTTGAAAGACGCCGCCGCGCGTGCTACCGAAATCTATCTGGCGACTGATCCTGACCGTGAAGGAGAAGCCATTGCCTGGCATGTGTTGGAAGCAGCCGAGATGGACCCGGCGCGTACCCGGCGTGTGGAATTCCACGAAATTACTAAACCGGCCATTCAAAAGGCTTTTGACCACCCGCGAGATATTGATATGAATCGGGTGGATGCGCAGCAGGCACGGCGAATTTTGGACCGGCTAGTAGGGTATAAACTCAGCCCGTTGTTGTGGCGCAAGATTCACGGCCGTCTCTCAGCTGGGCGTGTGCAGTCAGTGGCCGTGCGCCTGGTGGTAGACCGCGAGCGGGAAATCCAACAATTTGTCACCGAAGAGTATTGGACGTTGGCGGCGGAACTGAGCCGACAAGAGATGGCGGGGGAGCGGACACGGCCGTTTTTCATTGCGAAATTATTCAAACTTAATGGTGAAGACCCTGTGCTTCGCCATCAGGCCGATGTGCAACCCCATTTAGATGTTTTAGTAGATGCCGATTGGCGGGTGGGGGAAGTGCGCCTGGGCAAACGGACGCGCCGCTCGGCAGCCCCCTTTACCACCAGTACCTTGCAGCAAGAAGCTTCACGCCGTCTCAGTTTTGGCACGGATAAAACGATGCGCATTGCCCAGCAGTTGTATGAGGGTATTGACCTGAATGATAGCGAAGGTACCGTTGGCCTGATCACCTATATGCGCACCGACAGCGTTACCGTTTCGACCGAGGCACAGACGGAAGCGCGTGCTTATATTGGTAAACGGTATGGCGCGGCGTATGTGCCGGTGAAACCGCCGGAGTACAAAACCAAAACGAAAGCGGCGCAGGAAGCGCATGAGGCCATTCGCCCTACGGCCGTGCTGCGCGTACCGGCCGAAATAAAGGAACATCTCAGCCGAGATCAGTACCGACTGTACACCTTAATTTGGGATCGTTTTGTTGCCAGCCAGATGTCCCCAGCGCGGTATGATACGGTATCGGCCGATGTGTGGGCTGGGGATAAAAAGTTGGTGGTGGAGAAACGGCTGTATCTCTTCCGCGCCACAGGTTCCACATTGGAGTTCCCTGGATTCCTGGCATTGTATGAGGAGAGCCGACCCGAAGACCGGCCCGACGACGGCGAAAACCAGGTGCCGCCGACGTTGAAGACACAGGAGCAGCTTGATTTACTGCGCCTGCTGCCGGAGCAGCATTTTACCCAGCCGCCGCCTCGCTTTAGCGAAGCGACACTGGTAAAGGCGTTGGAGGAAAACGGGATCGGCCGGCCCAGCACGTATGCCAGCATCATCTCTACCATTCAGCAGCGGGGATATGTAGCCCGCGAGGAGCGGCGGCTGACACCGACGGAAACGGGCCAGGTGGTAAATGATCTGTTGGTGGAATACTTCCCTGATATTGTGTCGGTGGATTTTACGGCGCGTCTGGAAGATGAACTGGACAAGATTGCCGAGGGGGATCCGTGGGTGCCGGTGGTGGGCAGTTTCTATGGGCAGTTTGTGGAGAAACTGGAAATCGCCGATGAATCTATTCCCAAAATTGATGTGCAGCGTGAGCAGGAATATGTGGGGCGTGATTGTCCTACTTGCGGCAATCCACTGGTGTACCGGGAGGGGAGGTACGGCCGTTTTATTGGTTGCAGCACCTTCCCTAAATGTCGTTACACGGAGCAAATTGTGAAAACAGTAGCCACCTGTCCACGTGGCGGGCAGATTGTGGAACGGCGTAGCAAACGAGGAAAGGTTTTTTATGGCTGCAATCGCTACCCGGATTGTGAGTGGGTAAGCTGGTATAAGCCGGTGGCGGACCCAAATAGCCATTGTGATGGCGTATTGGTGCAGCGCAGCGAAACGAAGACGGAATGTGTGGCTTGTGCGCTGAAGGAAAGTGTACCGGCATGATTTGACCGGGTGATAAGGTAACTGGGTGACAGGGTGATGACGTGGCAGCGGCTGTTGTCTGTTTTTTGCCAGCGCGGGGTGGGCGTTACGGCCGTTGCCTTGTTGGGGCTGCTGTTTTTAGCTGCTTGCCAGAATATTACCCCCACACCAACCCCAACGTCTATCCCGGCTACTGTGGCTGTGCAGACAGACACGGCCGTGTTACCAACCATAGACCGGGCGCGTCTTGTGCCCACACCTACCCCTACGCCAACTGCTATGCCGGTAGCTACAGAGACGGCCGTGTTCCCCACCGTTATCAATCCTGTTCCGACGGAAACAGCACTTGCCACACCGGTCTGCCTGTTTACCTACACCTTGATAGAAAGTCGTTCTACACCTGGTGGGGATTTGTCGCCAGGGGTCCCTTTTCTGCAAACGTGGCGGGTGCGTAATGATGGCACTTGCGCCTGGGGGGCGGGCGCAGCCTGGGTCTTTGCCGGTGGTGACCAAATGGGTGGCCCTGACCTCATTGCCCTGCCGCCGGCCGGGCCGGGCCAGACGGTAGATGTTAACCTGACGTTGACGGCTCCGGCTGCCCCTGGTTTTTATACCGGGTTCTGGCAACCACAAATGGTGGATGGGCTGATTTTGCAGCCACCGTCTACGGTGAGCGTTAATGTGATCATCCCTCAGGTAAACAGCACACCAACACCAGCAGTTGTAGCG
Source organism: uncultured Ardenticatenaceae bacterium (assembly GCA_964467705.1). Taxonomy (GTDB): domain Bacteria; phylum Chloroflexota; class Anaerolineae; order Promineifilales; family Promineifilaceae; genus CAADGU01. Next base: position 15,594 of record CAYXUZ010000036.1, on the reverse strand, counting down.
CCGACGGTTACGGCCGTGCCGCCCACGCCTACGGCAACCCCCGGCATCACTGGTTGGCGCGGCGAATACTTCAACAACCGAACCCTCTCCGGCGCGCCCGTTCTAGTGCGCGATGACCCGGAGATTAACTTTAACTGGGGTACAGCCGCTCCTGGCGAGGGGTTGCAAAATGGTAATTTTTCTGTGCGCTGGACACGCTCGATTGCTGCGCCGGGTGGTGTTTACCGCTTTTTGGCGCGCAGCCAGGATGGAGTACGGGTGTGGGTAAATGGCGCATTGTTGTTTGATGAATGGCGCAGTGGTCAAAATGCGACATTTGAAAGCGAAATCACATTGCAGCCCGGCCAGAGGTTGGATGTGCGGGTGGAATATTATCATGTTTCGGGTCTGGCGAGGGTGCATGTGTGGGCTGAACCGCAGACACAGTACCCTCAGTGGCGCGGCGCTTATATTGCCGATCCTAACATACAAGGGCAACCTGTTCTTATCCGCAATGACCAGGATATAAACTTCGATTGGGGGGCTGGTGCGCCGGCTGCCGGGCTACCGGCTAATAACTTTTCTGTTATCTGGATTCGTACCTTGTCGTTTATCACCAGTGGCTATCGGTTCAATGCAATAGTAGATGATGGGATGCGGCTGTATGTGGATGGAGTTTTGGTGATTGATGCCTGGCAAGATGGAACAGCACGCCAGGTTTCGGGTACGGTGAATTTGACGGCAGGACAACATGATATTACTGTCACCTATTATGAAAGGATAGATACCGCGCAAATAAGGGTTTGGTGGGAGCCAATTACAGGATTCGAGTAGAATTAGGAATTGAAGAGGACAGGGATGAATTTGTTCTCTTATCTCTTATTACAATCTGTCTGGAGGTACGATGAGACTTAAATTGATAAACGAACAAACGGGTGCAACTATTGGCGAAGTGAACGAGGTGGAAATGCGTTTTCTGGTGGATATGTTGGAAGAGGAATCGGTTGAAGATGCCGATTATTTTATCAACCAGGACACCATTGACATGCTGGAAGTGCGGGGTGGTGACCCGGAGCTGATTTCTTTGCTGCGTCAGGCGGTAGGTGAGTCTGAGGGGATAGAGATCACCTGGGAACCGGCGTAGCAGCGTAAACGGAAACCCCATGCGTCTTCAAGCCATTCTGCGGCTCAAGTGTCCCCATTGTTGCCAGGGAGATGTTTTTCGACGGCCGTTTGTGATGCACCGCACCTGTCCGCATTGTGGCATTGAGTATGAACGGGAGCGTGGCTATTTTATGATGTCTGTTTTTGTGGGCTATGTGATGAGCTTTTTTGTGGTGATACCCGTGCTGTTGGGGCTGTATTTGACGGTACGGCCGTCGCTCAACAGTTATCTTCTGGGTGCAATTATTGCTCTGGTGCTTGCCATTCCCCTCATTTTTCATTATGCGCGGGTGATCTGGATGCATTTAGATGAGTTGATGGACCCCCGGCAGTTTCCCCCGACTTAAGTGAGATACGGCCGTTTGTCATTTAGGAAACGGCCGTTTGTCACTTCCTTCCCCCTTTATTTTTCGGCATACTGAACGGTAGATGTATTGGTTCTTTTTACAATAATGGAGGCCAGATATGTCCGAAAAATATCAATTTACTCCCCAAGAGCGTGCGCCTTATATGGCTTATTTTGGTGATGGTTTGTGGGATATTTGGCTCGGTTTAATGTTGTTGGCACTGGGTGTGAGCTATTTGTCGGCTGAGTTTACTATCCTGCTCATTTTCCTGGCGCTGGCAGCTCCGTTTATGTGGGAAGCCAAACGGCGCATTACCGTGCCCCGGCTGAACCCCATGCGCTATACGGCCGTACAATTGGCGGCAGATGAGCGGCGGAAGGGCATTTTCCTGTCGGCTATTACGGTTGTTTTGTTTGCCGGTATTCTCTTATTTGTGGCGGCCATGTATAGGCCGGCATTGGCCGCCTGGTTAGGAACGTTTAACGGATTACCGCTGGGTATCTTGCTGGCGTTGGGGGTGGGGCTGGTTGGTTATCTTTATCAGGCGTTGAATTGGGCCGTTTATGCGTTCTTAATTATGGTAGTGACGTTGGCGGCTGCCTGGTTGGGACTCACTTTTACCGGCTGTGTTTTGCTGGCCGGTCTCTTGATTTTGGCATCTGGTGTGGGTTTATTGGCTCATTTCTGGCATCAGCACGCCCCCCTTGCTTTTTCGTAGGGGCAGCAGAGTGTAGCTTTGATAGTAGGGAATTTTACGGCCGTTGCCATTGTAACACCTGGTGGGGGAGCGTATAATCTTGCCATGATTTAGATTAAACAACAGATGAGAGGCCTGTATCTGGGTGCGCCTGATATGGGTTCTTATGCGCAGGAGTTTAACATGGCAAAAATTTACAAACATCGCAATAACGCCCCCGATTCGTATGTTGGCAAAATTGATCCGGCAAACGGCCGTGTCTATAGTGAAGATTTTGGCCCTGACGACTACGTTGGACGTGTGGATTATGGCAAAGGCGAGGTTCACGCCCATAAAACCGGCCCGGATGAATATCTGGGTCGAGTGGATGATGAACACCACATCTTTGCCCATCAATTTGGCCCTGATGATTATGTAGCCAGTGTGGACAATGACGGCAAGATTTACCGACATGTGAGACTGGGCCGCGATGATTATGTGGGGCGGGTGGAGGAAATGCACCATCCCGTGGAAGCGGCCGCCGCCTGGTTTTTCTTTCTGTCAGCGGCAGCAGACGAGTCGGCTGAGTAGCAGATGGCGGCAAACAAAAAGGCATTCAGTTGGCTGCTGAATGGGCGGGGGGTGTTCAGTCGTTGGACGTGGTTGGTGGTTGTTGTTGGGTTAGCTTTGCTAATGGCATTTTATGCCGTAACAGACCCCACGGCCGTACCCCATAACCACCTGCTGAATGGGGCCGATTGGATGGGAGCCGCCCTTTGTCACCGTATTACAGAGCGATCATTCACCATTTACGGCCGTCAATTTCCCCTCTGCGCCCGTTGTACCGGCATGTATCTGGGTGTCTTTCTGGTGTTCATGACACTACTATTAGCCGGACGGGCACGATGGAGCGAATTGCCCCGTTTGCCCATTTTGCTGACGTTGTTGGGCTTCATTGGCATTATGGGGATAGATGGCGTGAATTCATACACCCACTTTTTCCCAGAGTTCCCCCATGTGTATGAGCCGCGTAACTGGCTGCGGCTGCTGACGGGGATGGGCGCAGGATTGGCGATGGGGCTGTTTATATTGCCGGTGCTGGCGCAGGCCGTGTGGGCGGAAGGCTATCCACAACCGATCATCGGCACGTTTCGAGAATTGGGTGGGCTGGTGTTGGTGGCGGGCACGGCCGTATTGTTACTCCTGAGCAACCAGCCAACCGTGCTATACGTATTGGCGTTAGCCAGCGTGGCCGGGCAATTACTGATACTCATGGGCATCAATGCCGTGCTGTTACTGGTGGTGCTGCGGCGAGAGGGGCGGGCAAAACGGTGGCAGGACACGGCCGTGCCCTTAACAATTTGTCTAATTATCGCCATTGGCCAGCTAGGCATTATCACCTACATCCGCCTACAAGCCTTTGGCACAATTGCCGGGTTTCCCGGTCTGTAAGATCGTGAATCGTAATCCGTGAACGTTGTCTGAAATCGGATTACGGGAGTCAGATTACAAACAATAATAATTGGAGAAGAGTCGTAATGTTAAATATCATTAGTGCATTTGGTTTAGCCGGGGCTTCTGGCCTCAACGCTTATATTCCGCTGCTTATTGTGGCAGTGGCCGCTCATTATCCGCTGGGCGACCCCGTCCTTAAACTGGCAGAACCATACCATATGTTGGGGGAATGGTGGGCCATCGTCATTATTTCCATCCTGTTGATCATTGAAATGTTGGTAGACAAGATACCGGCGGTAGATACGCTGAATGATGGTATCCAGACTTTCATCCGGCCGGCTGCTGGCGCTATTTTGTTTGCGGCCAACGCCAACCTGATCACCGAAATGCATCCGGCAATCGCTTTGGTTGCCGGTCTGTTGGTGGCGGGTGGCGTTCATGCTGTTAAAACCACTGCCCGGCCCGTTGTGACGGCCACAACAGCCGGTACAGGCAATTGGGCGGTGAGTATTTTGGAAGATGTCACGGCCGTGATTGTCACCCTGCTGGCCATTTTTGTGCCCATCCTGGCGGCTATCCTGTTCGTGGTTGGCGGCGTATGGGCGATTCGTTTTATTCGCCGCCGTCAACAGCGCAAGCGGTACGCTTTTCTGTCATAGACAATGAATGAAACCACAGCGGCGCACGACCGCACCAAAGGTTATTTTTCTTGCGCTTTTATGCTGCTGGCATTTATCTTGCCCTTTGTTGGTTTCGCTGCCGGGTGGGGGCGCTGGGATGCAGAGACCGGGCTGATGATTGGTGGGGGGTTATTTATGTTGTTGATGGGCACGGCCGTGCTCATTGCCTTCACCATCGAAAATCTAAGCTGGCTCTTCACCTTCCTTCCCCTCCTTTCCAGCTTTCTTTACACCATTGCTCCCGACTTTGTGCCAGGGCCGGTGGAAGACGCAGCAGTCGTCGCCGTTGGCGCTTTTTTCACCCTCACCCTGCTTGTGAAAAAGATCGCCCCCAGTTATGTGCTGCTAGCAGTGGTAGTGACGGGCCTTTACGCCTGGTTTGGTCGCCACTGGATTCCTGGCCTGGTAGATGAACTGGTCTTGTTCCTGGCGGTTTTGGTGCTAGGTTTTGTCGTCCATCGCAACTATCACCACCGCTTGCCGGAAGCATAACTTCTACCTCACTTTGTCAATCCTCTTGCTCGGCAAATGACTTGAGTTTTAGCTGTGCCTGAAGGCCAATGATGTGCGCCTCTAGCTCAATCAGTTGAGTTTGCTGGCCGGTTAATTTGTCGCTTTCGGCGCGAACAAAGCGGGCAAAGGGGGATATGGTATCCTCGATGCGCTGCGCGCCGCGCCGCATTTCGCGGTCAAACTGATCGCTGAGGCTGGTGACTAACTGTTGGCGCATCTCTGAAATTTTGGCCTCTAACTCAATTTTAGCTTTGCGTTTACGCGAAGGTAGGATAAGAGCGCCCACGGTGGCGAAGGTGATGCCGGCGATGATGCCGGTGATGTCCAGCATAGATGCGGTAAGACCCCCGGCAATGACGGCCCCCAATGTGGCCACGGAAGCGACGCCAGCAATACCCGCCCCGGCAACGGCCGTGCGCGCCGCTTCGGCCAAATGCGCCGCTTCCCGTTCTTTGTCATAGCTATCTACGGCACGGTGGGTGGCGGTACTGATTGAATCGAGCAGGCGGGCGCGGTCATAGGCCAATGCCCCATCGCGGGGGCCGCCCTGGCCCACAATGCGGTTGTGGTAGGCATCTTTACGTTGGGCCATGTGGTCGGCAACGGCCGTCCACTGCCGCAAATCCTGCTCCACCATCCAATCGACCAGTTCATTCACGCGGCGTTCAATCTGGTCAGGTGTGTCGGCTACCACCTGTTCTTCAAAGGCGCTCTCTACTCTTTTGGCGCGTACGAGATCGGGAATGCGACCCAGACGCAGCATTTCATCAAAAAAAACATTACCCCGTTTTTCCATTTCGTAGAGCGTGTTATCAATCTCACTCATACGCGCCCGGAAGTTGCGTTGCATGTCATCGTCGTAATAGAGCATCTGTCGCTGAATGTCATCAAGCAACTGGCGGTCAGCTTGCAGCGAATCCAGGTCATGGCCGATGCTCTCCAACTGTTGCCGCGCCAGTTTGAGACCAACGCCCAGGGGATTGAGCAGCTTGAGGCGGAAACGGCCGTCGTCATCCAACGTGTCATGGATAAAAGCCTCCAACGCCTCAAACCCACTGCTCACCCACAGTTGGGGTTTGCCCGTTTTGGCCTCTTTTGCCTGCCGTGCTGACACGGCAAACAAACCGGAAATTTCCCCCACCAGACTGTTGGCAGCCTGGCTGACAAAATCAACAACCTGTACCCGTTCGTCCGTTCCCGACAAAATATCAATCTTGTTGATGACCAAAACGATTTTCTTGCCCCAATCCCGAATTTGCGACAGAAAGGCGCGTTCGCTTTCTGTGAACGGCCGGTCGGCAGAAGTGATGAACAGTACCAGATCGCTACGGGGGATAAATTCAGCCGTCAGCGCCTCATGTTCACGCATAATGGCATTGGTGCCCGGCGTGTCCACAATGCTGATTTTTTGCAGGTCAAAGGGGGCGGTTTTGATCCACACCCCCTTGGGGCCGGGAATTTGCGCTGCCAATTCCCCAAATTTCAACAGGTAAATCTGGCTGGTAGTGGGTGTGACCCCTTCTTCTTGCAATGGTTGGCCGAGTAGAGCATTGATGAAAGCGGATTTACCGGCATTAAATTCCCCGGCGATCACCAACAAAAACAGGTCATCTAGCTGGCGTATGGAGTCCGCCAGGGTAGCCCTGTCTGTGAGGGTGGCGTTGGCGTCTGCCAACACATCACGCAGTTGGGCCAGGGTGTCCCGTGCCCGATTGAGTATCTCTTCTTGCTCAAGGGTGAGAATGGCTTTCATAGGCTGCCTATTGTGAAGGAAAGTAGGTAAGTGTCAAGTGTTCACATGCATATGTGAACACTTGAACACATGAGAACAGGATTGATCTTCCTGTCAGTTACGGCCGTTTTTGTTATACTGCGCGGCTGCAATGCACATACCACAGGTTTGGAAGCAGCGGATAGCCCGGTGGATGCAGATTCCTGGTCTACAAATGTTGATGGTGTGGGCTATCCATGTGATCGTACCACGCCATCGGATGGGTATAAACCTGGTGGTGCTGAATGAACAGGGGCAGATTTTACTGCTCAAGCATGTGTTTCACCCTTATGCACCCTGGGGTTTGCCCGGCGGTTGGCTGAACCGGCATGAGGACCCAAAAGAATGTGCCTTGCGGGAATTAAGGGAAGAGACGGGGTTAACGGCCGTGATAGACCAGATACTTATCTTACAACGCAACCCGGAACTGTCTCAAATTGGTGTGGTTTATCTGGCATTTGCCCAAACAAGCCCGCTCAAGTTGAGTGGTGAGATCATAGAAGCTTGCTGGTTTGAGCCAGATTCATTACCGCAACCTCTTACAGAGATCACCCAGGAAGCAATCGCTACGGCCGTTGCCCATACCAAACCACAGTTGCACCTATGAACCGACGATCAACCCCCGGCGCGGGCCAATGGCTCACGGTCACCTTGCTGGTCGCCGCCAGCATCTTCTTGCTGGTCAAACTTTTCCAATTTGCTACCGTCCGTAGCAATTATCCGGCCGGTCTGGTGGTTGCGGGCGTAGATGTGGGTGGACTGTCCAAACAGCAGGCGAGTGAGGTCTTAACTAATCAGTTTATCGAAGCACCCATTTTCATCTATCATGGTGAAGAACGATTTGAAATCAGTCCCAGTCAAGCCAAGTTCCAGTTAGACCTGAATACGATGCTCAGCCAGGCTGACTACGAACGCGCCCAGCAAGATTTCTGGGCCGGTTTTTGGGGTTTCTTGTGGGGTAGACCGGTGGAAGTTCATCCTGTACCCATTGCCGCCACACACGACCGTGAATCCCTGCGTGATGTTTTGCTGGACATTGCCACATTGATGGATACACCCTCTCAGCCGCCACAGCCAGTGCCCCAGAATTTCAGCTTTCAATATGGCGAAGCAGGTACACGCACCGATATTGAAGCCAGCTTTGCCGATGTGGAAGCAGCCCTGTACCGTCCCACCAACCGCGAATCGCGTCTGGTTGTATTACCCGGTCAGGTAACGCCACCGGAAAAAAACTTGCTGATACGTCTTTTGGTGAATAGTCTGCAAGACTTTGAGCAGCTTCATGGTGGCGTTGCCAGCATGTTTGTAATGGATTTGGAAACAGGTCGTGAGATCGTTATCAATGAACAGGCGCCCATGTCGGGCATGGATATGCTCAAAGTACCTATCGTGTTGGAGCTGTATCGCATCATGGACCAACCACCAACGCTGACACAGCGGCAATACATTTCCACCACACTGGCAGCCACACAAGATAACACCAGCGCCAATGAATTGCTCAAACTAATTAGTGGTCAGGATGACGCCTATTTGGGAGCGCAGCAAGTGACCAATTCGATGCAACAGCTGGGTTTGAAGAACACATATATCACGGTACCTTATGATGAAGAACCACGTGCCGGCGCTGCCAAACTGGAAACGGAGGCTAATTCGGCCGAAGATGTGCGCACGAACCCGACGCCATATATTCAGACGACAGCTGAAGATATGGGGACGTTGCTTTCCATGATCTATTATTGTGCGGAAGGTGCGGGTGGGGTGTTTACGGCCGTGTACCGTGATGCTATTACTGCCGATGAATGCAAAACCATCCTCGCTTTTATGACCCAAAATAGGATCGGCAGCCTGATTCAAGAAGGCGTCCCTCCTGATGTCTCCGTTGCCCACCGTCATGGTTGGATTGCCGACACACACGGTGATGCCGGTATTGTCTTCTCTCCGGGCGGCGATTACGTCATTGTGCAGTTTCTGTACAAACCTGAGTGGTTGGAGTGGGAAGTAAGCTCACCTTTATTAGCCAATATGTCCCGCGCTACTTACAACTACTTCAACTTTGATACTCCTTATTTGGGAACCAATTGAGGGCGTAGAGATTAGAGATTGACGGATTTCCGACTTCTATTCCCATGTTGCTCCTATGCTCAAATCAATTCAAAGATTTCTCACTGGCATCTTGCTCATCATAGTGCTGCTCTTTCTTGGATACCGGGCATTGCAATTTTGGCTGGCGCGAGACCAGATGCCCCCTGGCATGACCATTGGTGACGTAGACGTCAGTGGTTTGAGCCGAGAAGAAGCCGCAGCTCAGGTGCAAGAGATTTACAGCGCACCGCTAATCCTGCATCACCAGACGGAACAGGTGCCGATTAACCCGGCAGATGTCGGGTTTGCGCTGGGTATTGAACCAATGCTGGCTGAGGCAGATGCTTACAAGGCACAGCAGACCTTTTGGCAGGGTTATGTGCAATTTGTGTTAGGCCGCGCATTGGAACCCGCCGCCATCCGCCTGCAAGCAACATATGATCAGGAAGCGCTGCGTCGCCAATTGGAAAGTGTGGCAGCGTATCTGGATAAGCCGGCTACCTTGCCCCAACTGCTGGTTGCCGAAGGCGACTACAAACCAGGAGAACCGGGCTACGTTACAGATGTTGAAGCCAGTCTGCCCCTGGCAGAAAAGGCGCTCTTTCAGGCAAAACCAGAAGCACGCCAGGTCAACCTGGTGTTGCAAGCTCAGGAACCAGAAGAGTTAAACATCCACGTACTGGAAGAACAGTTACGCCGCGAATTGGAACGGGCTGATGGTTTGTTTGGCAGTGTTTTTGTCATGGATTTGCAGACGGGTGAAGAAGTCAATATCAATTCTGATGTGGTCATGTCTGGCTTGAGCATTTTGAAGATCGCCATATTTATTGAAGCGTATCGGGTTTTAGACCGGGCGCCGGATGAGTATGAACAGGGATTGTTCTATGATACGGCCGTGCGCTCCAGTAACTACGGTGCAAACTTGCTCCTCCACATCATTGCCGGCGAAAACAACACCTACGAAGGGGCAGCCAGGCTAACTGAGTCTATGCAGCGTTTAGGGTTGGTGAACACTTTTATGGCTATCCCCTATGATGCGGCCATCGTTCCGACTCGACCCGAAACTTATGTCACCCCGGCAAATTCACAACCCAATATCCTGACAAATCCAGATACTGCCCGCCAGACAACGGCCGAAGATATAGGCACATTGCTCTCCATGCTCTATTACTGCTCGAAGGGGGGCGGAGCATTGCTGGCCGTATATCCTGGCGAAATTACTCCAGATGAATGCCAGGCCATTATTGACCTGATGGTGCAAAATACTGAAGGTAATCTCATTCGGCTGGGTGTGCCCGAAGGAGTGCCCGTTTCGCACAAACATGGCTGGGGTGATAATCTGACACACGGCGATGCCGGAATTGTGTTTTCACCTGGGGGTGATTATGTCATTGTTACTTATCTACATCAACCAGATGGGTTTATAGTTTCGGACCAGAGCTTCCCCATTTTGTGGGAATTATCGCGTTTAACCTATAACTATTTCAATTACACAGATCCCTACCTGGATGACCCTCAGGTTCGGGCTGAGCAGGCAGCACAGGAGCGAGAAGCGGCCCTGGCAACGGCTACTGCCCAGGCTTTGGCAGCGGAGGCGACGGCGACACCGGAGCCGTAATTGGTCATCTGTGAGCCGAAATGTGATTATGAATTACCGATTACCTTCCGCTCCGTCCATGTCTGGCGGTTGGCGTCGAAGTGGGCCACGGCCGTTTCGGCAAACGGGGCCATTTTGCGTGTGAAGTAGCCAGGCAACCCTTCGGCGGACAGGTTATCCAGTGTTTGGGCATAGCTGCGCAGGATGTGTTCGTCGAGTAACTCGCCACCGGTCTGGCCAACGGCCGTGACCGTCCCCACTCCCTTTTTACCCCATTCCACCAAATCCAATGCCATCAACCCGCTCACTTTGGCCGGGCTGGTTCCTTCTTCTTCGGCCGTCGTTTCCATTTGCGACCAGAGTGTTTCCAGGCGGGGCAGCAGGTTGGTGGTGTTGCTGAAAAGACGGCCGTAGCTCTGGCGCAGTTCGTCGGCCGTTTGTTTGATGTCGTCGGCGGCCAGCGGCAGAATGTTAACCGTTTGTGCGCTTTTATCTGAGGCGGCGTGGAGGGCGTCTAGCAGTTCGTCCAGGCTGTCAATTTGTGTCTCTTGGGCCAGCACGCCGTTTTCTTTTAATTGAGCCGTCAGCCGGTGCAGGAACACTTTGCTACCGGTGGCGGCGTCGCTGGCGATGGCAAATATCCACAATGGCGAAAACCGTATCCACAGCAGCCCGGCCATATCCAGTACCGAACCGGCCATGCGGCGGGGCATGAAGTTGCCTTCCAGGTTGCGGGTGGGCAGGCCCGCCAGCACACTGCGGTCCATTTGCGCCACCTGTTCGATCAAAAACTGCTGTAAGTCGCCAATGGTGACACGGTAAAGGGTGGATTGTTGCAGAGTGGGGGGGATGAGGGTTTCGGTGAGCAGGACGGCCGTGCCGCCGCCCACGGCCGCCAGAGAACGAATGGTGCGTTCGGGGATGGAAAGCAAAAAACCGAGCTGTTTACGGGTTTGGGGATTGAGATTATTAAACATAGGGCCTCTCTGTGTAATTTAACGCAAACTTGTGCTGAGTAGCGTCGAAGTAGGTGCCAAGATGCAAAGGTGGCAAAGAGAAGAAGTTAAAAGGACGGGTTTTGCCATGCCAGGGAGTACGCAGCGAAGGGGAGTAGGGTTGCACGTTGATAGGGTGTTTCATGTTACAATTACGGCCGTGAGGTTCAAATAAGGAAAGCACATATGAGTACGATGACCAAATCCAGGGTGAAAGTGAGCGAAAAACAGCCAGCTAACCCGTTGCCATTACAATCCGGTGATCGCCTGTCTCGTGCCGAGTTCGAGCGGCGTTATCAGGCCCACCCGGAATTGAAAGCTGAATTGATTGAAGGAGTTGTCTACGTGTCTTCACCTGTCCATTTCAAAAAACATGCGTTTCCGCAATTTGATATTATTACCTGGTTAGGTGTGTATAGGGCTGCTACGCCTGGTGTTCTGGGTGGTGATAATGCCACCTTACATCTGGATTTTGAAAATGAACCGCAACCTGATCTTCTATTACGGCTAGAGCCGGAGGTTGGCGGGCAGTCATGGCTGACGGAAGATGATTACGTAGAAGGGTCGCCGGAGTTGGTTGTAGAAGTGGCGGCCAGCAGTGCCAGTTATGATATGCACGACAAACGCAAAGCATATGCCCGAAACGGCGTCCGGGAATACCTGGTGTGGCTGGCCTATGAACGGAGAGTTGTCTGGTTTGTTTTGCGCGAGGGGGTGTATGTGGAACTACAACCAGACGACAACGGGGTATTGCGGAGTGAGGTCTTTCCCGGTTTGTGGTTGTCGGTGGAGGCTTTTTTGCGCGGGGATTTAACAGCCGTACTCACCACCCTTCATGCGGGCCTGCAATCCCCCGAACACATTGCTTTTGTAAGCAAACTACAAGCGAAATAAAAAGTGCCAACGGCGGGTGAATACTGCGATTTGCCGCTTGTTACCACTCTGTCAAGTCCTGAAATATGTTGACACATAAAAGTGACTACTGCATATCAATTTCCAAAATAAATCTGGGCTGGCTTACCATAGCTGAGTGCCATATGAGGTCGCTCATAATTGTATAGCCAGACGGCTTCTTGCACTGCTTTTTGCCCATGTTGTTTATCAAAAAAAAGGTCATCAAGACCATATTCGCACTTTAAAATCCCATTCACTCGTTCAGCCAGGGCATTTTCGTAGCAATTGCCCACTTCGCCCATGCTGGAACGGATATTCATCTGCTGCAATCGCTGCCGATAGGGCCAGGCGGTGTACTGCACCCCATGGTCGGAGTGGTGAATCAAGCCTGTCAGGTCACAGCCATTGGCTTGGGCTATCGCCTGGTCTAAGGCTCGCCGACATCCTTCCACAGCCAGCGAAGAAGAGAGGTCGAAACCGACGATAAAGCGGGAGAAAACATCGGTCAGTAACGCCAGGTAGACAAAGCCCTCTTCGGTGGTGATGTAGGTAATGTCACCCACCCAGACCTGATGGAGATGGGTGACCGTCAAATCAGTCAACAAGTTGGGACATCGCCACAGGCCAGCCTGAGTTGTTTTACGGCGGCTGCGCCTGGTGGGTACCAGCAGGTTGTGGGCGCGCAACAGGTCGAAAAGCGCATCCCGGCCTCTGGCGATGCCCAGGGCGGCCAGCGGTTGCTGCAACTGGTGATGCAGTTTGCGCCCTCCCATACGGGGATGGCGCTGCCGGATGCCTTACACCAGTTCAATGATGAGTTGCTCTTCGGCCACCTGCTGCATCTGCCGCTGCTGCGCCTGGTAGTATGCTTGCCGACTGATACCGAACCAGTCGCAGGCCGCCCGCTTGCTCACCTGGCCGCTACCCGCTACTTGATTTATGATTTCTTCCCGAAATTTTTTTTAAGGTCTAGCCCCAGCGATTGGCTGGCCACTTCAATGGTGGCGTTCAACATCCGGTTTTCCAACACGCTGGCCGCCAGGGCCGATTCCAGTTCCGCCATGCGCCGCTGCATCGCCTGGAATTCCACCTGGTCTTCGACGCTTTGGATATGCACCACTTAGGCCCGGAAACCGGAACGGCCGTAGCGCTTTATCCATTTCTTGACCGTGTGGTGTGCGCCAATGCCATATCTTTGTTGCAGACGGTAGACGCTTTCGCCGGCTTCATACTCTCTGACAACCTGTTGCTTGAAGGCTTGGCTGTACCGTTTGATGGGTTCTTTTATCATATTTTCTCCGTCCTGGATGGTCACTGATGTGTCAATTATATTTAGGACGGGTCACTCACTGTTTACTGCTTACTGCTCACTTCATCCTGGAGGTCACGGCCGTGAACGCCCCATCCAATCGCTGCAACACCTCACCAACCTGTGCTGCCTCAATAATCAATGGTGGCAAAATCTGAATGACCGACGTGTCATTGTTGGCATAGATGATCAGCAGCCCGGCTTCAACGCCCGCCACCGTCATCATAGGCCCCATTAACGGATTTGCCAGCTTCAGCCCCATCATCATCCCCTTTTGGCGTACCTCCGTGATAATTGCTGGATGTTTTTCCTGCAAATGGGCAAATCCTTCAGCAAAAAGCGCCGCCATCTGGCGCACGTGCGGTAGAAAGTCTGGCTCCGTTAAGATGTCCAGCACTTGGAGCGTCACCGCGCAGCCCAATTCCGCGCCACCACAGGTGGAGACGTGGATGAAGGGATTTTCGTGCATGAACGGATTCAGGTGGTCGCGGTAGAGGGTGGCGGACATGGGGTAGAGGCCACCGGACAGCCCTTTGCCGCTGACGATGATGTCCGGCACGACGCCGTACAGGTCAATGCCCCAAATCTCGCCGCAGCGGCCCAACCCGGTTTGCACTTCGTCCACAATCATCACCGTGCCGTACTGATCGCAAAGCTGGCGCACCCCGGCAAAAAAGTCGTCGGGGGGAATGGCGATGCCCAGGGTGGCGGGGATGGTTTCAAAGATAACGGCCGCTACCTCTTCATTCATCACCTGCGCCAGCGCCGCCAGGTCGCCAAAAGGCACCTGGATAAAATCGGGAGAGGCCGGGCCGAAGGGGTCGCGGTATGGGGCGTCGCCCGCCGCCAGCGCCAGGCCAGTATGCCCATGATAGCCGCCTTGTGCGGAGATGATGGTTTGGCGGCGAGTGTGGGCGCGGGCCAATTTAATCGCCATGTCTATGGCCTCGCCACCGGAAACGCCAAAGATGACGTGGTTGATGTCGCCCGGCGAGAGTTGCGCCAGGCGCGCACCCAAATTGGCGCGGACTTCGCTGACCAGATGGTGGTTGCCGATGTCCAGTTCGGTCACGGCCGTTTGTAATGTCTCTACCACTCGTGGATGCCGGTGCCCCAGGTTGAACACCCCGCCGTTGCTGTGACAGTTGATCAGGCGACGGCCGTCCACATCCCACATGTAAATCCCTTCCCGTTTACCCAACACAAAATTGATACCGGCCCGTTCGTAAAACGCTACCTTGCCACTGGAAACATGGGCCGCAAACCGGTCGGTAATGACAGATTTTTCATCTTGAGCAATGAACATGTTGTCTCTCCTCTAGGAAATCCACAGATTACACAGATTCCGCAGATTAAAAATCTGTGCCATCTGTGTAATCTGTGGATTATTAACGGCGGACTTTGCCGGGCAGGATGTAGGGGTATTGTTTGTGGAATACCTTGTTGTGCAACCAGCGATCCAGTTGGCGCATGGAGGCGTACAAAGTCCAGATTTGTTTGTCCTCCCGGTAATAGGCGTCCACCTCCGCCTGGGTGATAGGCGCCAGGTCAGGCAGTTCGGCCGCCAGGAATTCATTGGCAATGTCCAGCAAGTCCGGGATCAGGTGGGGTAACTGCTCCTTATACAAATTAGCGAGCAGGTCAATGATCACCCGCCGCACATCGTAATAGCGGGCAACAACATCATCCAGGAAAAAACGGCGCAAAATCCAGCGCAGGAAGGAGGGGGCGGGGCGCAGAAATAGTTCGGCGTTAATCTGTTCCACGCTGTTCTTGCGATACAGGGGTGTGCTGGTGTCAATGTA
>CAYXUZ010000036.1:0-288 GCA_964467705.1 uncultured Ardenticatenaceae bacterium | reverse complement strand
CTGTGCGGGGTCAAAGTGAGCGGCCGCCCAGTTGGAAATTTGCCCATCCAGGGCGACCTGATAGGTGGTCTGGGAGTGGTTGTAGCGCCACACCTTGTTCATTTCCTGCAAGACCTGGCGGAAAAGGATGGCGGCGTCGGTTGGGGAAAGGGTGGCGAGGGCGTGGTTGCCGATGGCACGGCCGTCTACCTTTTGCTGCATGATGTAGAAGATGGGACGGCCGTTTTTGTTCTCAAAAGCGGCATACCCATGCGGGGGCAGGTGGATGCCAATTTCATCTTCCAGCAG
>CAYXUZ010000035.1:33895-43554 GCA_964467705.1 uncultured Ardenticatenaceae bacterium | reverse complement strand
GCAGCGGTGGCGTCTGCCTCTGCTACTTTGGTGACGGGGCGACCAACATCGGCTATTTTCATGAATCGTTGAATATGGCCGGTGTGTGGGGGCTGCCCATTGTATTTATTTGCGAGAACAATAAATATGGCATGGGCACGGCCGTAGACCGCGCCTCCGCCAACCCCAACCTGGCCGACAAAGCCAAAGCGTACAACATTCCCTCTAAAAAAATTGATGGCATGAACATCATGGAGGTCTACAAAGCCACCCAAAAAGCGATAGATGCTTGCCGCAAAGGCAAAGGGCCGCAATTCCTGGAAATGGTCACCTACCGCTACGAAGGGCACTCCATTGGCGACCGCACCCGTTACCGCCCTGCCGGTGAACTGGACAAATGGCGCGATGAAAAAGACCCCATCGCCACCCTGCAAAAAGTCTTGTTGGAAGAGTACAAAGCCAGCGAAGCCGAACTGGTGGCCATTGACGACGCCGTAATGAAAGAAGTGGATGACGCTGTCACCTTTGCCAACGAATCGCCGCTACCGTCCCAGGAAACACTCTTTGAGCACATCTATCCTGCATAACTCGTTTGTAGTAGGCGATTTATCGCCATTTGACGGCGATAAATCGCCTACTACGAACCTTTAGGAATCAAAACATGGCACGACTGACATTACGAGAAGCAATTACCGAAGCGCTGCGCGAAGAGATGCAGCGCGACGAGGACGTTTTTATTATGGGTGAGGAAGTAGGCGCCTGGGGTGGTACCTACGCCGTTACCAAAGGCTTTCTGGAAGAGTTTGGTGAACGGCGCGTGCGCGATACCCCTATATCTGAAATGGTCATTGCCGGGGCAGCGGTAGGCGCAGCCATGGCCGGCACACGGCCCGTCGCCGAATTTATGACCATCAACTTCGCTTTTGTCGCCTTTGACGCCATCGTCAACCATGCGGCCAAAGTGAGCTATATGTTCAACGGCCAGTTTGACTGCCCGCTCGTTTTCCGCGCCCCTGGCGGCGGTGGCAAACAGCTTGGGGCCACGCACAGCCACACGCCAGACGTGATCTTTGCCCACTTCCCCGGCCTGAAAGTGGTCTGCCCGGCCACGCCGTATGACGCTAAAGGGCTGCTCAAGGCGGCCATCCGCGACAATGGCCCGGTGCTGTTCATCGAGCCAGTGCCGCTCTACACCAGCCCCAAAGTGCGCGGCGATGTGCCTGACGAGGATTACACTGTGCCCATTGGCGAATCGGACATGAAGCGCGAGGGCAAAGATGTGACCATTATCACCTACGGTGAAGGGCTGCATGTTTCGCTGGATGCGGCGGAGATGCTGGCAAAAGAAGGGGTGGAAGCGGCCGTGATTGACTTGCGCACCTTGCAGCCGTTGGATATGTCATTGGCGCTGGCCTCGTTCAAGAAGACGTTCAAGGCGGTGGTGGTGGAATTTGGGCACCAGACCTACGGTATTGGCGCGGAAATTGTGGCCCAGTTGCAAGAGCAGGCATTTGACTATCTGGACGCGCCCATCAAACGGGTGGCGCAGTATGATGTGCCCGCTCCCTACTCCGGCGAACTGGAAAAATCGGCCCTACCAGACGCGCATAAGGTGGTCACGGCCGTGAAAGAGATACTGTGAAAGTGATTTGGTGTTTTTGTGATCTGGTGTTTCTGTAGTAACGTGAACACTCAAGCACCAAAACACTAAATCACTAAATCACCTCAAGGAGATTGTCCCATGGCGGAATTTATCCTCATGCCCACGTTGGGCTTTGATATGGAAGAAGGCACGATGGGGAGCTGGCTGAAAAATGTGGGCGACCCGGTGCATAAGGGGGATGTGCTGGCCGAAATTGAGTCAGACAAAGTGACCCAGGAATTGCAGGCCCGCGCTGAAGGTGTGCTGTTGGCGATTTTCCGGGAGACCGGGCAACAGGTGCCGGTGGGGGCTAAATTAGGCATTATTGGCGCGGAAGGGGAAGATGTTGCCAGCATGATGGCCGAAGCAGGCGCTAAGAATGGGGCAGCCGCCAAACCGATCCCCGCCAGCGCCGAGGCTGCACCCGCGCCGGAACCGGAAGCGGTCAAACCAGCAACCCAAGACAAACCGACGGCTACGGCCGTGACCGGCGAATATCCCGGCGGTGTCAAGGCTACCCCGGTAGCGCGGCGGGTGGCCGAAGAACACGGCGTGGATTTGGCGCAGGTGGGCGGAACGGGGCCAGACGGCCGTATCCGCAAAGCCGACGTCGAATCCTTCATCGCCCAACCACAACCGGCGGCTCCGGCTGTGCCAACGGCAGTGTCTACATCAGCACCAACCCCTGTTACGGCTGGCCCGGACAGCACCGAAATCCCGCTCACCCGGATGCGCAGCGCCATTGCCCGCCGCATGACCGAAAGCAAAACGGCCGTGCCCCACTTCTACGTCACCACCGAAATTGACATGGAACCAGCCCTCAAACTGCGCAAACAAATCAACGACGCCCTTGACCCGGACAACAAAGTCACCGTCAATGACCTGATCGTCAAGGCAGCGGCGCTGGCCTTGCGTGAATTCCCCAACCTCAATGCCAGCTTTGGCGGCGACAAAATCATCCGCCACAACCGGGTGCATGTGGGTTCGGCCGTAGCCGTGGAGGGTGGCTTGCTTACCGTCGTTCAGAAAGACACCGACGTGTCCAGCATCTCCAAGATCGCCCGCGACCACAAAGAGATGTTCGGTCGTGCCCGCGAAGGCAAGGTGCGCCCCGAAGATATTGACGGCGCGACCTTTACCGTCAGCAACCTGGGGCCATGGGACGTGGAAAACTTCATTGCTATCATTAACCCACCCCATGCCGGAATCCTGGCGGTGGGGTCAGCGCGGCAGGTACCGGTGGTAGTAAACGGCGAACTGGCAATTGGCACGCGCATGAAAGTCACCCTCTCTGCCGACCATCGCGTGACCGATGGCGCGGAAGCGGCCCAATTCATGCAAGCCTTCAAAGCCATCCTGGAGAATGCTTTGCGGTTGCTGCTGTAACGGTCTGTCTGTGATGGGTGATGCGTGACCAGAGAGAACTCACGCATCACCCATCCCGCCTCATTTCGGAATGACCACGCAATATGGTGGCAGCTTGGGTTGTGTTATACTGGCAGCCGAGGTGACATGAGATGAGTACAAAAGAACAAATCCTTGCTGAAATGGATGGTTTAAGCCAGGGAGAGTTAGAAGAACTATATGTGCTGGTTAAACAGTTTTTGCAAATACAGCGGCAAACGCCGGCAGAAGATACTGCTAAAAACAGCATCCATATGAATGCCTGGGATGTGCTTGAGGAGCTGACCGGCACAATTACTGCTCCCGAAGATTGGGCTGTAGAGCACGATCACTATTTGTACGGGACGCCCAAACGTCAGGATTAGCCCTGTAATGACTGAGCGCCTCTTCATAGATACAGCCTACATTCAAGCCATCTTGAACAAAAATGATCAATATCACCAACTGGCAAGGTCTTTGTTGCCGCGTGTGCGTCATGCGGCTGGCGTATGGACTACTGAAGCGGTGTTGATAGAGGTGTGCAATGCGCTGGCAAGCGCCAATCGGGAGGCCGCGAGCCGTTTTGTTCGGCAATGCTATCAAACGACCAATATGCATGTTGTTCCTGTGACAACAGCGTTGTTTGAGCGTGGTCTGGCCCTCTATGAAGCGCGCCAGGACAAAGCCTGGGGATTGACCGATTGTATTTCCTTTGTGGTGATGCAAGAAGAAGGTCTAACGCTGGCGGCTACGACCGATAGGCATTTTCGCACAAGCCGGATTTACTGTCCTCTTAACCATCAATAATTGAGGACACTATGCAATCCGCGAAAGATGCGAAGAGCGTGAAGATCTTATGCGGTTTGCCACTTTTCTCCCTTTGCGCGTACAATGCGGGTGAGGTATGAACATGATTGAAGACGAGTCGGCTGTTCCCCCCCCAACTGAAATTTTGTGTAACCAGTGTACGGCCGTGCTGCCCGTGGAACAGGGTGCGCTCACGGCCGTGTGTGAATTTTGTGGCGCCACCAATGCCGTAGACAAAAGCCAGGCAGTGCTGCATTTTGTGGTGCGTGATACGCTACGCGACACGGACGCCGCCGCAGCCCTGCGGCGTTGGATGGGCGGCAATGAAACGGTCAAAAATCTGGATACCAAAGCGACTATCAAATCTTCCACGTTTCAACTGTGGCCGCTGTGGTTGGTGCGTGCGGACGTAAAAGGGGCGGAGAAGGTGTTTATCAAACCGGCGGCCCCTGTTTCGGTATTGGATACTACCCGCATCACCATTCCGGCGTCTGACCTGGAACCTTATCCGGGCAGCGCCCATGCCCTGGAACCGACCGTACCCCTAAACGCGGTGAAAAAATGGTTGGCTGCCGACCAACAGGTTAACGAGGGCATGATTAAGGAGATGGCGCTGGTGCATTTGCCGGTGTATGTCTTTGAGTATCAATTTCAGGGACGGCCGTATACGGCCGTAGTTGAAGCTGCTGCTGGGCGGGTCTTTGCCGATATTTTCCCTTCCAAACAAGAAGTTCCTTATCAGACAGTGGCCGGCGTGGGTTGCCTGCTCTATTTCTGCGCTGCTCTCATCCCTGCCGCCGGTTTCCTCACTGGCAACCTCGCCGGTTTAGGGGGAGGCATTCTCATTTACCTGATCGCTGCCCTGGTGATGGCCGTACCCATGTTTGCTATCGCCAGTTATGTTTCCCATAAAATCTGACCAGAGATTTCAGGCGGCGCGGTCACAGACCGGCCGCAGCCAGCAAAATTATGGACAAAACACAAGGTCTTACCTGCCCCGAATGTAGTGGTATCGTCCCTGTCAAAGAAGGCGAACGCCTGGTTACCTGTCCTTTCTGCGGCCTGCACTCCCTCATTCAAGGCGAGCAGGGCACACGCCGCTGGCAGGTGAACCGCCGCGTGGAGCGGGACAAAGCGCGTCAATCGGTGGGCAACTTCTTCTCCGGCGTCAAAAAGGCACGTGACCTCAAAAAGCAGGCGGAAATTCAGGATATGTTCCTGGTTTACCTGCCGTATTGGCGGGTGCGGGCCGATGTGGCCGGCTGGCTGTTTGGCCGGGTGCGCAAAGACAAAGATGAAACCAAACCGGTTGAAGTGCAGGTGTTTGAAGAAATGCAATGGGCAGACGCCGCACTGGATGTGTCCGAGTATGGGGTGCATCAGGTCACGTTGGCGCAAAACCAACTGGAACCATATCACAAAGAAGCACTGCACGCTGAAGCTATTGTGTTTGAACCAACGGAATCGCACACGGATGCCTTAGCAGAAGCGCACGATCATTTCATCTATCGCGGCCGTAGCAAACAACGGCTGGACAGCACCTATTTTGAAAAGTTCCACTTTTTGCACGAGCAGCTCGCCATTGTTTATTACCCGCTGTGGGTGGCTCGTTACAGCTATCACCAGCGCCATTACCAGGTGGTGGTGGATGCGGTGAACAATGAGGTGTTGTATGGCAAAGCGCCGGGCAACATCTTTTACCGGGCGGCGGCGCTGGTGGCCGGGCTGGCCGCCGGTAATTTTGTGCTGGTCAATGGCACCATTCTGGCGGCGATGGCGTTCAGTGAAAGCAGTGATGATGATGGCCTGGCCTTGCTATTGCTGCCCATTGTGCTCGGCATTGTTTTGATTGCAGCCGGGTATCGTGCTTTTCGTTACGGTGAAGAGGTGGAGCAGATACAGGGTAAGGTGAAAAAGGCGATCAGTGGTAAACGCGGCTCCGGTGGCATGCTGGAAAATATGCTTGGTGGCGGCGGCAACATGAATATGGGCGATTTGATGAAAACGGGCATGAACTTGTTGGACGAAGTGTCGAAAGCCAATAAACGGTAATCCGTCATCCGTCATTCGTAAGCCGTTGACCGTAAACAGATCACGGATTACGCATCACGGATTACGCATCACGGATAATATGAACTTACTCCCCTTGCGATGTCCCCAATGCAATCAGAAATTAGAGCCACACCATAATGATGTGGTGGTGGTGGTGTGTACCAACTGCTTCACGGCCGTGACCCTGCACCAGACTGGCCTGCAACCGATAGATGTACATTATGCCGCTCCCGGTAATGAACAGGTGGATAGCTGGCTGCCGGTGTGGTTGTTTCACGGCCGTGTCCACCTGCACCAACGCCAATCCCAGGGCGGCAGCAAAGGAGCAGACAAAGATGCCGCCGAACTGTGGCAGCGGGTGCAGCGTCTTTATGCCCCCGCCTGGCAGCAACCGGCGCGGCAGGCACGCGAACTGGGCAGTAAACTGGTACAGGCACAACCTCTGTTCCAGGCCATTCCCCGGCCAGATGGCGCTTTGCTGGCCGAAACGATCATCACCCCGGAAGATGGTCTGAAACTATTGGACTTCATCGTCCTGACCATTGAAGCCGAGCGCAAAGATATGCTGCGCGATCTCAAATTTAATGTCGAAGCCGGGACACCGGCGCTGTGGGCCATCCCCGCCCAGAAAAAAGGGGACGGCTGGCAGTTGGCGGCGCGGGTTTGAACCCGTAATCCGTAATCGGTAAGCCCACGGATTACGCATCACGAATGAGGAGTAACGATGGACAAAACAATTATTTCGACCAACAACGCTCCCGCTGCGGCGGGGCCATATTCCCAGGCGGTACGTACTGGAAATCTGTTGTTTCTGGCGGGGCAGGTGGGGCTAGACCCGGCAACAGGCAGTCTGGTAGAGGGGGGTGTGCAGGCGCAGACGGAGCAGGTGATGAAAAACTTGGGGGCGGTTTTGGCGGCAGCCGGGGCCACCTTTGCCAACGCAGTAAAGACAACCGTGTTCCTGGCCGATATTGCCGATTTTGCGGCCATGAATGAGGTCTACGGCCGTTACGTCACCCCCCATCCACCCGCCCGCTCCACCTTTCAAGTGGCTGCCCTGCCTCGTGGGGCGTTGGTGGAGATTGAGATGATCGCGGCAATTGGAGATTAGGAGATTCGGAGATTGAGAGACTAAATCTCCCAGTCTCTCAATCTGCTTTTTGTGATGCCCCAAGAAACTATCCTTGTTGTAGATGATGAAGCCAATATCCGTGACCTGGCCCGGTTGTATCTGGAAAAGGATGGGTATCGAGTGGTCACGGCCGTAGACGGACAGCAAGCCCTCGACCTCATCCAGCAAAGTTCACCAACCCTCATGGTGTTAGACCTGATGCTGCCCGGTATTGACGGTTGGGAAGTATGCCGTCGGGTACGCGCTGCCAACAATTCCCTACCCATCCTCATGCTTACTGCCCGCACCGAAGACATTGACAAGATCATTGGCCTGGAAATGGGGGCTGATGATTATCTCACCAAACCGTTTAATCCCCGTGAAATGGTTGCCCGTGTCCACGCTATCTTGCGCCGGGCCATGCCTGCTGCCAGCAGCGCCAAAGCAGACCAGGTGCGGCAGCTAGGCGATGTGATTGTAGACCCCACCGCCCGTGAAATGACTGTAAACGGCCGTCGCGTCTCCCTGCGTGCTAAAGAGTTTGACCTTCTCCTCACTCTCATTGACCATGTCAACATCGTCCTCTCGCGTGACCAATTGCTCGATCTGGTATGGGGTTACGAATTTTATGGGCAAACACGCACTGTTGACGTGCATATTGCCCATTTGCGAGACCGGTTGGCGGGGAGTAACGTGACTGTTGAGACCGTGTGGGGGATGGGCTATAAACTGGTAATGGACGAGTGACCAGGATCATCAGTCGCCGTTCTATCCGACGATACCTCCCCGATGCTGTCCCCGGTGAGTTGATTGATACCATCTTGACGGCGGCCACCTATGCCCCCTCGGCGCACAATCGCCAACCCTGGCGTTTTGTAGTGATAACCAGTTCAGAGACCAAACAGCAACTGGCCGTTGCCATGGGCCAAAAGCTGCGGGCCGATCTGGAATCGGACGATGTGCCAGAACACGTCATTAACCAGGACGTGACCCGTTCGTATGAGCGGCTAACTAGCGCGCCACTGCTTATCGTCCTTTGCCTGACGCTGGCAGACATGGATAGTTACCCAGACCCAACGCGCCAGCGGCATGAATGGGTGATGGCGGTACAAAGTACCGCCATGGCCGGGCAAAATTTACTGCTGGCGGCGCATGAAGCAGGATTGGGCGCTTGCTGGATGTGTGCCCCGCTCTTTTGCCCGGACGTAGTGCGGCACACGCTGGCGCTGCTACCAGATTGGGAACCACAGGCGCTACTTACCATCGGCTATCCTGCGGAAGTGAAAGAGAAATCACGCTTTCCTGTGGCAACCCGTGTGGTGTATCGGTGAATTTGTCCCATCTGTTTAATTCTGCGTTGAGAATCAAGGTATAATGAGCAAAGGCTAGAAAAACCTTACAAGATGCCATGAATGTTCAATGAGGTAATACCGACAAAATCAGGCGGTAAGTGAGACCAACCTTTATGTTTGCCTCACGCGAAGGTGACAATTAAATGGGTGAACTTGTTAAGCAGGATGTTGTTGTGCGTAACGGCGAGAGCAGATTACCGGCACGCTTGTTGGATCGGTTGGCGAAGGTAATTGACGAGACGGACGAGGCGGCGGCGGCCGCACGGGTGGCCCAATTACGGGCAGTCTATCCAGGGGCAACGCCGGAAGAGCTGGCGGAGCGACTCATTTACCATAAGTGCCGCAACACGGCCGTCGTTGGCGCAACAACCTCCGGGCTGGCAGTCATCCCCGGTTTAGGTACCATTGCCAGCCTGACCCTGGGTATCGCCACCGACTTTGGCATTACCTTTAAGATGCAGGCGGAACTGGTGCTAGAGATTGCCGCTGTGTATGGACATCAGATGACGCCACAGGAAAAGCGGCGGGTGGTGATGACGGTGACAGGATTGAGTGCGGGCACAACGGCCGTTGCCCATCGTGTGGGCAACAACATTTCCAAACGAGTCACCGCCCGTGTCGCTTCCAAATATGTCACCAACTCCATCCCTGTTGTGGGTATGGCTGCCTCCGCCAGTACCAATGCCGTGATGACCTATTTCATCGGCAAGCGCGCCCAGGCTTATTTTAGTTTAGGCCCGGAGGAGATGCAGGATTGGCACAATGTTTTGCCAGCGCTTACTGGCGTTGATCGTGAAAAATTGGTGGAGGGGGCCAAAACGGGCGGGCAAATGGTGGTGAAGGCCGGTGGCACGGCCGTCAGTGGCGTGCGTGCTGCTGCTGGTAAAGTCCGTGGTACCATCCGCCGCCGCACGTCGGCTCCCGCAGGAGAAGATGATCACATCCCGGTCATTGATAAACCGTGAGGTACGTATGGTCATGAGTAATGGGGAAAAACCAACTGTTTCCTGGCATCCCGATGGTTATGTGGAAGTTGTGTTTGTGGGCACACAATTGCCTGAACAAATTCGGGAGATTGACCGGCAGGCGCGGGCCATTTTGGACGAGCGATTGGATAAAGGCGTAGCCAGCTTGCTGATTGATGCTCGTCACGGCCGTGTGGGGCGTGACGCCACCAGTTTTTCTGTCATCATGCGCCTCAGCCGCGAACGTCGCCTGAATCGCTTTATTGTACTGGTTGATGAAAATCCCACAGACCCCCATGCTGGGCGTGAAACCGGTGTTATCGTCTCCATGGTCACGGCCGCTTTGGGCACACGCCCCATCTATATCT
>CAYXUZ010000035.1:17266-33885 GCA_964467705.1 uncultured Ardenticatenaceae bacterium | reverse complement strand
AACGGCCGCCCGCGCCCTGGCCGCCAGCGAATAAACAGTGGGCGATGATGATAAAAAGACCTGGGGAATTCCCCCAGGTCTTTTTGATCCCTGAAACGACAATCTTAATGCACGGCCGTCATAATACACGTCTTATACCCTACCAATTACAATCGCAAAGGAGAGACCAGATGAAAAAGTATATCCTGACCCTGATGCCCTTTTTAATGGCGACACTGGTTATGGCCGGATTCGCTACCCTCGTACCCCAGGCAAAGGCATTGACCTGTGCTGTACCCGATGATTACGCCACCATCCAAACGGCCGTTAATGACTTCTCATGCGATGTGATCAACGTAGCTATCGGCACGTTCAATGAAAATGTAATGATCACCCGCGATCTGGTCATTCACGGTATGGGGGTGGGCGCTACAACCGTCAACGGTGGCGGCAGCGGTTCGGTCTTTGACATCAGCGCCGCCATCGTGGTGACCATCACCGACATGACCATTACCAACGGCGACGCTCCCTTTGGCGGTGGCGTCAAAGTGGTGGACAGCACCGTCATTCTGGATAACGTCCATATTCTGCGAAATGTAGCCGGCCAAAGCGGCGGTGGTATTTATAACTTCAACGGTCACGTAACAGTTTTGAACAGCGAGATTGTCAGCAATGATGCGGAGATTGTACATGGTGGCGGCATCTATCAGGCATTTACCGGGGCCACATTGCACATTTCTAATACCCTCATCGCCGAAAATTATTCGCCTGGTGATGGTGGGGGCATCTATAACTCTGGCGGATACGTTGCCATTCACGATGTTCACATGAATGATAACAGCACCCAACGTTTTGGGGGTGGCATTGAGAACAGCGCCGGACAACTGACAGTGCAAAACAGCCAGATTCTTAGCAATACCGCTCTGGTGCGGGGTGGCGGCATTGATAATACCGGCCTGTTAACTGTGACGCACAGCACCATCAGCTACAACGAAGCCCTCAGTCCGACCATTCCCAATGCCACCGGGCAAGGGGGCGGCATCAGTAATGTGCTGTCGGGCACGGCCGTATTGGACAATGTGGTTATCGCCCACAACCACACGGCCGTTTCCGGCGCTGGCATCTGGAACGATTCCCAACTGAGCATGTGGCGTACGGCCGTAGACGGCAACAGCGCCAGCAGTGGTTTTGGTACGGGCGGAGGCATTGTCAACAGCAGTGGGGCGACCCTGCAAGTGATAGAAAGCACCATCAGCCGTAATGCCGTCATTGCCTCCGGCGGTGGTATTCAAAACGCTGGCACACTTACCATCACCAACAGCACCATCAGCGGAAACCATGCCAATGGAGGTGGTGGTCTTTATAATCAGGACACCGCCTTCATTGAATTTAGTACCTTGAGTGAAAATGGCGCGCTGGCTGGCGGCAATCTGAACGGCGCGGCGGGCACGATTAGCATGACACACACCCTCATCGCCGATTTTGATGGTGGGGCCAATTGCTTTTGGGCTGCCGCCACCATTGTGTCACTCGATTACAATATCGCCAGTGACGATAGCTGCCCCCTCAGTCAGGCTAACGATCTGCCCAACACCGATGTGCTGCTTGGCCCCTTACAAGACAATGACGGCCCAACCGAAACCCATGCCCTGTTGTCTGGCAGCCCGGCCATTGATGCTGGTGATTTAGCGGCTTGTCCGACAACTGACCAACGGGGGTACGGCCGTCCTTTTGGCCCCACCTGTGATCGCGGCGCTTACGAAAACGGCTTTTACATCTATCTGCCTTTCATCACGCGCTGAGATCGGTCATAACCGTTTGTAGTAGGCGATAAATCGCCTACTACAAACGGTTAGTAGGTTGGCAGGGAGCGATCTACTTCTTTCGCCCAGCGGTTGATGCCGCCGTCCAGGTTATACAGCTTTTTGAAACCATGCTGTTTCAAGGTGCGAATCACGTCGGCGCTGCGCGCTCCGCTGCGGCAGTAGACGACCATTTCGCGGGCGGTGTCCAGTTCACCCATGTGCTCCACCACCTGCCCTTTGGGAATTAACACCGCCCCCAGATGCTCCAGATTGGAAATTTCCCACTCGTGCCGTTCGCGCACATCTAGCAAGAAGAGGTCGTCCCCATTGTCCAGGCGCGATTGTAATTCTTGAGGGGTGATGGCGGTCACGGCCGTGCCGTTTTCACTGGTCACATACATACTCCGGTCGTGGGCCGGCATCCCGCAAAACATCTCATAATCAATCAACTCGGTGATGGTCGGGTTTTCGCTGCACACCGGGCAGTTCGGGTTTTTGCGCAGCCGCACCTGGTCAAACTCCATATTGAGCGCATCATACAGCAACAAACGGCCGATCAACGGCGTACCCTCGCCCAGAATCAGCTTCACCGCTTCCGTCGCCTGAATCGCCCCAATGGTGCCCGGCAAAATACCCAATACGCCTCCCTCAGCGCAGCTGGGCACCAGACCCGGTGGCGGCGGTTCCGGGAAGAGGCAGCGGTAGCACGGCCCCTCGTTGGCATAAAAGACGCTGGCCTGCCCTTCAAAGCGGAAAATGCTGCCATACACATTCGGTTTGCCCAACAGCACACAGGCGTCATTTGTCAGGTAGCGGGTGGGGAAGTTGTCCGTACCGTCAATGATGATGTCATAGGGGGCGAATAGTTCCAGCGCGTTTTCGGAGGTCAACGGCACTTCGTAGGTATCCACCTGAATGTGCGGGTTGATGTCCAGGATGCGGTCTCTGGCGCTATCCAGTTTGGGCCGGCCCACGTCCTTCGTGCCGTGAATGATCTGCCGCTGCAAATTGGTGTAGTCCACAATGTCGTAGTCCACCAGACCAATGCGCCCCACACCGGCCGCTGCCAGATACATCGCCAGCGGCGACCCCAACCCACCCGCGCCAATCAACAGGACGCTGGCGGCTTTTAATTTTTTCTGCCCGGCCATACCCACTTCGGGCATGATCAGGTGGCGGCTGTAACGCTGCACTTCCTCGTGTGAGAGGGTGATGTTGGCGATGGCCGCCGGATTTATCAGGTTTTTGCTGCTCATGTTTACTCCATAAAATGTGTCAGGTGTTTAAGTGTCATGTGTCAAGTTCATCATACCGCCTGACACTTGACACCTGATACTTGAGACATCAGATCAGGTTTGCCACCTGCTTGCTTAATTTGTGTGAATTGGCCAGCCCATAGTTAATTTCGCGCACCTGGCCCAGCGCATCTACCAGAATGGTGGTGGGCAGGGTGAAGACGTGATAGTGGCTGGCCGTTTCTGGCTCCTGTTCAGCGTCAATTTTTTGGATGGACACACGGCCGTGCCACTCTCCATCCACCTGTTCCAGATACCGCGCCTGGGCCGGGCAGGCGGCACAGCTTTCGCTGCCAAAGTAGAGGATAGTAGGCAGGCCATTAACGGGCGCTACCCCCATGTGCCGTAGATGGCGCTGTTTGAGCAGGTAGTACACGGCCGTGACTACCACAATCAATAGTAGTGTGAAAATTAGTCGCTCTGTCATTGTCTGAGTGAGCAGTGTGCAGTAAGCGGTGAGCAGTAAAAGTTCGTTCCACTGCTCACCGCTCACTGTTAACTGATTACCGGATCGGGCTGATGCGAAAACCGGGTACGCCCAGCTTATGCAACTGGTAGTAGATGAAACAACCGGCGCAGAAGCCCAGAAAGAGATTGAGACCGGCCAGTATGACCACCAGCCAGACCAGCGCCCAGCCCACAATAGGCAGCCCGACCAACAGTGCCAGCGTGGCCAGCGCCACAAACATGCCACCCAACCCTTGCGAGAAGCGGTGTGGTTCCGGGTTATCCTCAATCACGTGGGGTTTAACGAGGCCAACGGGTTGCAGGATGTGTCGGTAGATGCGTTTGAAGAGGCTGAGGGCGGGCACGGCCGTGCCCAACAACATCACCACCGCCACCAGCGCCACCAACCAGACCGCATCCAGCAAAAACGCCAGCACCAGCAACCCAATAATAAACGCCTGGTTCACCTGCAAAGCGGATTGATCAACTTTTCTTGTGGACATGTTTTTCTCCATTTCCCCCCGCTATGGAGGGAATAATCATCAACGTGTCATTCTCGGCGACGGCCGTTTCTGCCCCTTCCAGATAACGCACATCTTCCTGGTTCAGGTAGATGTTGACGAAACTACGCAGTTCGTCGCCTTCAAAGAGGTGCGGGCGCAGGTCTGGATGCTGTTCGGTGAGGCTGCTCAAGGCTGCCCCAACCGTGCCGCCGCTCACAGATACCTGCGCATTGTTGCCGGTATACGGCCGTAACGGGGTGGGAATACGAATGGTTGCCATACTCAAAAAATCTCCTTGTAAAAGCTAAAGTGGGATTCGGAGATTAGTAGACTGGGAGATTGGAACTCTCTCAGTCTCTCAGTCTCTCAGTCTCCCAATCTCCTCAATTATCTCTTCCTCAAACCCAGACCGATCCCCCTTCAGTTGCCAGGATCGGCTGAATGTCGGTTCGGCTTTTAACACCTGCGTAATCAAATAGGAATAACCAGGCCAACTGGCCCAGGCCAGATCACGCGGCGAGGCCACCGGCACATCATCCGGGTGGCTGTGAAAAATCCCAATCACATCCAGGTCGTTCATCATTGCTTCAATTTCTACTTGCTGCCACGCTTTGGGGTCAATCAGAAACCGGATCGGTTTTTCTGCTTCCACCGGCCAGACATTGGGCAACGGCCGTATCTCAGTCACGATATTGTCCCCATTTTCCACACGCCCCAGCAGCAGCCCGCACCCTTCCAATGGGTACGTGGCCGCGCCGTGCGCCTTGATTTGTTTGTGAAGTTCTGCCGTCAATTTCAACATAAGCCAACTTTGCTGTGGCCGGTTTCCAACCGCGCCACCACTGAAAATAAAAACGCCTTCCCGAAAGATAAGGAAGGCGTTGGATTTCTACATCCCTTCTCTCATCTTCCAGGTCAGCTATCACCTGATAGCCCCTGCCGGAGTTAGCACCACTTCCATTTCGGATTACCGTTTACGGATTACCGATTACAGACGGTTGCTGAGGTTTCATTGGGCCGGTCCCTCAACCTCTCTTGATAAGATAAGCAACAGTATCAAATTGTTGGCTGCGATCTTAACAAGAGAGGGGTGAGGCGTCAAATGGTTGTTTTGACCAAGAGTTGCAAGTGGCAAGTGTGCAAGTTGCTGGTATAGAACTCTTCATTTGCCGCCTGCAAATTGCCACCTGCTACCCCTTCGTCCAAAACGATTCGCTCATATATTTCAGGCCGTCGTCAGGCAAGATGGTGACAACGACGCCCGCATCCAATTCGCGGGCCACCTGGATGCTGGCGACGACGGCCGCGGCCGCCGAAATGCCCACAAATAGCCCTTCCTGCCGCGCCAGGAAACGGGCCATGGCGTAAGCGTCTTCGGTGCGCACGGCCGTATCCGCATCTGCTAACTCCTCATCATAAATCCCCGGCTTGATCGCCGTGGCCATATGTTTCAGCCCTTCCAGGCCGTTAAACGGGCTGTCTGGCTGCATGGAAATGCACTGGATGGCCGGGTTTAGCGCCTTCAAGCGGCGGGTGGTGCCCGTAAACGTGCCGCTGGTGCCCAAACCGGCCACAAAATGGGTGACACGGCCGTCTGTCTGCGCCCAAATCTCGTTGCCGGTGGTGTGGTAATGGGCCAGCCAGCTGGCTTCGTTGTTGTATTGATTGGCGTAATAGACGGTCGGGTCGGCGGCGGCAATTTTGCGGGCCTCAATGATAGCGCCGTCAGAGCCTTCAAGCGGGTCGGTGAGAATGAGTTCCGCGCCATAAGCCCGCAAAATGGCAATACGTTCCGGGCTGGCGTTAGCGGGCAGCGTCAGCTTCACGTGGTAGCCCCGCGCCGCGCCAAACAGGGCGTAGGCGATGCCCATATTGCCGGAAGTGGAATCCAGCAGCGTCGTACCTG
Organism: uncultured Ardenticatenaceae bacterium; assembly: GCA_964467705.1. GTDB lineage: Bacteria > Chloroflexota > Anaerolineae > Promineifilales > Promineifilaceae > CAADGU01. The sequence goes on along the minus strand of CAYXUZ010000035.1, from coordinate 27,950 downwards.
GCTTGAGCAGCCCTTCCCGCTCGGCAGTAAGGATGATGTTCAGCGCCGCCCGCGCTTTCACGGAGCCGCTGGGGTTAAACCATTCTGCTTTGGCGTATAGTTCGATGGTGGGGGGCAGGTGGTGGGCAACGGCCGTTTTGCGCAGCCGAATGAGGGGTGTGTTTCCAACCTGGGCTTCCAGGCTGTAAGGTAATATCGCTGCCGGGGCAGTTGGTGTGGAGAGTGAGATTGTAGACAACATAATTTGCAGGTAAATCCTTCAGTTTTGACAAATTGACAACAAAAAAACGGCCGCCGTCACCCTAAAGTGCGCGAGAACAACTGTCGTTGCACCGCGAGGGTCGCTGCTGCCGTTTTCCTTTTCGTCAAAACTTCAGGATGGGAACGACAGCTAACGCCCTCGCTCCGTACACCTGCAATATTGTCCGTTCATCTTAGTGAAACCTTTTCAAGTAATTGAATCGTAACGTTTTCGAGTATAACAAAGCCGTTTTCGGCGTCAAGTAAACAATTTGTAAGAGCTTTGACCTGGCGCACCCGGCGAACTGGCGAACTATCTGCCACGCCGGGCATTAATTTGAGAATTTTATGAGTGAGCCGACGCCTGGCAGTCTGCCCCTATATAATGCCGCCTTGTGTGAATGAGTGTAGGAGCCACTTTCAGATTTAACGGACAAATTGAAAATGAGGTATTGATAAGCAGACGCAACGGGTTACGGCCGTTGGCGTTTGACATTGCGTGAGGTATTTTTTATGTCTGGAGAATCAATGATTACAACTGAAAGTGAAAAGCGAGACACAGGAGCTTCGATGTTACGCAAACTAATGTATTTATTTTTCATCATCTTTTTTGCCATGGCATCCTTCGCTGCCTACACCGTCATCTCCGCCGTCAACAAAGTAGACAGCGCCGTTACCGAACCGCTGGGCGACATGTTCCGCCAGTTGATTGTGCCGGCGACCCCGGTGATTTTGCCCAGCAATACCACCATCGTCCACGAAATCAACAATCTGGCCCGCCTGGAAACCGCCTCCATCGAAATGGAAAAAGTAGTCACGGCCGAACGCGGCGACAATGATCTCTTATGGGGTATTATGAGTGAAAGCCTCATCTTTGTGGCTCATGGCAAGGTGGTGGCCGGGGTGGATTTTGCCGAAATGAAGCCGGAAAATTTGCAAGTAGTTGACCAGGATACCGTGATGGTCTATTTGCCTCCGGCCAAGATTTTTGATGACTTACCCGCGTTGGACAATGAAAAATCTTATGTGGCCGACCGGGACACAGGCTTGTTAGCTGGCGCAGATGCCCAAATGGAAACAGAAGTGCGCCGTGTGGCTGAAGCCCGGCTGCGCGAAGAAGCATTAGCCACTGGCTTGCTGCAAACAGCCAATGTGAATGCTCAGGAGTATATGCGCACCTTCTTACAAGGATTGGGCTTTACAGAAGTGATCTTCACCGAAACTGTCCCCCCTACACCGGCCCCCTTTGTGCAGGAAGTCCCCAAGGGTTATGTCCTGGTGACTCCCACTCCTGGCCCCTAATTACTTGATGCGTGAGACTTGACTAAAAGGGTTCACGTTTCACGCATCAAGTTTATTCCACCGACAATATATGCAATTTGGCGTGAGGCACAGTCTCATAACCACCAAAGTGGAACTTGATAGTAAAGCCCCGCTGTAATAGCGGATACGTTTCGGCCAATGCCTGTGTTTGAGTAATGGCAAACTCCACCAGTTCCAAAAAACGTGCCCTATCGGTTTTTTCCAGTTCCTCAATACTGGCAATGGGTTCATAAGGAACTGCCAGCCAGTGAATAGCCCCCTCCGGGTGCATACTCTTTACCAGGGCAAAACGCCTGGCCTCATCACGTGCTAACACTTCATCTGACCCTTCTCCGGCCAAAATAGTCACAAATGGACTTTCTTCATTGCTTATCATAGACATGAGAACCTCCTTTTCACAACATTAGATTGTGAACAAAGCATCAGCGGTTATTTCTTGCGGGGCGCGGCCGTAGGCGGCGTCCAATCTTCGGGCATTTGCGCCCCTTCGCCAAAGAAAAAATCTTCCATTTGCTCAAACAGGAATTCCTGAGCACGTGGGTCGGCCAGGTTCAAACCGTAATGATTGATGAGAATGGTAGACTGCTGTTGCCATAGCTCCCAGGCCTGTTTAGAAACTTCGTTAAATATACGCTGGCCCATTTCTCCGGGAAATGGTGGACGAGGTAATGCCTCTTCTTCGCGGCCCAACTTGACACAATCTACTACCCAGATTGTTTTTTGCCTTCTTGCCATCCATACCTCCGTGCAGCCATCAGGTTGTCAGCTATGGCTACATGGAGGATTATATGCCTGTGGGAACGACAGGCAAGCAACTCTCCGATGTGCGCGTCTTATTCTTTGGCATGACGGGCATGTTATCGCGGATTCCATTGGCGATCTTGCTGAATGGCGGCGTTAATGTCTGTGGTGTGGCTGTGCCATCCTCGGTACTGCCACCCTATATCTTGTCTAAACACGGCCGTCCGCACCCTCTCACTCCCTCACCCTCGCATCCGCTCACTTTCTCTGTTTCTCCCTCCGGCATTCTGGAACTGTCGGCGCAACGCCAACTGCCGGTCTACCCCGTGGGCCGTTTGAAAGAAGCGGAGACAATAGACATGCTCACGGCCGTCGCCCCCGACCTGATCTGCGTTTCTTGTTTCAACCAGATTTTCCCGCCGCCGCTGCTGGCGCTACCCCGGCTGGGCTGTCTGAATGTGCATCCCTCCCGGCTGCCCCATTTTCGTGGCCCTTCACCTCTGTTCTGGACATTTCATGAGGGGCAACAGGAAACGGCCGTCACTGTTCACTTCATGGATGTTGGCATTGATACAGGTGACATTGCCCTGCAAGCCGATCTGACATTCCCGGATGGCATCAGCGGGGCGCAAGCCGAGCAAATGGCGGCCGAGCGGGGTGGGCGGCTGTTGTTGGAAGCGATCCGACAATTGGCAGACGGCCGTTTGCCGCGCCATCCCCAGGCCGAATCTGGCTCATACTACCCCGTACCTGCCGCCGATGATTTTCGACTGGATGGAAACTGGTCAGCGCAGCGCGCTTTTAACTTCATGCGGGGCACGGCGGAATGGGCACGGCCGTATTCCGTCCATGTGGCCGGGCAAGAGCTGGTCTTACTTTCGGCCGTTTCTTTTGATTCTGACGCGGCGTTGGCTACACCCATGCGGTGGCACGGCCGTACCGTTTCTATCCAACTTAATCCGGGGGTGCTGGTGGCCTCGGCATTTGGTTGATGGGCTATGAGGAAACCAATTTTCCGGTAAACCTGCGCATATGGACGAGAACAAACAGATAGCATCAACCCTTTTAGCCTGGTGGGATGTTGGGCATAGTGACCTGCCCTGGCGGGGTACACGTGACCCGTATGCTATTTGGGTGTCGGAGATTATGTTGCAGCAGACGCAGGTGACGGCCGTAATTCCCTACTATATGCGTTGGATGGCTCGTTTTCCGACAGTGCATGACCTGGCAGCCGCTTCGCTGGACGAGGTATTGAAGCTGTGGGAGGGGCTGGGCTATTACAGCCGGGCGCGAAATTTACATACAGCAGCGAAAACCGTCGTGAATGAGTGGCACGGCCGTTTTCCCACCACCGCCGCTGACTGGATGAAACTCAAAGGGGTGGGGCGTTACACCGCCGGGGCCATCGCCTCCATTGCTTTTGACGAGCCGGTTCCGGTACTGGATGGCAACGTCATTCGTATTCTCAGCCGCCTGACCGACCTGCCAGATGATGTAAGCAAAACGGCGACAAAAAACAGCCTGTGGCGGCTGGCAGCGGAGCTGGTTCCGGCGCAGCGTCCCGGCGACTATAACCAGGCGTTGATGGAGTTGGGACAGCAGGTGTGCGTCCCGGCACGGCCGTTGTGCCTGCTCTGCCCATTAACTGAGTTATGCCAGGCGCGGCAGCGGGGCACACAGTTGGAAAGACCAGTTCGCCCACCGCGCCAAAATACACCGCATGTTGATGTGGTGGCCGGCGTCATCTGGCATCAAGAGGAAGACGGGCGGTTTTTGATTGCACAACGGCCGTTGGACGGACTGCTAGGTGGGCTGTGGGAATTCCCTGGCGGCAAACAAGAGGTGGGCGAAACGCGAACGGCCGCTTTGCAGCGCGAGATTGCCGAAGAATTGGGTATGGAAATTGCCGTTGGCGATTTTCTGACGGAAGTGAAACATGCCTACACCCATTTCCGCATCACCCTGCACGCTTTTCATGCCCGTCATGTGGCCGGGCGACCGCAAAACATCGGCGTGACCAACCACGCCTGGGTGACGCTGCCCGAGTTAGAGCAATACGCCTTTGCCGTCACCGACCAGAAAATCATCACCGCGTTATGGGCAACGGATGGGGAACGGACAAGCGGATAGAGTACGTTCCCATACACCTCATCAACCCATCAAAAAAGGCCGGGGATATAATCCCTGGCCTTTTCCGGTATGCCCAGGAGAGGACTCGAACCTCCACGTCCGTCAGGACACAGGCCCTCAACCTGCCGCGTATGCCAATTCCGCCACCTGGGCTTTTGGCTTGAATGAGGCCAATTATAACCACTGCAAAGTGCCTGTCAAAAGTACGAGGGCACGAATTCCACAAATTGCACGAATTTTCGTTGCAAATCTTCGCGTTACTTCGCGTCCTTTGCGGATTTACTCAAGCAATATCCCGGCGATGGAGACGAGCGAATGGTTCTGGGCGTCGGCAGGGCAGTGGTCATAGGCCACCTGCACGCCTTCGGTGCTGCCCAGGTATTGTAGCAACAGGTAAATGGGGGAGAAGCCACAAATGCGGTTTTGGTCTTGCACGGCCGTGATCTGCGCATAAAACCCGGCTGCATCCCCACGAATGATCGCCTGTACCAGCCGCTCATCAGATTGGCGTAGGGTGGCGCGACGGCCGTCATCCATCACATGCTCATCACCAAATGTCGGCCCCACGTGGGCAAAATCTACCGAAGCAATCGCCAACACCTTGCGCCCGGCCGTCTCTCGTTTCAGCGTCTCTAGCGCGTTAAGCAGCAGGGCATCTTGTGACGGGTGATGTCCATTCATCATAAAGTGGTGAAAAGAACCAACCAGCACGGGCAGCATTGGTTTGGGGGCCACCCCTGCCTGCGCATAGATGTGATGCAGCCAGACGGCCGATAGTTCAATGGAGTGTTCGTGGCGGTGATGCAGTTCTTCGGCAAAGGCGTGTTCCGGGCCAATGGCAGCGGCCAGCCGGTCTACCAGTTCCCGGTCGGTGGGGATGATGCCGTAGGGGGTGGCGTAATGCTGGCGGGTGAGGGTGAAGGTACCTGGCCCGCCTTTGTGGTCGGTGCCAAAGATGATGACCAGGTCGGCGTCTAACACGGCATGGCGGGCGCGCTGCCACACTTTGGCGTAAACGGGGCCGCCGCGTGGATAGTCAATGTGGGGGGAGATGAGGCCACGGCCGTGCCAGGGCTGCCAGCTGTTGAGGTTATCGGCACGGCCGTATTCCGCCAACAACGCACGCAGGCGGCTGGGCTGCTCTGGATAGCTGGCCTTTGCCAGCGCGGGCGGGCGGAAGGGCTGGGCGCGATATTCTTCTCGCGCCGCCGCCAACTGCTGCCGTGAGCGGGCATTGTCCAGCAAACATGCTTCATCCAACTGCGCCAGGGCGTCCAGCACCACAGTCGGTTCCACCTCCACGCCTAAATGTTGGCATAACGCCCGGTGAATTTGGGAGGCGTCACGTGTTCCATCAATGAACAACAACATTTGCGCCAATGCCGGTGGCATGACCAACTGATAAGAGGTCAACTGCAAGGGGTCATGTAAATACCACATTTGCTGCCCCATATGGTACACCGGCTGATAGTCGAGCAGGCGGAGTTTAGGCTTTTCGGTCAAGCGTTTGGTCTCCATTGGTAGAGATTGGTAATCTCTCATCTGCTATCTCAAATCTCACCTTTTTTTTGTCTGATTGCGTAAAACGGTTCAAACTGGAAACGAGTATGGAGAGAGGGATCAAAAAATGCAAGCAAAAATGGAGGCTCTTATGGTAAACATTAAACTGGCAGGGTTGGTGCTGGTGATGCTAATTCTGGCAGCCTGTGATCAGAGGCCAATTGTGGAAGCTGATCCGGCGGTGTTGGCAACAGCTACAAACACGCCATTACCCGCGAGCACAAACACGGCCGTTCCTGCCCACACGGCCGTATCATCAGAATCGGATGCAGGTGTTGATACGGCCGTTATTGCCGAAACCATCACTGGTGAACGTTCCATCGGCGACCCTTATGCGCCGGAACTGGGCAACACCGGCTATGATGTGCTGCACTACACCATCCAGTTAAATCTGGACCCTGCTCTGAAATATGAATTGGCAGGCACGGTTATCATTGACGCCGTAGCCGCTCAGGACAACCTGGGTGAGTTGTCGTTGGATTTCATTGGCTTTGAGATTGACGAACTGTTGGCAAACGGCCAGCCGGCCGATTTCCGCCGCGAAGAGGGTAAACTCATCATCACCTTGCCTGAACCGCTGGCTTCTGAGGAACAGTTCCAACTGACCATTCGCTATCATGGCCAGGCTGTGCAGGAGCCGTCGCCCTATGTTGGTTTTGCCAGTTGGTTGGGGCTTTTTTATGCACAGGATGACACCATTTACATCCTCTCAGAACCGGATGGGGCGCGTTACTGGTTCCCCAACAATGACCACCCCCGCGATAAGGCGACATACCGGTTTGAGATTACAGTGCCAGAGGGGATGACGGCCGTTGCCAACGGCCAGTTCATTGGCGAAGAAAACAACACGTTCATCTGGGAACACAATTACCCCATGGCTTCCTACCTGGCGACCATTGTCGTGGGTGAATATGAACGGCTAGAAGCGCAATCTCCGGCCGGCGTTCCCCTGCGTGACTATATCTTCCCCGATAGCCAATCCCAATTTGAGCGCGCCACCGCTTCCAGCCGTGAAGCCATTGACTGGATGAGCGACTTATTTGGCGACTACCCTTACGAAGAGTTTGGTTTTGTGTCCGTACACGCGCCCGGCGTCTCGCTGGAAACTCAGACGATGGTACTGCTCTCGACGGGCATGTTTGACGAGCAAACGGCCATTCACGAACTGGCGCATATGTGGTTTGGCGATTGGGTAAGCCTGGATTCCTGGGGCGAAATGTGGCGCAACGAAGGTTTTGCCACCTACATTTCCTTCCTTTGGGAATACCGTGACGACCCCGAAGGGTTGGAGCTGTACATGGAAGGTATCCGTGCCTTCCTGGAAGATGGTGAACAACTGGGGCAGCCGCTACGCAATCCACCACCCGCCGCTCTTTTCAGCGCCTATACATATGTCGGTGGGGCATTGATGGTTCATGAGTTGCGCCAGGAAATGGGTGATGACGCCTTTTTTGCCGGGCTACAAAACTATTTCCAACAATATGCACACGGCACAGCCAGCGATGAAGAGTTCATAGCCGTGATGGAGTCTGCCGCCGGAAAATCACTGGAGGACTTTTTCAATCGGTGGTTGGAAGGGGAGTGATGGAGCCACCAGGCATCCGATTTCTTAGAGAAATCGGATGCCTGGCTGCAACTATTCTTTATCTTCTGGCCGCATCCGGTTTACCAGGCGGTTGAGTTCACGCCCGGCCACTTCGCGCCCGCCCAGGCCAAAGGCGAGGGCGGCTGCCAGGGCAATCGCACCTAAAATCAGACCAAAGGCCAGATTGACAATATCGTCAGCCAGCCCAAGCTGACGTAACGCCATAGCGATGGCCAGGATGAGGATGGCGGCGCGGGCGGCCATGCCCCAGATACGGCCGTTGGCCCCACCTGCGCTTGTCACCAGACTTTGTGCCAGGTTGGCAAAGTACAGGCCGAAGGCAATGATCACCAGCGCCAGCACCACCTGGAAGAAGAAATCTACCATCGTGGTTAAGATTAGCGAGAGCGCGGCAGAGTTGAGTAAATCGGCGGCGGCTACGGCCGCAAAGAGCATAATGCCCACCAGCACCAGATAACCCACCAGTTGTGAGGGCGTGCGGGTACCGGTGTAGTTAATGCCCAAAGAAGCTGGCCATCTGTCAAATCCAATACCGCTGAGTACATCCACCACCAGCCCCATCACCAGCCGGGCAATGAAGTAAGCGATCACCAGCACCAGCACTGCGCCGATGAAGGAAGGGATGGCTGTCAGCACGATGGTGAGCATGGTGATGGCGGGCACAGAGATGGCGGCGATGTCCAGCGCGTCCAAAGCGGCGATGAGAATGATGAGCATGACGATGGCGTAGGTGATGGTACCTAGCAGACGGGAAAGTGACTGTTCACCACGCAACCCGACCCGTTCACCCAGACTATCTACCACCCGGATGGCGGCCAACAGGTTGCTGACCAATTGACGTAGTACCCGTGCCAGTAGCCAGCCAACCACGAAGATGATGATAGCGGAAACGATGTTGGGCAGGTAGGTGAAGAAGGCGGCTGTGGCTTGTTGGAATGGTTCGGACACGGCCGTGACCCCCAACGCATCCAATATCGCCGGGATAAATAGCAGGATGATCAGCCAGAAGACGGTTACACCCAACGATTCGCTGATGGAGACCTGTTCCCCTTCGCGCAACGCCCCGTGGCGTGTCATGCGCTCATCTAGCTTTGCCAGGGCACAGAGGCGAATGACAATTGCCTTAAAAATGACGGCCAGCACCCAAGCTAACAGTAGCAACAAGATGGCGGATACCAGGCCGGGCAAGAAATCGCCGGTAATACTGGTTAGCAGTGGTTCAATGGCCTGGGCCACAATCACCAGATTCAACCGCTCCACGACGGCCACAAAAACGAAGATGAGCAACACCCAAAAGACAATTGTGGCGATCAGGTTTTCCAAATTAACTTCAGGCAGGCCAAAGTCTTTGCTAAAACGAGTGGCTACCCGTTCGTTGAGCCGGACGCGCTGCAACAGGCGGCGTATCAACCCAGCAATCAGCCGGGCCACCACGTAACCAATGATGAGGATGACCAGCGCCGCTAACAAGTTAAACAGGCTGGTACCTAATGTATCCACGAGAAAATCCTGAAACCTATCCATTTTGATTCTCCTTTTTCACGCTAAAGGGCTGATAAAAGACGTAAGTCATAAGTCGTCAACCGTAATCCGAACATGGGTTACGGGGCGCATCACAACTCACGGACACAAGGGATTGAACCCCAATGGCCCCAAAACCAGTTCCCACAACGGCCGTAAGCCGCCACAGTACAGATATTGCCCCTGTTGGTAACTGTCCAGCACAACGACCAGAATACCACAGCAGCACATGAGCAGGATCACCGCCAGTACACAGCCTAACACCATCCGATTGTTACGACGGCCAGATGGCGCTTCCTCAGACGGTCTGTATTGATCCTGGGGATATGTGGGGGCAACCGGGGGACGAGACGAAGGCTTGACCGGGGGTAGATCGGCCGTATCTTCGTCTTCCAAGTGAAAAGCAGGCGCCGGCATGGTGGGGGCGGCCACGGCCGTCTGGTAAAAAATCAGGCTGACTGTATCACCAAACTCAATCCGGTCGCCATGTCGCAAAGGAGTTGCTCCGGTGCAGCGCTGACCGTTGACAAATGTGCCGTTGGTGCTGCCCAGGTCTTCTACCGTAAAACTGTTGCCATTCTGCACAATTTGGGCATGTCGCCGCGACATCTCCGGGTCGTTGATGACGATCTCGTTTTGGGGTGAGCGGCCAATGGTGTTGGTTACGGCCGTGATGTCATGGCGTTTGTCTGGTGTGGGGCCACGTTCTACCACAATATAAGCAGTTGAACCTGGAGATGATCCCGGCGGTGATCCTGGTTGGGGACTTAAAGTGAAGTCGTTCATCCAATCCTCCTGTGACGACGTTATGGGAGTATAAAAATAAAGTACCGAAGTGCGCAAGTGACATGTGGCATGTCATCATGGCGATGCTACAGCTTGCCGCCAGCCCCCCAGTTATCGAAGCGGCCTTTTGGCGAAATCTCCAATGCCGATTATCATTCATACTTATGAATCGTGAAACTGCCCCTTATGGCTCCTGGAAATCTCCTATTACCTCCGATTTAATTGTTGCCGGCTCTATTGGGCTGGGTGAAATTCAATTAGATGGGGATACAATTTATTGGCTAGAAATGCGGCCTTCGGAAAACGGCCGTAACGCCCTGGTAAAATGGACACCATCTGATGGCATTGAAGAAATGAGCGCCGCCGGATTCAATGTCCGAACCCGCGTCCACGAATATGGCGGCGGCGCTTATGCCATTCATGATGAAGCTATCTACTTCAGTAATTTCGTTGACCAGCGCATCTATGTGCAATACCCCTACGCCGAGCCAGAACCCTTAACAGCGAATCAAAAACTTTGTTTTGCCGATGGGATAGTGGATGCCCGTCGGGGTCGGATGGTTTGTATCCGCGAGGCACACCTGACGCCGGGTGAAGAAGCGGTCAACTCATTAGTTAGCCTGAATCTGGATGGTAATGATGAAATTGGGGAAACCCTGGCAGCAGGAAACGACTTTTACGCTTCTCCCTGCCTCAGCCCGGATGGTCGCAAGCTGGCCTGGCTCACATGGCGGCATCCCAACATGCCCTGGGATGGCACGGAACTGTGGGTGGGAG
>CAYXUZ010000035.1:0-17256 GCA_964467705.1 uncultured Ardenticatenaceae bacterium | reverse complement strand
AATGAAACAGGCACGGCCGTACACAACATCACCCTGGTCGCCGGTAGCAAAGATGAATCCATCTTCCAGCCACAGTGGTCACCAGATGGCGTGTTATATTTTGTTTCTGACCGCAGCAACTGGTGGAACTTATATCGCTGGCGCGCCGGGCAGGTAGAAGCCATTTGCCCCCTGTCTGCCGAGTTCGGTTTGCCTCAGTGGGTTTTTCGCATGTCTACCTATGGCTTTGCTGATGCCCAAACCATCATCTGCACCTATACCCAGAATGGCGTCTGGCGTCTGGCCCGGCTGGACGTAAACAGCGGCAAACTGACCGATTTTGACCTGCCCTTTACCGACATCAGTTCGGTACAGGTAGGGTCGGGATTTGCAGCTTTTGTGGGCGGGTCAGCCTCACGGCCGTCAGCCATCATCCGGCTGGATTTCCAAACGGGGCAATGGCAAACCTTACGCCAATCCACGCAACTAACCGTAAACACGGCTTACCTTTCCACGCCACAGTCTATCGAATTCCCCACCGCTAACGGTCTGGTTGCTCATGCCATCTACTACCCGCCACAAAACCAGGATTTCAAGGCTCCCGATGGGAACAAACCACCCCTGCTGACGCTGAGCCACGGCGGCCCCACCAGCGCGGCCAAATCTACCCTGAACCTGGGTATTCAGTATTTCACCAGCCGGGGTTTTGCGGTGGTGGATGTGAATTATGGAGGGAGTACGGGGTACGGCCGTGACTACCGCCAACGTCTGAATGGAACCTGGGGCATCGTAGATATGCAAGATTGTGCCAATGCGGCCCATTATCTGGTGGCGCAAGGGCTGGCCGACAAACAGCGGCTGGCCATACGCGGTGGTAGCGCCGGCGGCTACACCACCCTCTGCGCCATCACCTTTGATGACACCTTTACCGCGGGCGCCAGCCACTTTGGCATCAGCGACCTGGAAGCCATGACCATAGAAACGCACAAATTTGAGTCCCGCTACCTGGACACGCTCATTGCGCCCTACCCTGAAGGCAAAGAAATCTATATGCAGCGCTCCCCCATTCATTTTATTGACCAGATCAACTGCGCCCTCATTATGTTCCAGGGCCTGGAAGATTTGATAGTGCCGCCAAACCAGGCGGAGATGATGTTTGAAGCCTTAAAAGCGAAAGGACTACCTGTTGCGTATGTGCCTTTTGCCGGGGAGCAGCATGGCTTCCGCCGCGCCGACAACATCAAGCGAGCGCTGGATGGTGAACTCTATTTTTATAGTCGGGTGTTTGGCTTTAACCTGGCTGACCCCATCAAACCGGTAGAAATCGAAAATTTACCGGCATAGAAACCAAAAGTTCCCAATTTTTCAGATACAGAAAATTAAGGCCCGGCAATGACCGGGCCTTTTTTGTTTATGTTGCCGGAAGCAAACCACCTCTTGACAGCGCCTAAGCCTTAAGTGTATGCTCTTGATTGAACATTCAATCAAGAGCGCATCAGACATCCGATTTTTGGATAAATCGGATGTCTACGAGGCAAATGGACGAAGAACCAGACCGGCGACAACAGATTTTAGAAGCGGCGTTTGCCGAGTTTGCCAGCAAGGGATTTAAGGGTGCAACTATCAAGAGTATTGCCCAGGCAGCCGGATTGCAATCCCCCTCCCTCATTTACTGGTACTTCCCCACGAAGGAAGACCTGCTCCAGGCGGTATTCTTATCAAGAGTACCGCTCGTGCAAATTGCCATGGACCCTGGCCCGCTGCTGGAACAGCCGCCAGAGGAAGTGCTGCCCATGTTGGCGCATGGCTACCTGGGCATTACCGAACAGCCTGATATTCCACCAATGGCGCGGCTGGTCTTTTCGGAGATTGTCAGCCGGCCGGAAATGGCAGAATTCATGGCTGACCGGGTGATTCTCGGCATCCTCACTTTCTTGAAAACTTATCTCAATCATCAGGTGGAATTGGGGCGGCTGCGGCCACATGACAGCCGCGCCAGTGCCCGTGTTTTCATTGGCATGTTCATCCCCCAGGCCATGAGCCATGTACTCTTTCCGGCTATCCGGTCTGATGGGCTGAGCAATGCGGAACATATTGAAACGGCCGTCGAGATTTTTCTTAATGGGTTACGGCCGTAAGACGAATTGCCCATTCGTTTTACAAAGGCAAAACCATGCTTAATTCCCGTCTGCGCTCACTCATTCGCAAGGAGTTCATCCAGATACAGCGCGACCCACGCACACTGGCGCTGACCTTTTTGCTGCCCATTATCCAGCTATTTTTGCTGGGCTACGCGGCTACAAACGATGTGCGTAATGTGGCGCTGGTGATTTTTGACCAGGATAAAAGCGCAGAATCCCGCGAACTGCTGGATGCCTACCGGGCGGCCGATTATTTCCAACTGCGCTACGACGTGCAGTCGGAGGACGAACTGCGGCGGCTGATTGAGAATAACTCAGCGCGGGCGGGCATGATTATTCCGCCAGATTATGGGGAGCATGTGGCCGGGGCACGGCCGTCGCAAGTGGCCTTCATCATTGATGGTTCCGACCCTACCGTAGCCGGTACCGCATTAGCCGCCGCCACGCTCATCGCCCAGGCCAAAGCCACCGAACTGATGGTAGAACGGCTGGCGGCGCGGGGATTGGGCACGGCCGTGCAGCCGCCAATAGAAGTGCGCACCCAGGTCTGGTACAACCCCGATCTCATCAGCGCCTATTACATGATCCCCGCCCTCATCGGTATCATCCTGCAATTCCTGGCCACACTGCTCACCGCCACCGCCATTGTGCGCGAACGAGAACAGGGCACCATTGAGCAGCTCATTGTTACCCCCATCCACTCGCTAGAACTGGTGGTAGGCAAAGTAACCCCTTATACACTCATCGCCTTTTTCGATATGATCCTCATCCTGGTGGCCGGGGTACTCATCTTTGGCGTGCCCATCAATGGCAGCATCCCCTTGCTGTTGGTATTGTCCTCGTTGTTCATCGTCACCTGTCTGGGCATTGGCATTTTCATTTCCACCATCGCCCGCACACAGCAAGAGGCGATGCTGATCACCTTTTTCACACTGCTGCCCTCCATTTTCCTGTCCGGTTTTATCTTTCCGTTGGCTGCTATGCCCCAATTACTGCAATGGATCAGCTATCTGATCCCACTGCGCTATTTTCTCATTATTGCGCGTGGCATTATCTTGAAGGGAGTTGGGTTGGAAGCGTTATTGGGCGAGGTGATTGCTCTGACGATTTTTGCCACGTTGATTATGGCGGCGGCGGCGCGGCGGTTTAGGAAGAGATTGGATTGAGATATTGAATATCCCAATATCTCAATATCTAGGAGCGTAACGATGAGACACAAACCACCGACGATTGTTCTTGTCATTGTCATTTTGGTTCTGGTTGTTTTGGCGGCGTATTGGTTTTTTGTGGTGCGGGGAGCGGAGGGAAACGGCCGTCTCACCGCCTCTGGCACCATTGAAACCACCGAAGTGGTCATTGCCCCGGAACAGGGTGGGCGGGTGGCCGAAGTGTTGGCCGCTGCCGGGGAAACTGTGACCGCCGGTCAGCCATTGGTGCGCCTGGACACAACCTTGCTGGCAGGGCAACTGGCCCAGGCGCAGGCGCAACTGGCGGCGGCCCAGGCCAATTACGAGATGCTGGCCGCAGGGCCAACCGAAGCACAATTGTCAGCGGCGGAAGCGGCTGTGACGCGGGCACAGGCACAGCTAGACGCGGTAACGGAACAGCGCGACGAGGTGGAAACTCAACTGGCCGACGTGGAAACACAGATCGCCGATTTGCAAAGCCAGATCGCCGAAACGACCGCCCAGTTGCAGGGGGCGCAGGCCACTTTGCAGGGAACAGGCGCGGCGGAAGCGCAAACGGCCGTAACTCAAGCCCAATCCGCCCTCGCCGGACTCAACGCGCAGTTAGCTATGGCCCAACAGTTGCAAACCGCGCTCACCGGCCAGTTGCAACTGCTCAACAACCAGATTTTGGTGGCCGAAAGTGGGGTTGATGCGGCCCAGGCACAGCTTGACCTGCTGGCCGCCGGAGCGCGCCCGGAGCAGCTTGAGGCGGCTCAGGCGCAGGTGGACGCGGTGCAGGCTACTGTGAATCTGCTGGAAACGCAGATCGGCCGTCAGACATTGACCACGCCCAGTGACGGCGTGGTGCTGGCGCGAGCCGTAGAGCCGGGCGAAGTAGCGGCACCGGCGGCAACTTTGATGGTCATTGGGGAATTGGATAATTTGGTAATTTCTGTTTACGTACCTGAAGATCAATATGGGCAGATTGAACTGGGGCAGACGGCAAAGATTACGGCGGATTCGTTCCCTGGCGAGAGTTTTACGGGCACGGTACAGCGTATTGCCGACAAAGCGGAATTTACGCCGCGCAATGTGCAAACGGCCGAAGGGCGGGCCTCCACCGTTTTTGCCATTGAACTGGCAATTACCGATGGCGTGGGCCAATTGAAACCGGGTATGCCCGCGGATGTGGATTTTGGGGAGTGAGAGGAGGAGATTGAGAGACTGAGAGATTGGCAATCTCTCAATCTCCCAGTCTCTTGATCTCAACAGATACGATGATTGAGGTAGAAAGTCTTGTGCGGAAGTTTGGGGCAGTGACGGCCGTGTCTGGCCTGAACCTGTCTGTGTCCCCTGGCGAGATTTACGGGCTGGTGGGGCCGGATGGAGCGGGCAAGACGACGACCTTCCGCCTGTTAGTGGGCGCGCTGCTGCCGGACGGCGGGCGCGGTTCCATCGGCGGCCACGATTTGCGCACGGAAATTGAAGCGGTGCGGCGGCTGATCGGTTATCTGCCGCAAAGATTCAGCCTGTACCCCGATCTGACGGTGGCCGAAAATTTGCGCTTTTTTGCCGAGGTGAACGGCATTCCGCCGCAAGAGTGGCAGCCGCGCCGGGAGGCGATGCTGGCTTTTGTGGGGCTGGCCGATTTTGCCGACCGGCAGGCGTGGCAGCTCTCTGGCGGCATGAAACAGAAATTGGGGCTGGCGACGGCGCTCATTCACCGGCCGCGTTTGCTGCTGCTGGACGAGCCGACGGGTGGGGTGGACCCAGTGACGCGCCAGGATTTCTGGCAGTTGATCGGCAAGGCGGTGGTGGAAGAGGGGCTGACGGTGCTGGTGAGTACGCCCTACATGGACGAGGCCAGCCGATGTAACCGGATTGGTTTTATGCAGCACGGCCGTATCCTGGCCGAAGGTACGCCGCAATCGTTGATAGAGCCGCTGCACGGCCGTATTCTGGAACTGTTGGCCTCGCCACGCCGGTTAGTGCGGGAAGTGGTGGCGGCGGATACGGCCGTCGAAGACATCCAACCCTTTGGGCACAAGTTTCATATTCGGGTGCGGCCGGGCACGGCCGAGGCGGTGCAGCAGCGGCTCCCGGCCGCTCTCATTGCGGCCGGAGCCACCGTAGACCGGCTGGAATTGACCCCGCCGCTGTTGGAAGATGCGTTTATCCAATTGCTGCATGAGGCAGTGGCGTAATCAAGCGCCAGGTGAATGACTATGATGGAAACACCCATGACTGCCGCCGAATGGAATTCGGCATCTGATACACAGTCTGCTGAAGATTAAATTTTTAATTCGGCAATAGCACAACTGTCATTCCGAACGTAGTCTTCGGAGTGAGGAATCTTTCGTCCCGACTAACGTGGAAGATTCCTCGCCGAAGACGGCTTCGGAATGATATGTGGCGCGTTTGGGTTTATTAGTGAACACAGCTATTAAGGTGCAGGATTTGACGAAGCAGTTTGATGGGTTTACGGCCGTAGACCACATCCATTTTTCGGTTGCCCCCGGCGAGGTCTTTGGCTACCTGGGGCCAAATGGTTCGGGTAAGACGACGACTATTCGCATGTTGTTGGGGCTGTTACGGCCGTCGGCCGGTACCGGGCAGGTGTTGGGACTGGATATTGACCGGGACGCCGAAAAGATACGGCCGCAGGTAGGGTACATGTCCCAAAAATTTGCCCTGTACAATGACCTGGACGCCGGGCAAAACCTCGACTTTTACGCCGGTGTTTATGGCGTTGCCGACCGGGCGGCACGGGTGCAGGAAGTGTTGGAACTGGTGGGTTTGCAGGCACAGGCCCGGGTGCGGACAGGGCAGCTTTCCGCCGGGTGGCGGCAGCGGCTGGCGTTGGGCGCGTCGCTGCTGCATCGGCCGCAGCTTATTTTTTTAGATGAGCCGACGAGCGGCGTAGACCCGCAGGCGCGGCGGGCGTTTTGGGATCTGGTGTATGACCTGGCCGACCAGGGAGTGACGATTTTTGTGACCACCCATTACATGGATGAGGCGGAGTATTGTGATCGACTGGGCATCATGTTTCAGGGGCAACTGCTGGCGCTGGATACGCCCGCCAATTTGAAGCGCACCGTGCTGAATGGCGACCTTTGGGAGGTGACGGTCACGCCACAGCTACCGGCATTGGCAGCACTAGAAAAGCAGCCGGAAGTGCAACGGGTGAGCCTGGCGGGGGATCGGCTGCGAGTGGTGGCGGCGGGGCACACGGCCGTGTCGCTGCAACAGCTTTTGGCGGGGTGGGGGTTTGGGGATACGGCCGTGTCCGCCGCCGACCCTACATTGGAAGATGTCTTCATCACTCTGGCGAATCGGTGAAAAATAGATACACGGATGACACAGATTTGACAGATGTTCACGGATAAAAATCTGTGTTCATCCGTGTCATCCGTAAAATCCGTGTATCCATTTCTTAAAGACGTTGGTATAGCACAACGGGGTGGCTGGTTTTCTCGATTTCGTCCAGGTTGGCGGCGACGAGTTCGCCGCGCTGGTAGAGGTATTCTACGTGCGCGCCCGCTTCTTCCAGCGCCAGCAGCACATGGTAGCTCTCCACTTTGCCAAACAGGTCGCGGCTGATGTCGGCGATGGATTTGGGGGCGCGGCAGATGTCCATGATTTTGTCCAGCCGTTCCTGGTGGGCGTGGCGAATGGAGTGGATACGGCCGTACACATCCACCATCGCCTCCTCATGCCCACCCAACCCCAGGTTGATGCCTGGAATTTGCTCAATTTTGCGCAGCGAATCCAGGTAATGGCCCAGCCCGGTGGACTGTGTAATGCTCTCCGGCGCCTGATGGGGCGTGATGCGCGCCAGGATGTGATCGGCCGTCAGCAGCACATCATCCACCAGCAGGCAGACCTGCCCGGAGCAGTGCCCCGGCGTGTGGAACACCTGAATCCCGCTCACTGTTGGCTGTCCCTCTTCCAACAAAAACTGCACGGGGACGGACTGGTAATATCGTTTGGCAAAGAGGTAGACCTGCATCAACTGTTGCTGGTGTTCTTCGGAAACACCCGCACTTTCCAGAAATTGGGCTACCCGCCGCGAAGCAAACACCGCCCGCTCCTCATGGTTGGACAGCACCCGCCGATCCAGCACATGCACACCAATGGGTGCGTCCGTGTGCTGGCGCACAAAGGGCAGCCCGCCAAAATGGTCAATATGGCCGTGTGTGATGAGAATGTGGCGCACATCGGGCAGGGAAACGGGGGTGAATTGGTTGGTCACGGCCGTGAAGCCCGCTAATAAGTCCCCATTTGCCTGCTCCAACCCGGAGCCGCAGTCCACCAGAATCCACCCCTCATCACCGGCGATCAGGTAGATGTTGTTCACCAGATTGGCAAAGGATTGCACGGGAAAGGAGTAAATGGGACGGCCGTGCCCGGTGACAAACTGCTGTGCGGCTTTCATAGGAGTGGATTATAACCAGGGTGGAGGTGGTGGGCACGGCCGTTGCCATCACCCCCACCGTCGAAATGCCCACGAGTTTATTCAACAAACAGTGATACCACTTCAAACTTTGTCACATCCACCAGACCCAGGTCAGAGAGGCGCAGTTCGGGGATGACGACGAGAGCGAGCAGGCTCAACTGCATGAAGGCATTGTTCAGCTTGCAGCCGCAATCGCCAAACGCCTGCACCATGCGGGCCGCTTTATCCGCTACCACTTCGGCGCGTTCGTCGGACATGAGACCGGCGATGGGCAGTTCCACCAGGGCAATTTCGGCGTCGTCCTTGTAGACGACCACGCCGCCGCCTACCGCCCCCAGCCGGTTGGCCGCCAGTGCCATGTTGCTCTTGCTGGTGCCGACGACGATCATGTGGTGGCTGTCATGGGCGACGGTACTGGCAATGGCGCAGCGGGTATTAAAACCAAAGCCGGAGACAAAACCGTTGACCACGCCGCCCGTTGCCCGATGCCGTTCCACCAGGGCGATGTGGGCCACATCCTGGCGCGGGTCTAGCTGGACACGGCCGTTCTCCACCGGCAGCACTCTCTCCTCTGCTCTGGTGGGCGCCTGGTTTTCAACGATGGCGATGGTGCGGACTTTGGCGGGAGATGGGGAGATTGGCGGTGGGGACACCGCGAGATTGAAGTCGTCGGCGGTGAGGGATTTGCCCAATTTGACGGTGTTGCGGGCAAAATCGGGGTAAGCGTAGGCGGGCAGGTCAATGGTGAGACGGCCGTTTTCTGCCACCACCTCCCCCGCCGTAATTACCATCTCAATCGGCAGCGTTACCAAATCGCTAGTGAGGATGATATCCGCATACCGGCCCGGCGTGATGCTGCCGATGTCTTTTTCCACGTTGAAGTGGACGGCCGTGTTCAACGTCGCCATCTGAATAGCCGCCATGGGCCGCAATCCCTGGGCGATAGCATGGCGGACGACACGGTTCATATGCCCCTCGTGAACCAGCGTCCCGGAGTGGCTATCGTCGGTACAGAGAATGAAGTTGCGATTGTCCAACCCCATTTCGGTGATGGCCTTCACCTGGGCGGCCACATCATACCAGGCCGAACCCAGGCGGAGCATCGCCTTCATCCCCTGGCGGGCGCGGGCGACGGCGTCTTCCAGGCGCGTACCTTCGTGGTCGTCAGCCGGGCCACCCGCCACATAACCGTGAAACGGCCGTCCCAAATCCGGCGACGCATAGTGCCCACCCACCGTTTTGCCCGCCTGCATGGTGGCGGCCACTTCGGCGTGCATTTTGTCATCATTCAGATAAATGCCGGGGAAGTTCATCATCTCGCCCAGGCCGATGATGCCCGGCCAGGTCATCGCTTCGGCCACTTCCGCCGGGCCGATAGTCGCGCCGGGCGTTTCCAGGCCGGGGGCGCTGGGCACACAGGAGGGCATTTGCACATAGATGTTGATGGGCAGTGTGGCCGCTTCGTCGTGCATCAGGCGTACGCCTGGCAGCCCCAGCACGTTGGCAATTTCGTGCGGGTCAATGAACATGCTGGTGGTGCCATGCGGGATGACGGCGCGGGCAAACTCCGTTACCGTGACCATGCCGCTTTCCACATGCATGTGTGCGTCACACAAACCGGGAATGAGGTAACGGCCGTGTGCCTCAATCACCTGCGTCTGGTCGCCAATGGTGTAACCGGCGTCCGGCCCCACATAGGCGATGCGCCCGCCGCTGACGGCCACATCCGTGTCGGGGATAATTTCGCCGGTATGCACGTTCAGCCAACGGCCGTGCCGAATCACCATGTCCGCCATCTGCCGCCCCATCGCCACATCCACCAACTGCTTTGTCAATTCATGCCAGGGTTTTCTGGTTGTCATCTTGTCCCCTTGTTTCGTAATCCGTGACCCGTAATCCGAACTGATCACGGACTACGGATTACGAATTACGGATTACCGATCACCGGCAGCCACACCGTAAACGTCGCCCCCTCCCCTTCCACGCTTTCTACCCCAACATCGCCGCCGTGTAAATCTACTACTTCCTTGACGATGGCCAGCCCCAGGCCGGTACCGGGGATGTTTGATTGGGAAGCCCGCTGTCCACGATAAAAGCGATCAAACAGGTGATCAATATCGGCCGGGTTAATACCTTTGCCGGTGTCCATCACTTGCAGGTAAACGGCCGTGCCCTCCTCGTTCAGCCCGGTGCGCACCACAATACCTCCGGCAAATGTATACTGAATAGCATTGCTCACCAAATGGGACACAATCAGGGAAAGCTGAATCGGTTCACCGTGTATTGGCGGCAAATCGGGCAACAATTTTTGGGTCAGGGTGAGACCGGCTTCGGCTATGCGCGGGGAAAGGCTGGCAACGGCCGTGCGCACGACCTCATTCAAATCCACTGGCCTTAGTTTGATTTTATCTCGACTCAATTCCAGGCGAGACAGGCTCAAGATGTCCTCAATCAATTGTGTCAATCGATCCGTTTGCCGCCGCAGCACATCCAGGTAATAAGCCTGCCTTTCGGGTTTGCTTTGCGTCAACAAATCCAGATACAGACTCAAATTGGTGATGGGCGTGCGCAGTTCATGGGACACTTCCGATATAAAACGAGATTTCAGCCGATCTAACTCTTTTAATTGCTCATTAGCGGCTTCCAACTCATGCGTTCGGGCCGCGACACGCTCCTCCAATGTGTGCAGTACCAACATCCGATCCAGCGCCCCTCCTGCCGCCTCCGAAATAGCTACCAAGAAATCCTCTTCCTCGGCCGTATAGGTGTGGATTTCAGGCAAACTAATGTACATGACGCCAATGATACGTTCCTGGGCGCGTAATGGGAGGCCGATGCCGCTAAGAACTTCATGCCGCTCCACCATCTTCTTTTCCTGCTCGTAAAAACGAGCCTGCCTGCTGGCGGCCATATTTTCCGTTATGTGTATGGCGCCTGTGGCGGCAATGTGCCCAATAATACCCTCACCCGGCTGAAACCGTCGTCCGATCAATTCTGGTCTGTGTGGGTAAACGCCACGTGCCACCATCACTCCGGTCGTTTCTTCTTTAAGGTACAAACTGCCCAGAGACCCACCCACCACACTCATAGCACGTTGCAAGATGGCGGGCAGCATCTCCTCGATATTTTGTGCGATACGCAGCTCAGCGGAGAGAGCCGATAAGGCTTCAAAACGGGCGGCGCGCTGGCTAATTTGGGCAAAAAGGTGGGCGCGTTCCATCGCGGCCGCCAATTGGTCGGCCGCGATGGTCAGAAGCGTCACATCTGTTTCTGTGAAGGCGTTTTTGGCTGTGCTGTCCACATTCAAAACGCCAATCACCTGGCTGCCCCGGCACAAGGGAAGCACCAATTCAGAGCAGACCGGAATTCGTGGTGAGGGGACAAAATGGGGGTGAACGGCCGTGTCATTCACCACCAGCGGTTTGCCCGTTTGAGCCACCAATCCAATAAGCCCCTGTCCGAGTTTTTGCCGATAGATACCTGGCTGGATCAACTCCCGGTTCGGCCCCACAATGGCTTCGCATACTACTTGTTGTGTCTGGGCATTAACCTGATGAATGGAGACGCTGAGGAAACCGAAATGATGTACCAGATACATAGCACAGGTCTGGCAGATTGCCTGAACTTCTACCAACCCGGCCAATTCATGGCTCAGGTTTTGTAACAACGTCAACCTATGTGCCCACTGTCTCATCTCCTCGCCTTGTCGCTGAATTTCAGCAAAAAGGCGCAGTTTCTCCAGAGCCACACCCAACTGGCGGGCAAAAGTCAATAAGAGGTATTCATCCCCTTCCGAAAAAGCATCCAACTCGGCGCTTTCCGCATTGACCACACCGATCAGGTGCTTACCGACAAAAAGGGGAACACATAACTCAGAACGTGTATCAGGGTCAATTTCTACATAAACAGGGTCTTGCCGTACATTGGCGCAACGGTATGGTTTTCCCGTTTGGGCCACCTGCCCCACAATACCCTGGCTAATGGGAAAGGGAGAAGTTGGCAGTTGCCGTCCTTTGATGCGGTAGGAGGCGTGAGGACCTAAGGTATTCGATGCTTCATCCAGCAACAAGACGCCAAAGTTATGAGGGTACAAGGTGTCGCCTATTATCTCGGTGGCCTTTTCCAGTAAGTCATCTTCGCCTATGGCCTGGGTGGCTGCCTGTGTCAGGGCTTGCAGCGCCAACATCTCTTCCAATTGGCGTTGCGCTGCTTTGTGCAGTTCAACGTTACGCCAGGCCATCGCTACCTGGCTGGCAAAAGTAGATAAACGGGCCACGTGTTCTGGCTGGTAAAAGTTGGCTTCCTTTTTGTCCAGCGCAATGAGGGCTGTTACCTGATTATGCACCACAACCGGAACCCCTACCCAGGCACGAATGAAACCAATGGGTTTAGTCCATCCTGTGTAGGTGGCGGTATCGGCTATGATGACAGGTTGACGGGTCTGCACTATCTGGCGCAAATTGGCCGTTGACTGGATATCAAAAACAAAGGTAGAAATTCCTGGCAAGAGTTCGGGGTTGGTTTGTTCATAGCCTATGTGACGAATGATGCGGGCACGGCCGTGTTCCACCGACATGATACTGGCCGAATCATACGGCACCACGCGGGCAATTTGGGTCAGGATGCGGTCTAATAACTGGTCAAAGTCGAGTGTCTCGTTGATGATGGCCCCGGCTTCTCGCAGGGCCTCGGCCAGAGCGCGTTGTTCTTGTTCCTGGTGCAATAATCTGGCCCGGACAATGGCCAGGGCGATGGGCGTGGCCGCCTGTTCAGCCCGGTATATTTCGGCGGCTGTGAACTGGTGTGGCTCTTGATACGTCAGTATGATGATGCCCATCTTCTGCCCCAAAGCGATGAGCGGAATGCCCAACAATCCGGTTATTTGCAGACGATTGACGATCCTTACCTGACTGTAGGGCGTCATGCGGACATCTGGCAGCGCCATGACACGTTCTTGCTGAAGAACAGCCCTGGTGAAGGTATCTTTGTCAGGCAGTGGGGGCATCATGGCGTAGCTATCTTCATAGGGGCCAGAGGCCGCCAGCGGTTTAATTTCCTGGCGGATGGGGTCCCAGGTGGTGATATAACAACCATCGGCGGCTAGCAAGCGCCGCAGATTATGGGTCACAGATTGCAGCATCTGGTCAAAGTTGAGGATGGAAGCAGCCTCAGTGGTGATCTGGGTGAGCAGATTCAAATACTGCTCCTGGTTTTGCCAGGCAGCATCAGGCAATGGAGTTAGAGGGGAGAGGGAGAGCGGTACGGCCGTGTCCAATAGGTTATCCTGGTTAGCGTCTGAAAAATTGTTTTCCAGCGTTATTTCGCCAGCCTGGTTACATCTTACGCCCGGAAGCGTAAACGATCAACTTTTTGCCAGCAGAAAGGGTTGATATTGGCTTGTAATTTTAGAACAAATGGTCTATAATTTACCCCATGATTATGGGCGCAATGGCTTTGCTGGAAAGTTTGTTATAGAGACAAAAAAGGTGATATGATTGTGTTGTTTCTCAATGTTGTGCTGACTCAATTAAAAGCGCCAGCAATAGCCATAACCAAAAAAAGGAGAGTGTTGCATGTATCAAAAAATTATTGTTGTAGGCAACTTAGGGCGGGACCCGGAGATGCGGTATATGCCAGACGGCACGGCCGTGACCAATTTCAGTGTCGCTTCCAGCCGTCGTTGGACAGGCGCGGATGGTCAACAACATGACGAAACGACCTGGTTTCGCATTGAGGTCTGGCGGCGTCAGGCAGAAACCGCCAACCAATACCTGACCAAAGGCAGCAAAGTGCTGGTGGAAGGGCGCATCAAACCAGACCCCAACACGGGTGGGCCGCGTTTGTGGACACGGCAAGATGGCACGATGAGCGCCAGTTTTGAAGTGGTGGCCGACACAGTTCGTTTCCTCAGCGGGCGCGCCGAAGATGGTGGCATGGCTGGTGGTGCTGATGAGGGGTACCAGGGCGCACCGGCCCATGAGGAAGATGATATTCCGTTTTAGTACCTTGTGTAACGGCTGAAGCCGTTACGCTCCGTTCGAGCTTTACTTAAAGGGCAGATTGGTATGGAAACCCCATACTAATCTGCTTTTTTGTTTTCCAGGCTGGGTGTGGGGGCGGATATAGGAATGTGCCCTGCAAATCATTGAATCGGGCGGCGGCTTCGCCTACAATAATCTTTGTCGAATAAAAGGGGGTGTCAGGAGAAGCGTGTATGTCCGCACCGTTGGTATCGCCGCAGCAGTTACGAGAGGCTCTCAATGAATACTTCAATGATGATGAACTGCGTGACCTTTGTTTTACGCTGGGCATTGAGTATGAAAATCTGAGTGGTGGGGCCAAATCGGAAAAGGTGCTGGAACTGATCCAATACTGCGAGCGTCACGGCCGTACTGATGACCTGATCAACACCATCCAACGCGCCCGCCCTAACATTGATTGGAATGCACTGGACTATGCCCAACAAGTGTCACAATATCCGGCACAAAAAACGGGCAGTTCTGGTTCGGCTCAGATAGGGGATGTTCCTATCTATAGAGTTACCAGTGCCAAAGTTGATACTGCCGACCCCATAATATTCGATCCTCGCGGAACGTCTGACACCTCTGATCAGAACACGGCCGTAACCCCCAACCCCTTCCAAACCATCACCACCCACAACGGCACCCTGCTCACCGAACGGAATGGCGTCCGCATTTACGCCCTGGTCACACGCCAGCCCTGGAATCTGCCGGTAGATGCTTTTGTGCTGCCGCTTGGTTTTGGCAAGGAGTATAC
Source organism: uncultured Ardenticatenaceae bacterium (assembly GCA_964467705.1). Lineage (GTDB taxonomy): Bacteria > Chloroflexota > Anaerolineae > Promineifilales > Promineifilaceae > CAADGU01. The sequence continues at coordinate 2,734 of CAYXUZ010000035.1, read as the reverse complement.
GCCTGGTTTGCTGGCGCGGCAGTTGGAACAAGAGTTGGATACCGTACAGGCTGCTTCGCCGCGAGAAGCCTTCGCCCAAACCATTACCTCCCGAACGCCCCCTGAATTGATACCCGGTGCGCCATTTATCCTGATGCAGAACAGCACCGACTTCTGGACAATACCAGATACTGGCCGCAAAATAATTGCCGCCACTGCCAACGATGGTCACGGCCGTGCCATTTCCCATGCAGCTACAGCGGCCACAGCTATTGTGCAATTGGCGATCTCCAATGGATTACGCCGCCTGACGATGCCGCCGCTGGGCGCGGGCGATGGCAAGCTGCCGGAACAGGAAGTGGCGCTGGCCATGATAGACGCCATCCTGGCGGCCATACCCACCCGGTCTCCCGCCGACCCGACGGCATTGGATGAGATTGTCTTGACCACAAGTCCGCTCGCGTTGGCCGTGCTGCGGCAGCGCTTTTTCAAACGGCCGCAAGCGGCGGTGAATGATGAACCCGTAGGGCGCGATTTGTTGCAGGTGGAAACGGCCGTGTACGCCCTGGCCGAAATGTGTATGCTCAATGACCTCAATCCGCCGCTTTCCGTGGGCGTGCTGGGCGGCTGGGGCAGCGGCAAATCGTTTGTGATGTACCTGATGCAGCAGCGCATTGCCCACCTGCGCGGCCGTCCGGCGACGCCCAATTTCCCCTATGTCGGCCACGTTTACCAGATCAAGTTCGACGCCTGGACGTATGCCAAATCTAACCTGTGGGCCAGCCTGATGCAGACCATTTTTTACGAGCTAAACGCGCAATTGACCCGCGAACGAGAGGTGGCAAAAACGTTGGCGGGCATGTCGGAAACGGCCGATTCCCAATTGACGGACGAACAGGAAGCGGAATTGGCGCGGGTGCTGCGGGCTGGCGGGGTGGTGTGGGAAGCGTTAGCCCAACCGGATTTGAAGCCCCGACAGGTGCAAGATATTGTGAATTTTGCGCCTGAACTGGACAAAAAAGTGCAGTCCCAAGAGCTATTATGGGCCGAACTGCGCCAGTTGAAAGAGACGGAACTGAATGAACTGCGCCAGACAGAAACGGAGCTGGCTGAGAAGCAGGCCGCTTTAGAAACGTCCCGGCTGGAACTTCAGGAGCAAGTGGATGAGGAGATCGCGGCTGATGCCCGCGAAGCAGCCTGGAAACCGCTGCAAAATGCGTTCAAACAGCAGTTTGGGGCGGCGGTGGGCACGATTAAGGCGATGTTCACGGCCGTTGACCCTTCCGATTCTCCCTCCATCCGCGACACATTTACCAATACCGCCGCCGTCTGGCAAATGATCCGCAATAACCCCACCGAGTTTGCCGCCTTTTTGCTGTTGGCCTTATTTCTGGCAACGATAACCTGGTTTAGTGACCAGAGTGACTCTCTGGGGCTTCAACTGCCACGATTGCCCGGCTCTATTTTGACGGCCGGTTCAATCATCATCGCTTTTTTACGCAGCTATGATAAATGGCTGAACCTGATTCGCCAGAGTTTTGTGGCTTATCGGCTGCAAGTGGAAGCGGAAAAGAGCAGGCTGGCCGGCGGCCGTGACGCACGCCTGCAACAAAAATTGGCCGAGCAAACCCGCGAATTCAACCAGAGCAAACAAAGCGGCCAACCCTTTACTCCACCCGCGACCAATATCCCCGCGTTAGAAGAGGAGATTGCCACGCTGGAAGCGAAGGCCAAACGGCAGCGGCAGCGGGTGGGCATCACTGCCACCTACGTTTCCCTGCTCGATTTTGTCAGTTCCCGGCTGGACGAGGCGATTTACGAGAAGGAGTTGGGGCTGATGCACCAGGTACAGCGTGACCTGCGCGAACTGAGTGAGAGCCTGACGGCCGAGGGGCACAAGCTATTCCCGCGTGGCCGGGCGCGGGTCATTCTGTACATTGATGACCTGGATCGCTGCCCGCCGCTGCGGGTGGTGGAGGTGCTGGAAGCGGTACAACTGCTGTTGAAAACCGACCTGTTTATTGTGGTGCTGGCGATTGATGTGCGCTTCATCACGCGGGCGCTGGAAACGGTGTACAAGGGCATCCTTACCCGGCGCGGCAGCCCGTCGGGGCTGGATTACATCGAGAAGATCATCCAGATTCCGTATGGGGTGCAGCCGATTGAGGACACGGCCGTAGCCAGTTATTTGGAAAAGCAGGTGGTGGTGGCACGGTCGGGTTCGCCTGATTCAGGCGCGGGTGATGGCGGTGATGGCGCCACGGCCGTACCAGACAGCACCACACAGCCAGAACCAGGCAAAGAAGAGGGTGATGGTAAAACGGCAGATGATGAGCCAGAAGTGGCCACAGAGGCCGACGGCCGTGAACCAGAAACTGATCTGCCTGTGCAGGCTATTGAAATCAGCCCGGATGAATATACGCGGATGCAAAATTGTTGTAAGCAGGTCGCGATGACACCCCGCGCCATCAAGCGGTTGGCGAATGTGTACAAGCTACTCAAAATCATCTGGTACCGCGAAGGCAGCGAACCGGATAACCTGGAAATGGTGGAGGTGATCATGGCGATGTTGGCCCTCTCGGAACGGTATCCCAACCAGACGCGCGACCTGTTTGAAAACATCGCCCGCGAAATTCGGGTTGCTTCGGTAAAAAAAATAGCCGCCTATATGAAGAATCCATTGGCGGCCGATGAAACCGATAGCTATCTGGTTCAGGAATGGCGGCAGTTGGAGGCAGACACGGCCGTGCTCATG
>CAYXUZ010000034.1:11387-43635 GCA_964467705.1 uncultured Ardenticatenaceae bacterium | reverse complement strand
TTCGTGAGGGTGGCTTGACCGTTGGTGCTGGCGTTATTACTAAGATCTTGGATTAGACCATGATGGGGCGTTGGTGGAAACCAGCGCCCCTCATCTTGAGGCAGTGTATGTCAAAGCAAAGAATTCGTATTCGTTTGAAGGCCTACGATCATCGTGTTCTGGATCAATCGGCTAAACGTATTGTGGGCACGGCCGAACGGACTGGGGCGCGTGTGGTTGGGCCTGTGCCTTTACCAACAAAGATTGAACGATTCACAGTACGACGCAGCACATTTATTGACAAAGATTCACACGAACATTTTGAAATTCGCACTCATAAACGGTTGATTGATGTGATCAATCCAGATTCCAAGACGATTGATACATTGATGCGGCTGAATTTACCAGCTGGTGTGGATATTGAGATTTCTATTTGATGTCTGAATAACTCTCTTTTGAGTTATCAGGATGATGCAGCGAATACCCGGTTGCTGACAGTCCTGGAGGTATAATGAAAGGTTTACTGGGAATAAAAATAGGCATGTCTCAGGTCTTTGATGAAAGTGGACTGGTGACGCCGGTCACAATCATCCAGGCGGGGCCATGTTATGTGACACAGGTTAAGACGCAAGAGATAGATGGGTACACGGCCGTGCAGCTTGGCTACGGCGAGGCCAAAGAAAAACGTCTGTCTCAGGGGGAGCGTGGCCATCTGGGTTTGTTGAAAACGGACAAAATGCATCCGCAGCGCAAACGCAATCGTGGCATTCCCGCGCTCAAGTATTTGAAAGAATTTCGTACTAAAGGTGCTGAAGAGTACGAAGTAGGCCAGCAGCTTACAGTTGAACAATTTACGGTGGGTGAGCATGTAGATGTGACCGGCAAGACCAAAGGCCGTGGTTATACCGGTGTGGTCAAACGCTGGAATTTTGGCGGCGGTTCGACCACACACGGTCAGTCCGACCGTTGGCGTGCCCCTGGCTCCATTGGCGGCACATCTGGGACCGGGCATGTGTTCAAAGGCAAAAAGATGGCCGGCCGCAGTGGCAACGAACGATACACTGCCCAAAATCTGGAAGTGGTGCGTGTTGACCCCGAACGGAATTTGATCGCCGTCAAGGGTGCTATTCCCGGCGTCAAAGGTGGCCTGGTTGTTATCCAGCAGGCAGCAAAGGGTTAGTGGAGGCGTTGTGATGAAAGTACCAGTATATAACATGGCTGGCGAAGAAGTGAGCAGTGTCGAACTGCCCGCCAGCATCTTTGAAGCAGAGATCAATCGCGGTTTGATGCACCAGGCATTGGTGCGCCAGCTGTCGAATGCCCGGCTGGGCACCCATAAAGTCAAAGGACGTTCGGAAGTAAACCGTTCTGGGGCCAAAATTTACCGACAAAAAGGGACGGGCAATGCCCGGCATGGCAGCCGCCGCGCTCCTATTTTTGTGGGTGGTGGTGTGGCCCATGGCCCACAACAGCGCAAATACACAAAAAATATGCCGCGCAAAATGCGGCGGGCTGCCTTGCGCTCTGCGCTCAGCGCCAAAGCGAGTAATGGTGAAATTGTGGTCTTGAACGAGGTCACGATGGACGCGCCCAAGACGAAAGAGATGGTGGCATTGATGCAGCGACTGGCGATTGAGAACAGCGCCTTGTTGCTGCTGGCTGGTAAAGATGAAAATGTAGAAAAGTCGGCGCGCAATTTAACGGCCGTGAAAGCATTACCCGCCAGCTACTTGAATATTCGGGATTTGTTGGGCTACAACAAAATCGTCATGCCGTTGGCGGCACTGGATGTGGTAACGGGCTTTCTGGGGCTGGACGACGATTTGGACTTTGAAGACGAGGCGGAAGATGTCGCCGATGAAGATGTCCTGGATCAGGAAGCAGAAGGCGAGGAGGAATAAATCATGCAATTACATTGGCGTGAAATTATTCGACGGCCGTTGGTGACGGAAAAAAGTAACCGCAGCGCCGATTTTTATAATCAATATACCTTTGTGGTAGATGCGCGGGCGAACAAGCAGATGATCAAGCAGGCGATTGAACTGGCCTGGCCGAAGGTGACGGTGGACAAGGTGCGGGTGATGAATATGCCTGCCAAACGTTCTCGCCGTTTGCGGCGTATTGCTGTGCGTAAGCCGGGCTGGAAAAAAGCAATTGTGACCCTCACTCCTGGTGACACAATTGAATTGTTTGAAGGCGTGTAAATAGAGCAGGGATGAGGACTCAGGCAAATGGGGTGATGTTCCCATTCGCAGCCTGAAGTCTGGTTTCCATCCTTGGAGGACAGTATGCCAATTAAAGTATTCAAACCAACTTCCCCTGGCCGTCGTGATATGAGCGGTCAGACTTTTGAGGAGATTACGCGCTCGGTCCCTGAATCTTCGCTGACCAGTGGGTTGCGTAAGCGGGGCGGCCGTAATTTCCGGGGCAAAGTGACCATTCGCCATCGTGGTGGCGGGCACAAGCGGCGTTACCGCGAAATTGATTTTAAGCGGCGGGACAAGTTTGGTGTTCCTGCCCAGGTGGCGACGATTGAGTATGACCCCAATCGTTCTGCTCGCATTGCGCTGTTGGTGTATGCAGACGGTGAGAAGCGGTACATGCTGGCCCCGTTGGGGGTGCGTGTGGGCGATAAGGTGATGAGTGGCCCCACAGCCGAAATCCGTCCTGGCAATGCCCTACCTTTGCGGGATATTCCGCTGGGTACGATGGTTCACAATATCGAACTGCAAGTGGGCCGGGGGGCGCAGATGGTGCGTTCGGCCGGAACGTCGGCGCAGTTACTTTCCAAAGATCATCCACAATATGCCTTGCTGCGTTTGCCTTCAGGCGAGGAGCGCTATGTGCCCAAGGATTGCCTGGCAACGATTGGGCAGGTGGGCAATGTGGAACATGGTAATGTGAAATTAGGCAAGGCTGGTCGCAGCCGCCATCGTGGTGTTCGGCCAACGGTGCGTGGTACGGCGATGTCGCCGCGGGACCATCCACACGGTGGTGGTGAGGGCCGTTCGCCTGTTGGCATGGCTGGCCCCAAGACGCCGTGGGGACAACCAGCCCTGGGTCGGCGCACACGCCATAATAAGGCGACGGATAAATATATTTTCCGCCGTCGCTCAAAGAAGCGTCGGTAGGAGGTGAACTAATATGGGACGTTCATTAAAGAAAGGGCCGTTTATCAGCCCAAAACTGCTGCGTAAGGTAGAAAAATTGAATGATACCAAGCAGCGGCAGGTGATCCGAACCTGGTCACGCGCCAGCACGATTTTTCCGCAGATGGTGGGGCATACGATTGCTGTGTATGACGGCCGTCGCCATATCCCCATTTACGTCACCGAAAATATGGTCGGCCACAAGCTGGGCGAGTTTGCCCCCACGCGGACGTATCGCGGGCATGTGAGCAAGGCGGAAAAGAAAGGGAAGCGGTAATCATGGCAGAAGCATTTGAAATTACGGCTAAGTTGAGCTATTTACAAATTTCGCCGCGCAAGGTGCGTCTGGTTGTGGATGCGGTGCGTGGTAAAGATGCCCAAGAAGCGTTGAGTACCTTGCAGTTTATGCCGCAACGCGCCGCTAAACCTGTTTACAAGCTGATCCAATCGGCGGTGGCTAATGCGGAACAAAACTACGGCCTGGATGCCGATGAGTTGATCGTCAGCCGTATTTTTGCCGACGAGGGGCCACGCCGCCGCAAGGGGCGCTATGGTGGTCGTTTTGCCGGGCGCGGCCGTTTTCGACCGCAGGTGCATCGTTCGTCTCATGTGACGGTCGTTCTGGCCGAACGTGAGGTGGTGGATTACGCAAGCTAGATGACGTAAGTCGTAATCCGTGAATCGGATTTAGGGATGACGGTTTACGAAATTACGGACGAGATGGAGGCATAAATTGGGACGCAAAGTACATCCAATTGGGTTTAGATTGAAGGCGATTCGGGAATGGAATACGCGCTGGTTTGCCGAAGGGAAACAATATTCCAATCGGCTGCATGAAGATTTCAAAATTCGGGCGTTCATCAAGAAGGAGATGCCCAAAGCGGGTATTTCGTTGATTGAGATTGAACGGGCGCCGAAGCAGGTGCAGGTGACGATTCATACGGCCCGGCCGGGTATTGTGATTGGTCGCAAGGGCACGGCCGTGAAAGATTTACGTGGTGCACTCAAGGATTTAACCGGCAAGACGGTGCGCGTGGAGGTTGAGGAGATTACTCAGCCGGACACAAACGCGCAGTTGATCGCCGAAAATATCGCCGGGCAACTGGAACGGCGTATTGCTCACAGCCGGGCCATGAAAAAAGCGGCCCAACAGGCGATGCGGCAGGGAGCGGAAGGTGTGCGCATTGAGGTGAGCGGCCGTTTGGGTGGCTCAGAAATGGCGCGCAAAGAGAAGTTGTGGGACGGCCGTGTGCCCCGCAATACCCTGCGCGCTGATCTCGATTTTGGTTTCTCCGAAGCGTTAACCACGTATGGCATCATTGGTGTCAAAGTCTGGGTCTATAAGGGTGAAATTTTGCCCCGCAAAAGCCAGATCACCGAATCAATGGATGTATATATTTCGGAGTAAGGCTTTTAGCGATTGCGTATGACGTAACGGGTACGCAATGCGCAATACGCAATGGAGTAGAAGCTATGTTAATGCCAAAACGTACCAAATATCGCAAGCAATTTCGCGGCCGTACCACCGGCATGGCCAAAGGTGGTACGGAATTACAAAACGGCGAGCTGGGCTTGCAGGCATTGGAACCAGGCTGGATTACCAGCCGCCAGATTGAAGCCATCCGCCGTGTGGTAGTGCGCCACAATAAGCGGCGCGGCAAATACTGGATTCGCATATTCCCGGATAAGCCAGTGACGGCTAAACCGGCGGAAACCCGCATGGGTAAGGGCAAGGGTTCGGTGGATCATTATGTGGCTGTGGTCAAACCTGGCCGCATTCTCTTTGAGATCGCTGGTGTCCCGGACGATCAGGCCCGCGAAGCGCTGCTGCTGGCCAGCTACAAACTGCCCATCAAGACCCAAATTGTGTCACGGGAGGATCGGTTGTAATGGCTAATATCGTTGAACTTCGCAGTATGAGCGATGAGAAGATCGAGAAGATGTTGGAAGACGCCCGTGAGGAGCTATTTAACCTTCGCTTTCGCCGCGCATCTTCGCAGCTAGAGGATTATTCTCGCCTGAAGGTAGCCCGTCGAGAGATTGCCCAGTTGGAGAGTGTGCTGCACATGCGCAACCTGGCGGTGCAGGCGGCGGCAACGGAACCGGAAATCGCCACTGCTTTGAATGGGAAGGAATGGCAGGGAACGGCTCATTTTGATTATGAAGCCAGCGCGTGGCAGGTGGAGTTTATGGCTGGCAATAAGCGTGTGGCGACAGCCGTTGTAGACCTGAATAAAAAACGGCCGCGCAATCAGAAAGAAGCGGCGGCCAAAGGTCAGCCCCGGCTTGTTACCAGCTATCAGGTAGTGGGGTAGGTGAAAGATGAGAGAACAACGCAAACATCTACAGGGCGTCGTGATTAGCGACAAGATGGATAAGACCGTCATCGTGAAGGTGACAACAGTGAAAAGACACCCGATGTATGGCAAAGTGCTGCGCCTGGACAAAAAGTACAAGGCGCATGACGAAAACAATGAATGTCATGTTGGTGATCGGGTGGAAATTATTGAATCCCAGCCGATTAGCCGCGAAAAGCGGTGGGCTGTGGTTTCCATTTTGGAACGCGCGGAATAAGGCAGGTGGGATCATGATTCAAAAAGAAAGCCGACTTAATGTAGCCGATAATTCTGGAGCGCGTGAACTATTGGTAATTCAGGTGATGGGTGGCTCTATACGCCGGTATGGCAGTGTGGGTGATGTGGTTACGGCCACCGTCAAAAAAGCGACGCCCAATTCAAACGTGAAAAAAGGGACGGTTGTGAAGGCCGTCATTGTGCGCACGACCAAAGAGTACAAACGGGATGATGGTAGCTATATTCGTTTTGATGACAATGCGGCTGTTATCATTGACCCCACCAGTAGAAATCCGGTGGGCACCCGTATTTTTGGTCCTGTGGCGCGTGAACTGCGGCAGGCCGGTTTTAGCCGAATCCTGTCATTAGCGCCGGAGGTGTTATAGCCATGCGTATTAAAGTTGGTGATGAAGTCGAAGTCATTGCTGGCAATGATAAAGGGATGCGCGGTTCTGTGCAGCGTGTGATACCTGGCAAAAACCGGTTGGTGGTTTCTGGCGTGAATTTGGTGAAGAAGCATCAGAAGCCGCGACCAACTGGTGGGCGCACGCAAGCGCAGGGTGGCATTATTGAATTTGAAGCGCCTGTGGATGCTTCTAATGTGATGCTGGTCTGCCCACATACCGGGGAGCCGACCCGGGTGGGTATTCGGCGTGACGAAGAAGGTCGGCGCATTCGCTTTTCAAAAAAGAGCGGCAAAGACATTGACTAAGTGAGTTTGATTAGAGGTGAGCCAGGGAGCCTGAGTACAAAACCGGGCTAATGGAACTGTACGCTACCCTGCCACTCAACTCGGAGGATAAAGTGTTAACACCATTGAAACAACAGTATCAGAATGATGTGGTACCGGCGTTGATGAATGAATTTGCATACAAGAGTGTGATGCAGGTACCGCGTATTACTAAAATGGTAGTGAATGTGGGTTTAGGTGAGGCATTGGATAATGCCAAGGCAATTGAATTTGCGACGAATGATATTACGCTTATCACCGGGCAGAAACCCGTGGTGACAAAGGCTAAAAATTCGATTGCTGGTTTCAAGCTGCGGGAAGGCCGGGCTATTGGCGTCAAGGTGACGCTGCGTGGTGATCGCATGTGGATGTTTTTGACCCGGCTTATTCACCTGGCGCTGCCCCGTGTGCGTGATTTTCAGGGTGTGTCGCCGGATGCGTTTGACGGCCGTGGCAATTACACCCTCGGTCTGCGTGAACAGTTGATTTTCCCGGAAATCAACTATGACAAAATTGATAAACTGCGGGGTATGGAGATTAGCATCGTGACCACCGCTAAGACTGATGAAGAAGGTCGCCAATTGTTGGCATTATTGGGCATGCCTTTCCAACGGGAGATGTAAGGCAGTTGTAGTGCCTGTAAGTAAGGGTCAAAGACACCTTATACTGCGGGCAGGAGTGAAAGATGGCAAAGAAATCAATTGTTGTGCGGGAAACGCGCCGCAAGTATCCCATACGGGTGCGGAATCGCTGCAATTTGTGCGGCCGTCCACGCGGTTATATTCGTCGTTTTGGGCTGTGCCGTATTTGTTTCCGTGAGCAGGCGTTGCAGGGCAATATCCCTGGCGTCGTTAAATCGAGCTGGTAGGAGGTGTGCCATGTCTATGAGTGATCCGATGGCGGATATGTTAACCCGGATGCGGAATGCGATGATGCGCCAACACCAGACGGTTTCGATTCCCCATTCCAAAGTGAAAGAAGCGGTGGCACAGGTTTTGAAAGAAGAAGGTTACATTGAAGATTTTCAAGTGTTGCCGGAAAAACCGCAGGCTGTCATCCAAGTCAAGTTGAAATATGTGGGCGGTCGGCGTGAACGTCGCTCTGTGATTACCGGATTGGAACGGGTAAGCCGTCCTGGCCGGCGAATTTATGTGGGCAAGAAAGAAATCCCCTGGGTGTTAAGTGGGATGGGTATTGCCGTTTTGACCACTTCTAAAGGTATTATGACCGGGCAAAAAGCGCGCCAGCTTGGTTTGGGTGGCGAAGTGCTATGCAAGGTCTGGTAAGGGGAGGTTTGTGATGTCTCGTATTGGCAAACAACCAATTTCATTACCCAAAGGGGTGAGTGTGGAAACAAAGGGGACAACGGTGTTGGTGAAAGGCCCCAAAGGGCAGCTTTCGCAAACGGTTCACCCCGATATGCAAGTGGCGCTGGAGGATGGCGTTTTGTCTGTGAAACGGCCGTCTGACAATCGTGAGCACCGTTCTTTACATGGCCTGACACGTGCGCTGTTGAATAATATGGTCGTTGGCGTTAGCGAGGGTTTTACCAAGACGCTGATGATTGAGGGCGTGGGCTACCGGGCTGAAATGAGTGGTAAAGACCTGGTGCTGATGTTGGGTTACTCCCATCCCGTTACCTATAAGCCACCGCAGGATATTTCTTTTGAAGTGGAGGATCGTGGTAAGAGAGTGATTATTAAGGGAATTGATAAACAGGCAATCGGGCAGATTGCGGCTGTCATTCGCAAACAGCGACCGCCGGAGCCATATAAGGGCAAAGGTGTTCGATATAGTGATGAAACAATCCGTCGTAAAGCTGGTAAGGCGGGTAAGGTATAAGAGGGTGGTGAACGATGGCAATTAAATCTCGTGAAGCACGTTTACGTCGTCATCGTCGGATTCGGGCCAAATTGGCCGGTACGGCTGAACGTCCCCGTTTGAATGTGTTCCGCAGCCTGGAACATATTTATGTGCAGGTGATCGATGACGAGAACGGCCGTACCATTGTTTCGGCTTCGACGGTAGACAAAAATCTGCGGGCCGATTTGGACGGCAAAACGAAGAAAGAGCAGGCGACGCTGGTTGGTAAGGCGGTAGCTGAACGCGCTCAGGCCGCTGGTGTAAAGCAGGTGGTCTTTGATCGCGGTGGGTATTTATATCACGGCCGTATCCGTGCCCTGGCTGATGGCGCCCGTGAGGGTGGCCTGGAATTCTAAAGGAGAAAACAATGGGCCAGAGACGACAATCATTTGAACAAGAATACGACGAGCGCATCATTGATATTGCGCGTGTGGCCAAAGTGGTCAAAGGTGGACGCCGTTTTGCCTTCCGCGTCACGGTAGTGGTGGGCGACAACAAAGGCCGGGTGGCTGTGGGTATCGGTAAAGCACGTTCCGTGCCGGATGCTATTCGCAAAGGGCTGGAAGCGGCACGCAAGTCCCTGGAAAATGTCTCGATTGTGGGTAGCACCATTCCCCATGAAATTGTGGGGCGGCATGGCGCGGCGCGGGTGTTTCTGAAACCTGCTTCACCCGGTACTGGTGTTATTGCCGGTGGTGGTGTGCGTGCGGTGATTGAGGCGGCCGGCTACAAAGACATTTTGTCTAAATCGTTGGGCAGTGACAATTCTTTGAACGTAATGTTGGCAACGATGGATGCTTTGCGCAACCTGAAACATGTAGACCAGGTGGCGGCAGACCGGGGCAAAAGTAAAAATGAGATTGCCCCGTTTTGGAGTCGAAACTAATGGCTAAGAAATTACTGGTCACATATGCCAAAAGTGGCATTGGGTATAAAGAGGACCAGAAGCGGACGATTCGCGCACTGGGATTAACCAAATTGAACCAGACGGTGGAGCATGAGGACACGGCCGTGATTCGCGGCATGATCCACAAAGTAACCCACCTGGTGAAAGTAGAAGAGGTTGAATAAGATGAAAATACACGATCTGCGCCCCGATGATGGATCAAAGAAAAAGCGCAAGCGAGTGGGTCGTGGTATTTCGGCCGGACAGGGTAAAACTGCCGGCCGGGGTACCAAAGGTCAGAATGCCCGCAGTGGTGGTGGCAAAGGCAAATACTTTGAAGGTGGTCAATTACCATTGGCCCGCCGCTTGCCCTTCAAGCGCGGCTTCACCAACATTCGCAAAATCTATTACAAACCTGTCAATCTGGGCAGCTTAAGTGAAATAGATTTTGGCGATATCGAAGTGACGCCAGAGGTGATGGCGGCTGTGGGACTAATCAAAAAACCATCAGACCCGGTGGTCATTCTGGGTGACGGTGAACTGAACGCCAAATTGACCGTCAAAGCGCACCGCTTTTCCGAATCGGCCAAAAGTAAAATTGAAGCGGCGGGCGGTACTGTGGAAGTGCTGCCTTTTGCAGACTGAGACTGGTGATGGCACGGTTCCAAACCGGCCACTCCAATTGTCACGAGGAAGTGAGGAGCAATTATGATTGAATCAATGCGCGCCGCTTTTGCCTTACCCGATCTGCGCCGACGGATTCTATTCACCATCGGTCTGCTAATCGTATATCGGCTGGCGGCAAACATTCCGGTGCCCGGTGTTAACCTACAAGCCTGGCTAGACTTTACGCAGCAGGCCACCCCCAATGCGGTAGTAGGCTTTTTAGACCTTTTGTCTGGTGGTGCGGTGCGGAACTTTTCGGTAATGGCGATGGGCGTGTATCCTTATATTACGGCGTCCATCATCATTCAGTTGTTGACGCCAATCATCCCGCAGCTGCAAGAATTGCAAAGTGAAGGCGAAACGGGCCGAAATAAGATAAATCGCTATACCTATTATCTGACGGTGCCTCTGGCGTTATTGCAGGCTATTGGTCAGATTCGGTTAGTTGGATTCAGTTTGGGGCCAGGTGGCATGGAATATATCATGCCAAACTTCGGTTTTGAAGCCGGTCTGATATTGCCTACATTGACGACACTGTTTGCGATGTTAGGTGGTACGATGTTTGCAATCTGGCTGGGCGAATTGATTACGGAGGATGGTATCGGACAGGGAATTTCGCTGATTATTTTCAGTGGGATTGTGGCCGGAATCTTGCCAGGGCTGGCGCAGCTTTTTGCCCCAGATAATACAACTGCTCAAACAGCATTTACTTTGATAGCGTTTGTGTTGATTACTTTGGCGACGCTGCTTGTGATTGTGGTGGTACAGGAAGGGCAAAGGCGTATACCGGTGCAGTACGGCCGTCGGGTGCGCGGCCGTAAAGTATACCAGGGTCAAAGCAGCTATGTGCCGCTCAAAGTAAACACGGCCGGCATGATCCCTATTATCTTTGCTAATTCCATTGTCATTTTCCCTCCGCTGATTGCCGGTATTTTTGTGGACAGCAGTAATGAGGTTATAGCCAATGTGGCGCAGACAATTGCTGGCTTTGCCAGTCAAGATCCTGGCAGTATAGGCTTTTACCTTTACTGGTTGATATTTTTCTTGCTGGTTGTGGGGTTCACTTTCTTTTACACCGATGTAATGGTTCGTCAACAAAACATTCCCCAGACATTGCAACGACAAGGTGGTTTTATTCCTGGTATTAGACCGGGTAAGCGCACAGAAGTATATGTCATGTCCGTGGTACGGCGCATTACTTTTGCCGGTGCGGTATTCTTAGGTGTCATCGCTATTTTGCCTGGGCTGATGCAGTTCATTGGCTGGGTAATTGGTATCCCTGGATTGCAAAACGCGGCACTGGTCATCAGTGGCTCTGGTTTGATCATTGTAGTGGGCGTGGTTATTGATACCATGCGCCAGCTTGAATCGCAGTTGCTCATGCGGCAATATGAGGGTTTCCTGTAAATGGCTACGTTTATTGTCTTGATGGGTGCGCCTGGGGCCGGTAAAGGGACACAGGCAAAGCTGCTACAAGAAAAACTCGGCTTACCGCAGGTGGCTACCGGTGACTTGTTCCGGGCGAGCCTCAAAAATCAAACAGAGTTGGGTAAACTGGCGAACTCCTTCATGGAAAAAGGCGCATTGGTACCGGACGAAGTGACGATAGCGATGGTAAAAGATCGCTTATCGCAGCCGGATTGCGCCAAAGGGGCAATTTTGGATGGTTTCCCACGCACGGTTGCTCAGGCTGATGCTTTGGATCACTTACTGGCAGCCGAGTTCAATGCCCAAATAAGCATTGTTCCTCACATTCACGTAGACGTGGAGGTATTGGTGGAACGGTTACAAAAACGGGCTGAGATTGAAGGACGCGCCGATGATAATGAAGAGACCATCCGCCGCCGAATGCAGGTTTATGAGGAAGCCACAGCGCCGCTATTAGAATATTATGCTGCGCGTGGGCTGTTGGTGGAGATTGAAGGTGACCGGCCTATAGAGATAGTGCAGGTTGAGCTTCTGCAGAAAATTTCTGAGAAGAGTTCATAAGTATAAGTTAACGGGAAGAGGGCATCTAGGCCCATTTTCTGGACGAAAACAACAAATGATGGCAAAATAGGCGATTGCTGTATGCAACCCATCATTGTTGCCTGAAAAAATGAAGAGAAGAGATGGTTGGGGAGGGTCACGGCCGTTGCCTCAATCATCACTTGTTGGCAGGAGCAAATATCATGAAAGTTACATCGTCGGTAAAACGTCGTTGTCCAAAATGCAAAATCATTAAACGCAAAGGCGTAGTGCGTGTTATTTGTGTGGATCCCAATCACAAACAGCGCCAGGGGTAAATAATTATGGCTCGTATAGCTGGTATTGATATTCCGCGCGATAAGCGGGTAGAAGTTAGTTTGACTTATATTTATGGCATTGGGAAGACAACCAGTCAGCAAATTTTGCGTCAAGCCGGTATTAACCCAGACACTCGTGTCAAGGATTTGTCAGAAACCGAGGTTTCTCAGTTGCGCCAAATCATTGATAGTGACTGCGTGGTGGAAGGTGATTTGCGGCGTGAAGTCAATTTGAATATCAAGCGGTTATCGGAAATTGGCTGCTATCGTGGCTTGCGCCATCGTCGCCACTTGCCTGTACGTGGTCAGCGGACACGAACCAATGCACGCACACGTAAGGGGCCAAAGAAGACGGTTGCCGGGCGTGGTCGTCGCAAGGGCAAGTAATCAGATGGTGGTAAGAGCATATAAAATGCCCTTACCTGATTAGGGAGAAATATGGGACGTAGAAGACAGGCACAAACTCGCAAGAAAGCGAAGAAAATGGTAGCAGAGGGACAGGCTCATGTCTATGCTACATTCAATAACACCATCGTGACAATCACCGACATGACCGGGAATACTGTTTCCTGGTCGAGTGCTGGTCATGCCGGCTTTAAGGGTTCGCGTAAAAGCACACCGTATGCAGCACGGCTGGCGGCACAAAATGCGGCTAAAGAAGCTCATGATAATGGGATGCAAGAAATGGATGTGATTGTGAATGGCCCCGGCCCCGGTCGGGAGCAGGCTATCCGTTCACTGCAATCTTCCGGTATTAGAGTTCGTAGTATTCGGGATATTACGCCGGTGCCCCATAATGGTTGCCGGCCGAAGAAAAAGCGCCGGGTATAATTTAAGCTGTTGTGGCCGATCTTTGATCGTGTCACCTCATAATTTTGAGAGGGAAGACGGGTTGCCAAGCCTGTAAACCTCTCTTCTAATAAATGGAGGTATTAAGTTGGCAAGACATACTGATCCAGTTTGTAAACTTTGTCGCCGCGAAGGCGAGAAGTTGTTTCTGAAAGGGTCTCGGTGCTTGACTCCTAAGTGTTCTTTTGAGCGCCGTTCATACCCACCAGGGCAGCACGGCCGTGATACCCAATTCCGCCGTGGTCGTGCCTCAGACTACCTGATGCAATTGCGCGAAAAGCAAAAAGCCCGCCGCATCTATGGCGTGTACGAACGGCAATTCAGCCGCTACTTCCGCAAAGCAACCCGCCAGGTTGGTCTAACAGGTACCAATTTGTTGGTGTTACTGGAGACCCGCATGGACAATGTGATCTATCGCTTAGGTATAGCTGATTCGCGGGCGCAGGCACGTCAATTGGTCAGCCATGGGCATTTTATGCTGAACGGCCGTAAAATTGATGTCCCTTCCGCATTAGTTAAACCTGGAGATGTGATCACCATTCGTCCTGAAAGCGCTGGTCGCACATATTTCAAACAATTACGGCAGGATATTGATGATCGCCAGGTGCCTGCCTGGTTGTCACTAGACGTTAAAAACCTGTCAGCTACAGTGAAAAACTTCCCGGCGCGGGAAGATATGGATGTATCCATCAACGAACAGCTTGTCGTAGAGTATTACTCTCGGCGCTAATCTGATTCACTGTTCTTACTCGTTTTTAGGGAGGTTTTTACGTTGGCTATTAACAACCTTATTTTGCCCAAAATTGAAAGCACTGCTATGTCCCAGGAGTACGGCCGTTTTGTCATTGGCCCGTTGGAGAGAGGTTATGGTACTACCCTGGGAAATTCATTGCGCCGTGTTTTGTTGGCCTCTTTGCCTGGTGCGGCTGTTACCTCAATCAGAGTAACCGATGTGCCGCATGAATTCTCGGCCATTGAGCATGTGCGCGAAGATATGATGCAGTTGATCCTCAATGTAAAACAACTGCGCTTGAAACTGCATGGAACCGATACGGCTCGATTGCGCCTGGAAGTGCACGGCGCTGGTACGGTTACGGCCGCTGACCTGCAAACGCCGCCGGAAGTCGAAGTTGTCAATCCTGACTTGTACCTGTTCACCGTTGACTCGGATGAAGCATTTTTGGAGATCGAGATGACGGCTGAGACGGGACGAGGCTATTCTCCGGCTGAAGAGCGGGGACGGTTGCCAATTGGAGAGCTGCCGGTAGATGCCATTTACAGCCCTATCCGCCGGGTGGGGTATGAAGTGGAAAAGACGCGCGTGGGGCAGGTGGCAGACTATGATCGTATTGTGATGCAAATCTGGACGGATGGTACCATCAAACCGGAAGATGCATTGGCACAGTCTGCCCAGATTATGATGCAGGTGTTACGACCCATTGCTGGTGTGAGTGAAGAAACGTTCATGCCGGAAGAAGTGGAAGAAGAGGAAGAAGGCTCTATTCCGAATGAGCTTTACGATACACCAATTGAACAGCTTGATCTGAGTGTGCGTGTCTTTAACTCTTTGAAACGTACTGGTATCACCAAAGTGGGCGAAATGCTGGATATGCTGGATCGTGGCGAAGAAACGATGTTGGCTATCCGTAACTTTGGTGAAAAATCCCTGGATGAGCTGAAAGCCCAATTGCGGGTGAAGGGCTTCTTGCCAGAGGAAGATGGGGATAAGGCCTGAGTACGGCCGTCACTGGATAGAACGAGGTAACGATAATGCGACATAGAGTACATGGTCGTAGACTCAATCGTAGCACAGGGCACCGCAATGCTTTGCGGAAGAATATGGTTTCTGACCTGATTTGCTACGAACAAGTCTTAACGACAGAAGCAAAAGCCCGGATGTTGCGGCCCACAGCCGAAAAAATGATCACCCTGGCAAAACGGGGCATTACAAGCGGTAAAGAAAATCCGGCGCAAGAAGTTCACGCACGCCGTCTGGCAGCGGCCCGGATTGCCCGCTACCGCCTGGTAAAAGATGATGATGGAAATGTAGAAGAGGTGGATGTTGTAAAGAAACTCTTCGACGACGTGGCGCCTCGTTACATGGATCGTCCCGGCGGTTACACCCGTTTGGTCAAAATCGGTAAACGGGCTGGTGATAATGCGGATATGGCCATGCTGATGCTGGTTGAGGATTAGCTATTGCCCCAGTATGCGGCTCTGATTGAGTATGATGGTACAGCTTATCATGGCTTTCAACGACAAAAGGCTGACCAACCAACCATTCAAAGCCAGATCGAAGAGGCTCTTTACCAGATCACGCGACATTCTGTTGCTGTTTTGGGCGCTGGGCGCACCGACGCGGGCGTTCATGCGCTGGGGCAGGTGATTAGTTTTACCATCGAATGGCGGCATAGTTTTCGGGAATTGCAAAATGCACTCAATGTGTATCTGCCGGACGATATTGCAGTTTTACAACTGAAAGAGATACCATCTCCAGAATCGGGTCTGTTTTCTTTTCATCCCCGGTTTGATGCCCGGCGGCGGGCCTATCAATATGTGGTGTTGAATACACCCGTGCAACGGCCGTTAGTCCGATTATATAGCTGGCAAGTGACACGGCCGTTGCACCTGGAACGGATGAATCTGGCTGCCAGCGCCCTCCACGGTGAGCATAATTTTGCCACCTTCGGGCGGCCACCCAAAGGGGAAAACTGTGTGCGGAAAGTATTTGCCGCTCACTGGCAGCAACGAGGCGAATATCTGCTCTTTTTCATTGAAGCCAATGCGTTTTTACAGCGCATGGTTCGCAGCATTGTTGGTTCCCTAAAGTTGGTTGGGGATGGTTCCTGGACAGTAGATGATTTTTTGGCTGCTTTACATAGTCAGGATCGGGCTATGGCTGGCCCCACAGCTCCGGCACGGGGCTTATTCCTGGCCTCTGTAATTTATGACGAATTGATATTTGAGCATTGGAGCAAAACGGAATCTCCAATTTTAGGATCATTGGGAGAGATAGAATGAAAACAACGATTACCAAACCGGCCGATGTTGAGCGGACATGGTATGTTGTGGATGCGGATGGGCAAACGCTCGGCCGTTTGGCGGCCAGGGTTGCGGCCGTCTTGCGTGGCAAACACAAGCCCGGCTTTTCGCCCTCGGTAGATTGTGGCGATTACGTTATCGTCATCAACGCCGATAAAATTCACGTCACCGGCAATAAATTGGATGACAAAATGTATTATCGCCATTCCGGGTATCCCGGCGGGTTAACGGAGTTGACGCTGCGGGAACAAATGAAACGTTACCCCTCGCGCCCGGTGGAATTGGCAGTGAAAGGGATGCTTCCCAAAAACAAATTGGGTCGGCAGATGATTAAGAAATTGAAGGTTTATCAGGGCGCAGAACATCCACACCAGGCGCAGCAGCCTGTGCCGTTGGAGCTATAGGCAGGAGATTACGATGGCAGATATGAGACGATATTATGAAGGTGTTGGCCGGCGAAAGAGTGCGTCGGCGCGGGTGCGGATTTATGTGGATGGTGATGCCACAGGTGCTTTTACTGTCAACGGGAAGGATGTCAAAGAGTATTTCCCCCGTTTTGGGGATTATCTGATTTTGGCCGGGCCGCTGACAGATGCTAAATTAACCGGTAAGGCAGATGTTAGTGTGCATATTGAAGGTGGTGGTATTACCGGGCAAACCAGTGCCGTCCGCTTAGGATTGGCGCGGGCGTTGGTGAAATATGATGAGAATTTGCGCAGTCCATTGCGTAATGAAGGTCATTTGACGCGGGATGCGCGTGTGAAGGAACGTAAGAAGCCCGGTTTGAAACGGGCTCGTAAAGCGCCTACCTATACCAAACGCTAAACGACAACGATTTTGCTGTTTGGTGATTGATTGACCCATGTAAAACAGGCGAGTGATAAACTCGCCTTTTTGTTTTGGGGTGATCCGCGAAGGGTGCGAAGATGCGCGAAGGTGAATTATGAGCATAACGATTGTGGGTTTGGGGCCGGGCAACGGCCGTACCCTGACTGTGGAAGCGTGGCAATTATTATCGGCGGCGGAGAGGGTTTATGTGCGCACATCCCGCCACCCGGCGGTGGCAGATTTGCCTGCCGGGCTAAAGGTGGTCAGTTTTGATACGGTTTATGACACGGCCGTTTCCTTTGAGGCGGTTTATGAGCAAATTGTAGAGACGCTGTTGCGTTACGGCCGTGACCAGGACATCATTTATGCAGTCCCAGGCCATCCCTTTGTTGGTGAGTCCACCGTCACCAGCCTGGTTGCAGCCGCAGCGGAACAGCAAATACCGGTGCAAATTGTGCCAGGGTTGAGTTTTGTGGAGCCGTCGTTGACGGCCGTTAAGGTAGATGCCCTTGATGGGTTGCAAATTTTCGACGCTATTGAGATCGCACGTTACCACTACCCGCCTCTTAACCCTGACGTGCCTGTGTTGTTAGGACAGGTGTATAGCCGTATGTTGGCGAGCGAGTTGAAGATGGTGCTGACGGCCGTGTACCCTCATCAGCACCCTGTCTATCTCATTCATGCCGCCGGAACCAGTCGTGAGCAGGTTGAATCCATGCCTCTCTACGCCATTGATCACAGCCCACATGTTGATCATCTGTCCTCACTCTATGTGCCTGCCTTGTCGGTGGCTTCCAGCCTTATGTCCCTGGCAGAAACAGTCGCTCACCTGCGCAGCCCGGAAGGATGCCCCTGGGATCAAGAACAGACGCCACAAAGCATGAGAGCCGACTTCTTAGAGGAAATGTGCGAGGTGCTGGATGCGTTGGACACAGATGATATCCGCGGCTTGCAGGAAGAACTGGGCGATTTGCTCTACCATGTGTTGATGCAGGTACAAATGGCCGCCGAGGTGGAGGACTTTTCACTGACCGACGTAATTGCCGGTATCGAGACAAAACTCAAACGACGCCATCCCCATGTGTGGGGTGATTGGCAAGTAGCTGACAGTGACCATGTGGTGCGCAATTGGGAGATGTTGAAAAAGCAAGAAAAAGCGGAAAAACCGGCTTCGGCGCTGGATGGTGTGCCCGTTTCGCTGCCTGCGTTGGCCCGCTCTCAGAAAATTCAGCACAAAGCAGGGCAGGCAGGTTTTGATTGGCCAGATATTGCCGGTGTGTATGCCAAATTGGATGAAGAATTGGCTGAATTGAAGGCTGCGTCCGACCAGGCACAGCGGGCAGAGGAATTGGGAGACTTATTGTTTATCATGGTGAATATGGCGCGTTGGCTAGGTGTGGATGCTGAGAGTTGTTTGCGAGAGGCAAATAACAAATTTAGCCAACGTTTCCAACTGACGGAACAACTGGCTCAGCAACGTGGTCTGGTTATGCCAGAAATGAGCCTGGCAGAGCTAGATATGTTATGGGAGGAGGCAAAACAAGTCGTGTCTGGTAATTCGTGATTGATAAATGATGGCTGGGGATAGTAGCGTCTGGCGCTGCTTGTTCAGGTTGTGACTTGCCAAAGTACGGGGTCTTGCATAAAGTATAGGCGCATTTGAGATGGAGGAGATGATGTGACGGCCGTACTGAACTTGCTTATCCCTGTTTTGGCCGGAGTGGCCACTGTAGCCGGTATCTACTTTTTGATCCGGGCATTTTCCAACCGGTCAGCTGAAACCCGTGCTTCTTATAATGTGGCCCGGCAACATGCCCACCATGATAAACAAATTGACCTGATCCGCTCTGTTTTTTCGTTTATTGTAGCGTTGATTTTTTTGGGCGTTTATGGTTTTGCCCCACGCCCACTTGCCCCTGTTCCCACAGTGACCGCAACGCCGTCTCCTACGACGGCCGTACCTGCTGCCTCTACTGCCTCACCTACTCAAACTGTCACGCCGCCGCCAACAGATTCACCTACACCGACCATGACGATCACAACTGTGCCGCCGACAACTTTGCCTACAGATACCCCCACATCTGCCCCGCGCACTGCCACCGTCAGCAGCGGTGTAGGCGTCTGGTTGCGCGCAGAACCAAACACTTCTGCTGAACAGTTGGAGTGGCTGCTAGATGGCACGATTCTTACTGTATTGCCAGAAACGGCAACCGGAGAAAATCTGGCCTGGCAGCAAGTGCAAACAGCCGAAGGGCTGGTGGGTTGGGTGGCTGTTCCCTTTATTACCTTTAACCAATAATAATAAGAGTGACATGATCCTGATTCGAGCTGAGCAACCGGAAGATATTGCGGCCATCTGGCAGGTGAATGAAGCGGCTTTTAACCGTCCTGGTGAGGCTGACCTGGTGAATGCCTTACGGCAGCGGGGCGTCGCCACGCTTTCATTGGTGGCGGAGCGAGAGGGTGAAATTGTAGGGCATATTCTTTTTTCTCCGGTGACGATTACGGAGGAAGATCGGGTAGTTACGGCCGTTGCCCTGGGGCCAATGGCTGTTTTGCCCACCTGCCAGCGTGAGGGGATCGGTTCGCAGCTTGTCCGTATCGGTCTGGATATACTCCGCCAGGCCGGGGAGCGCGTGGTCATTGTCTTAGGGCATCCCCGTTTCTATCCGCGTTTTGGGTTTGTTCCCGCCAATAGCTATGACATCTATTGGGAAAACAAAGTGCCAGACGAAGTGTTTATGGTTTTGGCATTGCAGCCGGACGGGTTGGACGGCGTTTCCGGTATAGTCAGATATCAGCCAGAGTTCACGGCCGTTTAGCCTATTACTACCGCGCCAAGGTGATTTTGAGGAGCGTGCATCCTTTGTGTGGCGACGGCCGTAACCTGCCCATTTTCCCGCTTGACAAAGTGTTAAAATTACACTATACTGCCCGCAATTCATTTTAGTGTATATTTGACACCAAAGGAGAGCGTAAGATATGAACCAATTTCCAACCTTTTACAACCCGCAGCGTATTGGTACGCTGTATTACCCCGATTATGTGGCCATAGCCGCGGAAGCAGCGGCGACGAACCTGCCACCGGCCACCGAGGATAAACAAAACATCCATCTGGTTATCATTGACATGCAGGTAGATTTTTGCCACCCTAACGGCAGCCTGTTTGTGCCCGGTTCTGTAGGTGACATACAGCGCACCATTGAGTTTATCTACAACAACGCTGCCCGTATCACCAACATCACTTGCTCGCTCGATTCCCATTTGCCGCACCAGATTTTCCACCCGGCGTGGTGGGCGGATGAAAACGGCAATCATCCCGCGCCCTTTACGCTGATTACCTATGCGGACATCAAGGCAGGCAAGTGGCGGCCGTTGGTCGCGCCGGTGCAATCAACCAACTATGTGCGCCAGCTAGAGGAGCAGGCCAAAAAGACGCTCACCATCTGGCCGTACCATGTGATGATTGGCAGTATGGGCAATGCCCTGGACCCGGAACTGTTTACGGCCGTGCTGTGGCACAGTCTGGCGCGCAAAACCCAACCTACCTGGCTGACCAAAGGCACCATTCCGCTGACAGAGCATTATTCCATCATCCAGCCTGAAGTGCCTGTACCTAACCATCCCATGGGCGGTAAAAACAAGGCGTTTCTGGACACGTTGGCGGAGGCGGATGTGGTGGTCATCGCTGGCGAAGCGGAAAGCCACTGTGTGTTGGAAACCGTGGAAGACCTGGTGGAAGATTTTGCCACTCGCCCGGACGCGCTGCAAAAAATCTACTTCCTGCGTGATTGTACCTCGCCTGTCGTACATCCCGACGTAGATTTTCACGGTATTGCAATGGTTCGGTTTGTCGAGTTTGAAAAGCAGGGCGTGAATTTTATTAACAGCACGGATGCACTACCTTTTTAGTAAGTAGTGAGCAGTGAGCAGTAAGCAGTGGGCAGTCATTGCGAAGAAAACTGCTAACTGCTCACTTCTTTAGAACGGAGATTACGAGATGACAAACAATGGACTGGGCAACCTGGATGATCTGTTTCAATCGGCACAGGATGATGGGCTGACGGCCGACAGCCTGGATTTGGTGATTGCGAATTTGAATGGGGCAGCGGTGGCAACGGCCGTACACACCCCCCTCGACCAGCTTGCCACCAACGACGTGACGCTGGCGATGAACATTCTGGACATGAGCGGCTCCATGGCCGCCCACGCCAACGACCTCATCCGTGCCTACAACGACGACTATCTGGCCGCCATGGCCGGTTCACCGGCGGCGGATGACATTCTGGTCAGTACGCTTGTTTTTGAAGACCGCGTAAAAACCTTACACGGCTATATTCCTCTGGCCGATACACCTCGCCTGACGCGCAAGGAATACGATCCTGGTGGTAGCACGGCCCTCTACGACGCCGTTGCCGCCGGGCTGACCAACCTGGTGCTTTATGCCCAACAACTCCGCGCCAGCGGTGTGATGGTGCGTGGTGTGGTCATCGTCTACACCGACGGCGAAGACAACGTTTCCAAACAACGCGCCCAGGACATCCAGCGGGCGGCCACTGACCTGCTGCGGCAAGAGGTATATACGCTGGCGCTAGTTGGTTTTGGATTGAAACAGCCAATGGGTTTTACCGGAATGCATACCAGCAGCCCCGCCCAACAATTAGCGGCTACCATTGGTTTCCCCATCGGGCTGGACGCCGGTCTTGACCCGGCCGGGCTACGCCGCATCTTCCACATGGCCTCCATGTCCACCATCCAGGTCAGCCAGATGGGGGCGATGCCGGTAGGAGTGTTTGCACCGTAAATAAAAGTAATTGAGTAATTGGGTAATCACGTAATTACTCAGTAACCAGAGAGGTTCGTTATGGTTATTTCACTCACAGCCCTGGCTACTATCACGATTATCGCTTTTATGTTGGGCATGATTACCGCGTTTGTAATGATGGTGAATGCGATTGCTCGGATGAAAGGCAAATAAAAAAAGGACGGGTTTTTAGTCCGTCCTTTTTCGGTCAATCAGACATCCAATTTCTCAAAGAAATCGGATGTCTTCGTTTGTATTATTCAATCTCGGCGGCTGATTGTACAATTTGGCCCACCAGCCCATACTCCTGCGCTTCTTTGGCAGACATCCAGAAATTGCGGTCGGTGTCTTTTTCCACCTTTGCCAGGGGTTGGCCGGTCTGGTCGGCAAAAATCTGGTTCAGGCGGCGGCGCATCTTGATAATTTCGGTGGCCTCAATGGCAATGTCGGAAGCCTGACCCATGGCCCCACCGGCCGGCTGGTGCAGGAGAAAGCGGGTGTTGGGCAGGCTATAGCGATTTTCTTTGTCGGCCGCCGCATAAATGAGCGCGCCAGCGCTGGCTACCCAACCTGTGCCAATGACCTTCACTTTTGGTTTGATAAAGCGGATCATGTCAAAGATCGTGTCACCCGATTCCACATGCCCACCGGGAGAGTTGATGAAAAGCTTGATCGGCTCATCGGAATCGGCCGCCAACAAGAGAAGCTGCTGCGTCACGTCCTGCGCCTTTTTCATGTTGATCTCACCAAAGATGGTGATGGTGCGGGTTTTCATTAACCGGTCAAAAGGGCTGGCCGGTTTTTCCGGTTGATCGTTGTTTTCCTGTGGTTTTTCTGCCGGTTCCTGAGGTTCATCGTCTTCTTCGTCAAATCTGTACATAGCAGTTTCCTTTTGCAACTACTCACCGCAAAGGGCGCAGAGGACGCAAAGATAAAGAGGAAAACTTTGTGTTCTTGGCGCTCTTTGCGGTTAGTTTCTTGCAGTTACTTCCTTATATTACGGCCGTTAAATGAGCCGGTAGTGTAGCCGGGTTGGGTTAGATTCGTGTTAACAGACCTGAAAGGTTTGCCAAACCTGTCAGCTCTGGTTCACCGATTCAGATTCGTAAACGCCCTCATGCCCGGATAAAAGGCACTGTCGCCCAGGTCATCTTCAATGCGCAGGAGTTGGTTGTATTTGGCAACGCGATCACTGCGGGCGGGTGCGCCGGTTTTAATTTGTCCGGCGTTGAGGGCCACGGCCAGGTCGGCGATGGTGGCGTCTTCGGTTTCACCACTGCGATGGCTGACAACGGCCGTCCACCCATGCCGATGCACCATATCCACCGCCGCAATAGATTCCGTCAGCGAGCCAATCTGGTTCACCTTGCACAGCAGGCTGTTGGCCGCTTTGCGTTCAAAACCGGTCTGGATGCGCTTCACGTTGGTTACCAGCAGGTCATCCCCCACAATCTGAATGCGATGCCCCACTTTTTGCATCAGTAGCGCCCAACTGTCCCAGTCATCTTCGTGCAGCCCATCTTCAATAGAGATGATCGGGTATTTGTCACACCAGGCCGCCAGGAAATCTACCATCTCCGGCCCGCTCAAGATTTTGCCTTCCGTTTTCAGATGATATTTGCCATCCTCATAAATTTCGGAGCAGGCGGCGTCCATGGCCAGCATCACCTGATCGCCCGGTTTGTAACCCGCCTTTTCAATAGCTTCCAGAATCAGGTCAAACGCTTCGCTGTTGGCCTTCACTTGAGGCGCAAAACCACCTTCGTCGCCAACGGTGGTGCGGTAGCCTTTGTTGTCCAATACCTTTTTCAGGTTGTGGTAAATTTCTGCGCCCCAGCGCAACCCTTCGCGGAATGATTCCGCGCCGACGGGCATGATCATAAACTCTTGCAAATCGGTGGCCCCGGCCGCATGTTTGCCGCCGTTCATAATGTTCATCATGGGCACGGGCAGGGTGCGGGCGGAAACGCCGCCGAGATAGCGGTAAAGGGGTAAACCGAGGCTGTCGGCGGCGGCGTAGGCCACCGCCAGGGAGACGCCCAGGATGGCGTTGGCCCCCAGGTTGCTCTTGTTTTCGGTGCCGTCCAATTCCAGCATCGCCTGGTCAATGCCCACCTGATCGGTGGCGTCCCAGCCAACCAGTTCTTCGGCGATGGTTTCGTTCACGGCCGTGACTGCCGCCAACACCCCCTTGCCCAGATACCGCCCCTTGTCGCCGTCTCGTTTTTCCCATGCTTCATGCACGCCAGTTGATGCGCCAGAGGGGACAATGGCACGGCCGTAGCCGCCATCAAACAATTCTACTTCTACTTCAATCGTCGGATTGCCCCGTGAATCCAACACTTCCCGCGCATAAATAGATTCTATATAACTCATGATCCATCACTCCTTGTAGGTAGCGCGATTTGGCAAATCGCGTTACAACTTTTCATTTGTTTATGGTGTTGTGCGATTTGGCAAATCGCGTCAACTTTCCATCCGCAACTATACAGAACCCACCCCTGCCCGGCAACCAAAATCGCTGACAAAAGGCATGAATTTAACTGGACGTATTTCGTGATTCGTGATTCGTGATGCGTGAGTCCTCTCTATTGACGCATCACGCATCACGTTTCACGGTCAGTACCACGTACCCTTGTCCTCTTGCCAACCGTGCCCGGCGTGGCTATAACTTTCCCTGTATGATCAACGAAGCCCCAACCCTGGCGACGAAGCATGTGCATCAATTATGGCAGGCATTAACGGCCGAGCTTGCCAGTGTATTTGACGCGCATGGCGTTTGTGATGTGGTGGCCTGTGAAGTGGCGGCGTTTTGTGGGGTCACGGCCGTTGTCGGCATCAGCGACCCCTTCAAAAAATACTTCGACGTCTGGGTGTGCCAGCCTGACCGCGATGTACAACAAATCCGCTGGGACAATGCCAAAGCCAGCTTTTATCCCCTCATTGAAGAAGGTCAGCCCATCCGCGCCGATAAATTCAGCCGCTCCCCGGCCGAATTGGTGCATAGTGCGCTCTGGCAGATGCCACGAGAGAACATTTTGGCGCTGCCGCTGCCCGCGCCCGGTGAATACCAGCCGCTTTCTCCGCCCGGTATTTTGTGCCTGATTGATCCGCCGCCGGATTGCCCGCTTACGCTGGAGAATTTGCCTGCATTGGGCACGTTTATCACCAGCTTCCTGGATCGTGCCTATTTGCGGCACACCGTTCATCGGCAGGATGTGGAATTTGCCGTTGTGTCTGATATTAGCTTTGCGCTCACTTCCACCCTCAGCCTGCAAAACATTTACAAGCAGTTGATGGGGTCGGTGAAGCGCACGCTGAATGTGGGGTCTGTTTCGGTGGGGCTGATTGATGCGCCGACGGGTGACATTATTTTTGTGGACATGCTGTTGGGCGACCTGTTCAAAGATTTGCCGCCGCTGCGGTTGAAGAAGGGGCAGGGGATTGCCGGGTGGGTGGCTGAACATCGCCAGCCGGTGATTATCAACGATGTGTATGCGGATAATCGGTTCTTTGCCCGGTTTGACAGCCAGTCGGGGTTTCATACGGATTCGATGATTTGTATTCCGTTGCAGGTGGAAGACCGGGTGATTGGGGTGTTGCAGGCGATTAACAAGGTGGGCGGTGAGTTTCTGGAGAATGATTTGCGGTTGTTGCAGGCGATTGGGGGGCCGCTGGCGGCGGCGATTGAGAATGCCGGGCTGCATACGGAGGTGCTGGCGGAGAAGCGACGGATTGAAACGATTTTTGCCAGTATGTCGGAGGGTATGTTGACGGTGAATGCCGATGGCTTTGTGACCCATGCCAATGATGCGCTGCTGAGTTTGCTGCGGCAAGAGGCGGAGAATTTGCTCGGCCGACCGGCGCATAAGATGATTCGTTTTTCGACGGGTGATTTGCCCGATTTTATGCAGCAGGTGTTACAGGATGCGGATGATTACCCGCAACTGGCGACGAATTTGTATCAGAGTGATGGGCAGACGGTGCCGGTGTTGGTGAGTGGGGCGCCGATTTACCGGGATGATGGGGCGATTAGTGAAGTGATTTTTGTGTTTAGTGATTTGCGCCAGATTCGGGAAGTGGAGCGGATGCGGGATGACTTTTTCCATGGCATTATCCATGAGTTGCGCACGCCGTTGGCGACGATTTTGATGTATGCGCGGTTGTTGCGGGAGGGGAAGGCGCAGCAGAAAGAGAAAGCTGACCGTTTCCTGGGGGTGATTGAGCGGGAGAGTGACCGGCTGCAAAAGATGGTGCGGCAGATGTTGGAGTTGGCGAAGATGGAGGCGCGGGAGTTTCAGCGGGGGGCGGAACCGATTAAGTTGAATCCGTTGTTTGAGGAGATTTTGCCGCCGCTGGCTGATCGGGCGACGGAGAAGGGGCTGACGTTTCGGCAGAAGATTCAGCCGGATTTGCCGCCTGTTTTGGGCAGCCAGGATGCGTATCACCTGATTATTAAGAATTTGGTGGATAATGCGATTAAGTTTACGTTGTCGGGCACGGTGCGGGTGGATGCGTGGAATGAGAATGGGTCGGTGTTGCTGAAGGTGCAGGATGAGGGGATTGGGATTCCGGAGCAGGCGATGCCGAATTTGTTTGGGCGCTTTTTCCGGGCGCAAACGGCCGTTGAACGAGGCATTGCGGGCACGGGTTTGGGCCTGTACATGGTCAAGGAGACGGTCGAGAATTATAATGGCACGATTACCGTGAATAGTAAGGAAGGCAAAGGGACGACGTTTACGGTGCGATTGCCGATTACGGAAGAGTGACGGGTTGCGTGGGCGTAGTTGCGTCTGACGCAGCCACGTCCCACGCAACTATGATAAACATTTACCTCGATCACGGCGCTTCGACGCCAGTTCATCCCCAGGTTATTGAAAGTATGATGCCATTTTGGACGGATTTTTATGGGAATCCGTCGTCGGCGCACGCGCACGGCCGTGACGCAGGATTCGCCCTGGATGAAGCCCGTCGCACGGTAGCCGATTTGTTGGGCGCACGGCCGTCGGAGATTGTGTTTACGGGCTGTGGCTCGGAGAGCGACAATCTGGCGGTGCGTGGGGTGATGTGGGATGCCAGATTGCGCGGGCGGGGCAACCATCTGATTACCAGTTGTATTGAACATGAGGCGGTGCTGGAAACGGCCGTGCAGCTACGTGACCTCTTTGGCTTTGATGTGACCATTTTGCCGGTGGATGAGTACGGCCGTGTCTCCCCGGACGATGTGTGGGTGGCCATGCGCCCGGATACCGTTCTTGTGTCCATTATGGCGGCCAATAATGAGATTGGCACGGTGCAGCCGATTTTAGAAATTGGGGCGATTGCTCATGAGCATGGCGCATTGTTCCATACGGACGCGGTGCAGGCGGGGGCGACCACACGCTGGAATCTGGCGCAAATGCCGATTGATTTGCTCTCCCTGGCGGCGCACAAATTTTACGGGCCGAAGGGGGTGGGTATTCTCTATGTGCGTGAGGGCATCCGGTTGGTGTCGGCCTTGACGGGGGGTGGGCAGGAGGACGGCCGTCGTTCTGGCACCGTCAATGTGGCCTTTGCGGTGGGCGCGGCACAGGCGTTTCAACTGGCCCAGGCGCAGTTGGACGAGCGCGTGGCTCATGACATCGCGCTGCGTGATTATTTGATTGCCGGCGTGTTAGCAGTCATTCCTGGTAATGGCATTCGTCTGACCGGACACCCCACCGAACGACTGCCGCATCATGCCAGTTTTGCCCTGTCCGGTTTGAGCGGGAATGATTTACTGATTCATCTCGATATGGCCGGGTTTAGTGCCAGCAGCGGCTCGGCCTGCAAAACGGGCAACCCCAAACCCTCAGCCATCTTGCAGGCGATTGGCCTGGGCGAGGCGTGGACATTGGGCGGCCTGCGCTTCACCGTCGGCGCACAAAATACACTGGCTGATATTGACGCTTTGATCAAAGGGTTGCCGCGTGTCGTTTCCCAGGTGCAGCAGTTTCGCAGGTGATACAAATGTAAGCCAGAAGAACTAACTGTCACAAGGAATTAACTATGAAGTATGCATTTGCCAATCTTATCTTTTTGTTTCTCATGTTAGTTAGCTGTACAACAAACAAATATGAAAAATACTTTGATAATCCAACTGATTGGGTTGTGTATTACTCGAAGTTTTCAATTAATGGAGAAGCGATTGTTCAAAATACACCTGTTGCTGTGATGACTCTAAATGAATCTGATTTGTCTTATTCATTTCATGACATTGATTTAGATATTTTTCAGGGAGGTGCATATATGCCGTTCAATGAGGATACAAACGGCCTTTACTCCTATAACATAGAACAAAATGATCTGAAAGAGCTGTCATCTATTCAGTGTAGAAATCTTAGAAACTTGGATGAAGATACAATTATTGGGACTTTAACGCTAAAAAGAGACAAACCTCTAGAAGGAGAATTATCTGGATCGGAAGTATATGGAATGCAATATCATATTCGGGTCAAGCATTTAGAGAGCGGTGAAGTCGAATTACACTTAATTCCATTCATGCCTGGTATGATTCAATTCGTCCAATGGGACATCAGAAAACGATTTTGCTGAGTTAATTGTAGCCCGCTACTCCACTATTCGACTTTTATTGGGGCAAATTCTTTGTTGACTAACAAGTGTTAATTCTTTGCTTATGCTTTTTTGCCGTCGTTGCCGCTTTGCGCCTTCGCGTTAAAAATTCGAGGAGAGAGTCGGCGCTGCGTTTTACTGTTGGCGCACAGAATACACTGACTGATGTGGAGGCGTTGATCGAAGCATTGCCGCGTGTGGTGGAGGGGGTACGGCCGTTCGGCGGTAATCACAAGGAGTAAAACACGCGGAGTAAAACACATTCATGTGTTTTCTGGAACACGTAAACGTGTTCCACTCCTTGCCAGTCTGAGATAGTTTAGTTGCAACACCTTGCAGTTTAGTTGTAAGGCATGGCATGATAGTTTTGTCAACAAGCGTGTGATCTAAATCAACAAGCGTGATAGTTTTGTCAACAAGCATGATTTTTTAGGAATCAAGCTTAATTAACAGATGACTACAACGGATGGAGAAAATAACAGATAGGGAGTAGAAAATCCGTTAGTTTCTTTATTCGTTGTAGTCCAGCAGTAACAGACGCCGAATTCCATTCGGCGAAAACAAGGATTGAGGATGAAACATTTACAGGCCGAAGTACGGCCGGGCGCGTATTACGATTCGGTGGTGTTGATGCAGTTGCAAAAGGGGCTGGCCGCGCTGCCGGGCGTGGTAGATGCGGGCGTCGTCATGGCTACCGACGCCAACAAAGAATTGCTGGCGGCTATGAATTTACTGCCCCACAACATTCAGGCCAAAGCAGATGACCTGCTCATTGTGGTGCAGGGCGAAAGCGAAACGGCCGCACGAGCCGCATTGGCGCAGGTGAATGAACTGTTGCAGCAGCGGCGCGGCAAGGCGCAGGCGTTTCGGCCAAAGAGTCTGGCTACGGCCGTCACCCAACTTCCTGTTGGCCAACTCCCCTCCGCCCAATTCACTCTCATCTCCGTGCCCGGTCGCTACGCCGCCGGCGTGGCCGAAAACGCCCTCAACCTGGGCCAACACGTCTTTCTCTACAGCGACAACGTGCCCCTGGCCGACGAAATCCGCCTGAAACAACTCGCCCGCGCCAAAGGGTTATTGCTCATGGGGCCGGATTGTGGTACGGCCGTCATCAACGGCATCGGTCTCGGTTTTGCTAACCGGGTACGGCGTGGGCGAATTGGCATCGTGGCCGCGTCTGGCACCGGCCTGCAAGCGGTCAGCACCGAAATCCACAATCTGGGCGGCGGCATCTCCCAGGCCATTGGCGTCGGCGGCCGTGACTTAAAAGAAGAAGTGGGCGGCATCACCACCTTGCAGGCGTTGGATTTGTTGCAGCGGGATGAGGATACGGCCGTCATCGTCCTCATCTCCAAACCCCCCGCCGAGCAAGTCGCCGCCACTCTGCTCCGTGCCGCCCAAAGCGGCGACAAACCCGTCATCATCAACTTCATCGGCTACGCCCCACCCGGCCGTCGGTTGGGCAATCTCTTCTTCACCTCCGGCCTGGTAGACGCCGCCGAACACGCCGTCCGTTTAAGCGGCGAACTGGTGCAATTGCGGGAACAGCGACGGCCGTTAAG
The DNA here is from genome assembly GCA_964467705.1 of uncultured Ardenticatenaceae bacterium. GTDB lineage: Bacteria > Chloroflexota > Anaerolineae > Promineifilales > Promineifilaceae > CAADGU01. The sequence continues at coordinate 13,828 of CAYXUZ010000034.1, read as the reverse complement.
CGGCAACCTGCGCGGCCTCTTCTCCGGCGGCACCCTCGCCTACGAAATGCTCCTGGGTTTACAAGCCGTCCTCACCCCCCTCTACAGCAACATCCCCATCCGTCCCCACCAGCAGCTAACCGACCCCCACCACAGCCAGGCCCATACCATCCTCGACCTCGGTGACGACACCTTCACTCAGGGCCGCCTGCACCCCATGATGGACAACGATCTTCGCCTGCGCCGCCTACGCCAGGAAACGGCCGATCCCAACGTAGACCTGATCATCCTCGATGTCGTCCTGGGTGAAGGCGCACACCCCGACCCCGCCGCCGAACTCGCCCCCGCCATCGCCGAAGCTACCCGCGCCGGCAAACGGGTGGTCGCCATCGTCGTCGGCACCGAGCAAGACCCACAAAACCTGGACAGCCAGATCGAACGGCTGGCCGCCGCCGGGGCACACATCTTCCCCAATGTGAGCGAAGCACTCGATTACGTCTACAATCGCCTGCCGCCCCCCGCTTACGATTTCCCGCCGGTATCATTGGGAGCGCAGTTGACGGCCGTGAACGTCGGCCTGGAATCATTCTATGAGAGTGTAGTGGGGCAGGGCGGGATGGCCGTGCAGGTAGATTGGCGACCCCCGGCCGGCGGTAATGAAAAATTGATGGCCATATTGGCAAAGATGAAGTCACATTCTGGAAAATAAAATCACTCATTAAAAAGGCTAACGCAGAGACGCTGAGACGCAGAGAACCCAAAACCCTTCGCGTTCTTCGCGCCCTTCGCGGTTAAAATAACCCAATGGAATTTAATCCCCTTTCACCCGAATTTCGCTTAAACCCTTACCCCTTTTACGACATGCTCCGCACCCATGTCCCCATCTTCTTCTGGGAACCCTGGCAGTTCACCTTCCTGTCCGGTTATGAAGACTGCGCCACGCTCCTACGCGACAACCGCCTGGGGCGCGGCCACTTTGATGATTCCATGGCCCCCGCCTCGCAGAAAGATTTAGTACGCATGCAGGCCGATTGGATGCTTCTGAAAGACCCCCCCGACCATACCCGCCTGCGCGGTCTCGTCTACAAAGCCTTCACCCCCCGTATGGTAGAGCAGCTACGCACCACCATCCAAACCATCACCGACCAACTGCTAGACAATGTGCAGGCAAACGGCGAGATGGACCTCATCGCCGACCTGGCCTACCCACTGCCCGTCACCGTCATCGCCGAAATGTTGGGTATTCCCCTGGATGCCCGCGAGCAATTCCATGATTGGTCCAATGCGTTGGCGCTGACGCTGGACATGACAGATGACACGGCCGTGTATGATCAAGGCTCCATCGCCGCCGCCCGTTTTACCGAATATCTGGCCGACCTGGCCGAAGAACGCCGCCGCTCACCGAAAAACGATCTACTCAGCGCCCTGGTCAGTGTGGAAGAGGCCGGCGACCACCTGACGGCCAACGAACTGTACGCCACCTGCGCCCTACTCTTTGTGGCCGGGCACGAAACCACCATCAACCTGATCGGCAACGGCACGCTGGCGCTGCTGCGCCACCCCGACCAGTTTGAATTGTTTAAACGCGATCATGGGGTGGTGAAAACGGCCGTAGAAGAATTCCTCCGCTACGACAGCCCCGTGCAAATGACCGCCCGCATCGTCCTGGAAGAGATGGAATACAAAGGCCACACCTTCCGCCCCGGTTCCCAAATTGCCTTTCTGCTCGGCGCAGCCAACCACGACCCTGAACGCTTTGAAAACCCGGCCCAACTGGACATCACCCGCCAGAAAAACCAGCACCTCTCCTTTGGCGGTGGCATCCATTACTGCCTGGGCGCGCCCCTGGCCCGCCTGGAAGGGGAAATCGCCTTCACCACCCTCCTCCGCCGCATACCCAACCTGCAACTGGCAATAGACACACCCACCTATACCGATAACTATTTGCTGCGTGGCCTGAAAAGCCTGCCCGTCACGTTTTAGTAGATGTAGAATGGAGATTAAGAGATTCAAGAGATCCAAAATCACGTGTCATTCTGAGGAGTCTGCGACGAGGAATCCCTTATGACTGTTCAGATTTCAGGGATTCTTCGCTCCGAAGACTTCGCTCAGAATGACACTTCCATAATATATTGGATCTGCTGAGATTAGGAGATTGAGATGATAGATATTGACCAGGCCAACCACACGGCCGTGACCCGCATGATGTCCGCCCGCCCCATTTTGCGCACGGTGGCTACCGCCCGCGAGGTAATACCGGGGATGCGCGATGATTTGTTGCTCCATGCCGGGCCGCCCATTTCCTGGGAACGCGCCTCCGGGCCGATGAAGGGGGCCATTGTGGGCGCGTTGATTTTTGAAGGGCTGGCAACTGATTGGGACAGTGCCGAAAAGCTGCTCACATCCGGCCAGATCAGTCTGGAACCGTGCCACGAACACAACAGCGTGGGGCCGATGGCCGG
>CAYXUZ010000034.1:0-11377 GCA_964467705.1 uncultured Ardenticatenaceae bacterium | reverse complement strand
GTGTACGTGATTGAAAACGTCACGCACGGCAACAAGGCGTACTCCAACCTCAACGAAGGGTACGGCAAAGTGCTGCGCTACGGTGCGTACAGCCCGGAAGTGCTGGACAAGCTGCGCTGGATGAACGACGTGATGGGGCCAATGCTGGCTGAAGCGTTGTCTTTCAGCGACGACGGCCTCGACATTCGCGCATTATTAGCCGAAAGCCTGCATATGGGCGACGAAGGGCACAATCGCAATAAGGCCGGTTCCCTGCTTTACGCCGCCAAAATGGCACCCCTGATCGCCCAAACAGGCACATCAAACAGTGATAAAGCAAAAGTGCTGCAATTCCTGGCCGACAATGCCCTCAGTGTCCTCAATCCCGTCATGGCCGCCTGCAAAGCGATGGCCGACGCCGGGCATGGCGTGGAAGGCAGTACGATTATGACCACCATGGCCCGCAATGGCACCGACCTGGGCATTCGCGTCAGTGGGTTGGGTGATTGCTGGTTTACCGGCCCGGTGGGGCAGCCCGATGGACTCTATTTTCCCGGCTACACGGCCGTTGACGCCAGCGGCGACATTGGCGACAGCACCATCACGGAGACGGCCGGGATTGGCGCGTTTGCCATGGCCTCCGCTCCGGCCATCGTCACCTTCATCAGCGGCACGCCGGAGATGGCGGTGAATACCACGCTGGAGATGTATGAAATTACTACCGCCGAACACACCGCTTTCACCATCCCCGTCCTCGGTTTCCGGGGCACACCGGTGGGGGTGGACATTCGCAAGGTGGTGGAATTGGGCATACGGCCGCAAATCAACACCGGCATTGCCCACAAAGACCCCGGTGTGGGGCAGGTGGGCGCGGGATTGGTGCTGCCACCGATGAATGTGTTTGAAGATGCGCTGCTGGCGTTTGCGGAGCAGTATGGGTTGATGTGATCTCCGAGGCAACTGTCATTCCGAGCGAAGTCTGCGTAGCGAGGAATCTTCGGCCACAACAAAGCGAAAGATTCCTCACCCCTTCGGGGATTCGGAATGACACGATTGGAAGCGAAGGGCTGAAGGATGGTAGCTGACAGGTTACACACACGGCCGCCGGGGCCGAAAGGCTATCCCCTGGTGGGAGTGCTGCCCAAGATGTGGGGCGATCCACTCACATTTTTGCAGGGGGTGGCGGATGAATTTGGTGATCTGGCGCGGGTGGATTTTGGCTCGCGGCAGGCGTTTTTGCTCAACAATCCGGCGCACATCCAATATGTGCTGCGCGACAATTACCGCAATTTCCAAAAGAGCAGCACCTTGTCGCTGCCCAAACGGGTGTTGGGGCAGGGGTTGGCCACGAATGAAGGGGAGTTCTGGCGCAGTCAGCGCAAATTGATGCAGCCCGCGTTTCATCGGCAGAAGGTGGCAGCATTGGCGGAGCAGATAACGGCCGTGACCACTACCTTCCTCTCTGATTGGCGGGCGCGGTCGGGCACGGCCGTAGACATGCACGCCGAATTGATGCACCTGACCCTCCACATCATTTTGCAAACCATGTTTGGCCGCCAGCTTGAAAATGCCGATCAGTTGGGCCAGGCATGGACAACGGTGCTGCACCATTTTAATAGCCAATCCTGGGCGTTACTGCGCCTGCCTGATTCCTGGCCCACGCCTGCCAACCGCCGTTTTGACGCCGCGCTCAACCTGCTGGACGAGGTGGTCAATGGCCTGATTACCGCTCGCCGGGCTGGAGAACCGGGTGATGATTTGCTGCAACTGCTGTTGGATGCGCAGGACGAGGAGACGGGCGTGGGTATGAGCGACGCTCAACTGCGCGACGAAATTATGACCATCTTCCTGGCCGGGCACGAAACATCGGCCATTGGTCTGACGTGGGCGCTCTATTTGCTGGCACAGCATCCGGACAAACTGGCAGTTTTGCGGGCGGAGGTGGATGGGGTGCTGCACGGCCGTACCGCCACCTTTGCCGATCTACCCCACCTGCCGTACACGTTAATGGTCATCGAAGAAGCGATGCGGCTCTATCCTCCGTTTTGGCTCATCTACCGCGCCCCCGTTGTCCCAGACGAGATTGGCGGCTATGCCCTGACCGCCAACGATATGGTCTTCATTTGCCCGGCCATCTTGCACCGCCACCCCGACCACTGGCCGAACGCAGACCGTTTTGAGCCAGAACGCTTTGCGCTGGAGCAGAAACGGCCGTCACCCTTCGTCTACTTTCCCTTTGGCGCGGGGCCACGCCAGTGCATCGGCAACGAGTTTGCCCTGATGGAGATGCGGCTGGTACTCGCCAGCTTCGTCAGCGCCTTTGATTTCCAGCTGATCCCCGACCAGACCATCCAACCCGAAGCCAGCGTCACGCTGCGGCCAAAACACGGAATTAAAATGCAGATTGCAGTACGGGATGGGAATTAGAAACTGGAGATCACCCCTTCACCCCATCACCCTGTCTCCCCATCAAGCAGTTTCAACACGGCCGTCACATTCAGCAACGTCTTCGGTATCAATGAGGGCACGTAGAGGTATTCCTGCTCTTTACGGCCGTCGTCACTCCGTTCCGAGCAGTGCGCATTGCCACCCGATGGCCCCAGCCCGTCCAGCGTGGGCACGTGTGCCCAAAGGTGGTTGCCGTCGCTCAGGCCGCCCCGTTCTTCTCGCCGCACGGTGTAGCCTAATTCACTGCCCGCCTCTTGCCAGATTTCCAGCAGCCGTTCCGTAGCCGGGTTCACCGGCCAGGGCTGCGTCTGCCCGGTGATTGTCACCTGGGTGCGGCAGGTAAAGTCGCCGTTGGCGCTGCCCACGCTGCCCAGTTCGTTCAGGGAGAGCATATCGTGGACGCCTTGTTGGTACACGGTCGTGTCAAACGCCCGCATCTCCACCGAAGCCGCCGCATAATGGGGCACCCGGTTACTGACCGTGCCGCCCATCACCGTGCCCACATTAAACGTCAAATCTTTCTTATAGTCAGTGAAGTGGTGAATCTGTTTGATGACCTCGGCCATTTGCACGATGGCGTTGGCTCCTTTGGCATGGGCGGAGCCGGCGTGGGCCGCTTTGCCTTCGACTTCGATGTGATAATTCGCCATCCCTTTGCGGGCGACCACCACCTGGAAGGTGTGGCCGCGCATATACCCCGCTTCAAAAACCAGGCAGGCCAGGGTATTTTGGTCCAAACGCGCCCGGCACAGACGACCAAAATCATCCTCGCTCACCTCCTCGCAGGCGTTCAGCCCCACCTGCCAGGTGACGCCGTTGAACAGGTCTGGCCGGTGCTGCCGCAGAGCATCCAACAGCATAAAAATCAACACGGTGCCCCCTTTGATGTCAATGGTGCCGGGGCCGTAGATGCGATTTTTGATCGGCCGCCAGTGGAAATCGTGGCGCTCCTCTTCTTCAGCGGGGAATACGGTGTCCAGGTGGGAAACCAGGGCGATCTGATGGGGGGTACGGCCGTGACGTGTCATCCAGAGGTGTTTGCCATACAGGGGATTTTCGGCCTGAATCATTTCGGCGCTGAATCCCAGGTGGGCGAAGGCGACGGCCGTGACCTTTCCCAACTCGTTCACCCCCTGTGGATTGGCGGAAAAGCTGTTGATGTTTACCATCTGTTCCAGCAACGCCAGGTACTCTGCTTCACGGGCTTGCAAGTAGTTCTTAATCTGCTCAATTGATTGTGTGTCCGGCATGGTTTACCTCTATTTGGGATTTATTATTGATACTGGCATAACTGTACTGTTGAAAAATAAAAAGAGCCATTCCTTTTGTGAAAGGAATGACTCTTTCTGTCGCGGTGGCCGAATTTGAAAAGACGACCTCTTGCCTTCCAAATTGGCCTATCCGCATACAAAATATACGGCCGTACCCGCCCATGATGAGGTGAGCAGGTGAGGGGGTGAACAGGTGTACGGCCGTGCGCTCTTCTTCATCTGCACCAATGCGGGCTGGTGGCACGGCCGTCTCTGCTGTCGCCAATCTTCCAGACCGTGCCACACCATCTTTGCCCGCCAGAACCCACCTGTTTCACCACACCGCCTCTGTCAATATCACATCACACCGCCGCCCACCGGGAACTGCTGGCGGTGGGCATTATGGTTTTCGGGCCGTAACCAGGAAAAAAGGAAGATGAACAAGCTGCGACTGACTACCATTTGGTTCATTAATGTGATCTATTTCGCTTAGGATTATGATCTCTGTGGGTGTTATGGGTAGCGTCCGTAAAAATTCAAGCCGCAAGGGGGAAGGGGGAGCAAGTTCATCCAGCAGCCTGGTCTGCACTTGAAACCCATATTTTGCCAGCAGCCCTGGCAGCATCCGACCAATCAATGGTTCTGCGCCGACCCGCCGCAGCGCAGATAGCCACAAGTCGCGGGTGGCAATTTCTGGCGGGTATTCGATCATCCCGCCGTAGTCCGGTTCCAGCGCGACCAGCACACCGCCGGGTTCCAGGACGCGGTAGATTTCAGCAACGGCCGTGACCACATCCCTCACCCACAAGAGTACACATTGGCAATAAACCAGGTCAAATGATTCATCGGCAAAAGGTAACTGGCAGGCGTCTCCACACACACCAGGAGCAGTCATAATTTGGGTTACGGCCGTGACCTCCTGATCCAGAGTCACCACTGCCCCCCCACTACGCCGTACCAATTCCCCTGTTACTGCTCCATATCCGGCGCCCAAATCCAAAATCCGCCGCCGGTGGGCAATGCCCACGCCGCGCAGCAGCCGCGCCCGCGCCGCTGCCAGCCACTCTGCCTGCTGTTGCAGCAAATCGGCCGCAGGAAGCGAGGGGGTGTTCATTTACCAGATTGGCGGGCCCATTGCAGGAGGTCTTGCAGGGCGGCGAAGCTGAGGCGTTCCATCTTTTCCAGGCGGCGTGGCTCTTGCAGGCTTTGGTATAGAGCTGTGAATTCCTGCTCATCGCCGCCCATGGCGTGGTCGGTGAGCATGACCAGAGCGGCAGGGCGGGGGGCGATGTTTTTCACGTAGCGGCTGAGCAGGTAGGTGTAGGGATTGTTGTTGTGGAAGATGTGGGCGGGTGTAAATCCAGCCTGGGCCCGGCCAATGGCGATGACCCCTTGAATCTGGGGCACATGGCTGGCCCACAATAAGGCCAGCCCCGCGGCCAACGGCTGCCCGATGATCAGGGGCGGGCTGGGCAGCATTTGAATGAGCATTTTCAGGTCGTTGTTCAGGTCATCTGGTTTGAGGCGGTTTTGACTGCTGGCGTGCAGCAGGTAGCGAAGTGGGTCGAGGCCAAACACTTCGTAGCCGGACTGGGCGAGCCGGGTGCAGACCACATCATCTGTTTTGCCAAAGTTGCCGTAGGTAGCCAGATAGAGAATTGTAGGCGGGGTGACTTCACCGCTGACGGCCGGGTATTGGTAGCTTTCCATCATGGAGCCAGGACCGAGGGGCCATAGATTGACACGGCCGTAAGCCGAATGGGGCGTCCCTAAAAAGCCCACACTGATCTTGCCGAAGCGTTCTTTAGCCCATTCGCGAACGGCGTGCAGGTCATGGTCAAAGTTCTCATCGCCCATAATCCCTTCACTTTCGCCTGTGCCACGCAGGTCGAAAACCAGGTGGGCCACTTTGCGCTGCGCCCCATAATACTGCACTTCCTGGCGGGCGCAGGTGATGACGCTGGTTTTGGTGAGCGGATATTTGGGCACCCACACACGCAGTGATTGGAGCGCTTCGTCGGGAATGTTAGACGGCCGTACCAGGATACAATCCAGGTACAAATCATCATCCGTCAAGACGCCAAAGGATTCTTCAATGTATGGTTGAGAAGTCATGGTGGTATTGAGATATCTGGTAGTTAGATTAGTTCAAAATTCAAGATTGAACCAACCTCTTTACTCTTCACTTTCCGGTGTTTCTTCTGCCTGAAATTCTTCTTCCAGGTCTCTATCATACTGATAGTTGGGGATTTCGTCAGTGACCCTATTGTACGCCTCGATGATGGTTTGGGTAGGGTTAAAATAACCACTCAGCATCTCCTGAAGGGTGATGGAGATGGTCAGGTTTTCATAGAGGTTAGTAAGCAGCGCACCTTGCCCCTGCCTGATGCCCCAACGGGGTGTGGCAGCCACACCATCCCGCAGTTGGGCCATGATTTCCTCGCCATACAGGTCGGCCAGGGAAGGATTGCCGGTGTGCCCCCAGGCGTCAATGAACTCGGTGGGATTCTCGGCCGTGCCCCAGCGCAGCGGCACTTTGCGCTCACTGTTGACGCCCAGCCAGCTTTCGTACCCTTCGTGGAACCAGAAGTCGGCAAAGGCGACGGCCGTGTCCACATCGGCCGCGCTGGTGATGCCCAGGTTGGTGATATGGCTGAACCCGGCCGAACCACCATTCTCACCTTCAATTTCGGTGAGGATACCACTGTTTTCGGCCAGGAATTGAGGATTAGCGGCACATTCGGGGCAGGTGGGCGGCAGGGTATCGTCCAGCCCGGCCAACAGGGGCAGCATCTCCGGCCCGGCCATGATCAGGCCGGTGCGGCCGGCCAGATAGGCATTGCGGGTGCTGGTGTCGGTTTGCACGCCGATGGGGCTGAACTGGTTGACGATGCGGAAGTAAAAGTCCAGGGCTTCGCGGCAGGGTGGTTCGGGCAGCAGCACTTCCCCTTTTTCGTCAATGAGGGTGCAGCCGTTGGCGAGGGCAATTTGTTCAAAGGCCTGATGGGTGGTGACGAGGTTGGATTCGGTGGGGATGACAAAACCGGCGCGCAAATTTTCGCGGTCGGTAGTAGCTTCAGCGGCGGCATACATGGCGGCGAAGTTGTTAGGTATATCCAGGTTGGCCTCTTCAAACCAGTCGGTGCGGTAGATGAGCAGTTGTTTGTAGCCGTTGCTGGGCAGGGCGGCGAGTTGGCCGTCTACTGTGACCAGTTCCAGGGCGGCGGGGTCGAAGGTGTCACGGCCAATTTGAGTCACGGCCGTTTCCGCCGCCACATTCAATATCCCTCGTTCGGCCCAACCGGCGGTGTATTCGAGGGGGTGGATGATGATGTCGGGCAGGGTGTTGGAGAGTACGGCCGTGTTCACCAAATCCGGCAGTAATTGTGGCAGCACAAACATCAATTCCACATCTACCTGAGACATGTCATTAAATTCGGCCGCCATTTGCTGCAAGGCGGCCCGGTGTTCGGGGGAGGTCTCATTTACCCAAACGGAAATGGAAGTATTAGGTACGGCCGATATGGTGGTCTCTGTTTCGGTCAGGGCCGGTGCGGGGGTCCCGTCAACCGGCAGCACGACTTTTTCCGGTGTGGGCGTGGGTGTCCAGGCAGCGCGGGTAGCTTCGGCCGCCAGTCGCGGCGGGGTGCCCATCTGGCAGGCGGCGAGCAGTAAGCAGTAAGCAGTGAGCAGTAAGCAGTGAATCGTGATGCGTAATCCGTAATCCGTAATCCGTAATCCGTAATCCGTAAGCGGTCTTTGGTGTTGCATTGTGTTTCTTTTTGTCATCCTGTCACCTTGTCACCCCTTCACCTTGTCACTCTATCATAGATCAGGCGCAGGCCGGTGAGGGTGAGCCAGGGGTCTATGTGGTGGATGACGGCCGTGTGCGGCGCAATCAAATGGATCAACCCACCTGTCCCCAAGATGCGAATGGGCTGCCCCCGGTCGGGGTGTTCGGCGCGAAGCCGGGCCACCATGCCTTCGATGAGGGAGACGTAACCCAAGATGAGGCCGGATTGCATGGCGTGGACAGTGTTACGGCCGATGGCTGTCGGTGGCGCTTCCAATGCCACGTGGCTCAATTTGGCAGCGCGGCTGGCCAGGGCGTCGGCCGCCAACCGCAGGCCGGGGGCGATGACCCCGCCCAGGAATTCGGCCCGCGCCGAGACCACATCCAACTTGGTGGCCGTGCCCATGTCTATGACGATGCTGGGGCCGGGAAAGAGATGATAGGCGGCCACACAGTTCACCAGCCGGTCAGCCCCCACTGCTTCTGGAGCGTCTACTTTGATGGTTAGTCCCAGGTCGAGCCGGGAGGTGACGATGAGGGGGTGGCAGGCCAGGTAGAGTTCGCTTACTTCGGTGAGGGTTTGAGTGAGGGTAGGCACGACGGAAGTGATGATGACACCATGAATGGTGGCAATACCGGCATCGCGCAGTAGCCCTTTGAGCAGCAGGCCATATTCATCGGCCGTGCGGGTAGGATTGGTTTGCAGCCGCCAATGTTGTTGCCAGACATCATCGTGCCAGACGCCCAGGGTGATGTTCGTATTGCCTATATCAATCGCCAGTAGCATGTTGTTTAACGCAGAGACGCTGAGGCGCAGAGGAACAGGTTAAGTCACTTTGCGCTTTGCGAGTCGTCCAAAATAATGGGTTTCACAGAGGAAGGGATTTTAACCATGCCGATGTGTCAGGGGCAAACGAATGGCAAATTCTCACTTTGGCTCAGGCCGGGCGATGGTCGTCCCCATGGGGACGGGCGTTGCCGCAGTGGGGCAAATCCCATTTGACGAAATGGGACAGGGGGAATAGACTTGGCAGTTCGCGTATTTGACCCCGGCAATTCGTTAGACCGTCCTGGGTGCATCCTCTGGGGACAGCTACCCTGGCGGCAAAAGGAGGAATCAGCATGATGGTGGGCATGGATTTTGGCACGACCAATTCGGGTATGGCGGTGTATGACGGCCGTACCGTTCATGTATTGTCCCTTGATCCCGCTAACACCAATGCAAAAGTCATTCGCACGGCCGTGTACGCCACCAATGAACAAACGCTGTACGTGGGCCGTGCGGCCGTAGACACCTACTTCACTCAAAACAGCGGCCGTTCCGTCAAGACCAAAAAAGTGTGGGTGGGTGAAATTGAAATTCGCGGCGCGGATATGTTCTATGTCACCGATGCCTACGTCTACGTGGATGTCCTTGCGCCCGGCCGCCTCTTCCTCTCCATCAAAACCGGCCTGCGCGACCCCGACTACGCCGGCAGCATCGTCGGCCAGCATTTCTACTCCCTGGAAAACCTGATCGCCCTCTACCTGAACATCACCAAAACCCGCGCTGAAAAATTGTTGGGGCGGGAACTCAAGGAAGTGGTACTCGGCCGTCCCGTGCGCTTTGCCAATGAGCCGGAAAAAGACAAACTGGCCCAGGCGCGGCTACTGCAAGCGGCCATCAAAGCGGGTTACGAAACCGTGTACTTCCAATACGAACCCATCGCCGCCGCTTACAGCTACGCCACCGAAAACGCACGGCCGCAAAACGTGCTCGTCTTCGATTTTGGCGGTGGCACGCTCGACCTGACGGTCATGGGTTTAGGGCCAAAAGGGCATCAGGTCTTGTCCACGGGCGGTATTCCGGTGGCCGGTGACGTGTTTGACCAAAAGCTGGTGCGGGCCAAACTGCCGCCCCATTTTGGCGAAGGCAGCTACTTTGGCCCCCGTGACAAAAAATTGCAGGTGCCACCCTGGATATTTGACACCTTTTCCAACTGGCAAACGATCCTGGAACTGCAAACAGCGCAAAACCGGCGCATGTTGGAAGACATCGCCCACAGCGCCCAACGCCGCCACCAGATCGAATCGCTCATCAGCCTGGTGTCCAGCAACTACGGGCAGCAGATGTTTGATATTGTGGAGCGGGCCAAGCGGGAGCTATCGGACAAACGGGGCGCATCCATTCACCTGGATGGGCCTGGTTTTAAGGTGATGGAGTTTGTGACGCGGGGGGAATTTGAGCGCATTATCCAGCAAGAAATCCTGGCCATTGACCGGCACATTGACGAGACAGTGGCCGCCTCCGGGCTGGAAGCGGCCGCCATTGATGCCGTCATTCGCACCGGTGGCTCGTCGCAAATCCCGGTATTTGACGCCATGCTGCGCCGTAAATTTGGCGATGAGAAGGTGCGGGTGATTGATACGTTCAGCAGTGTCACCGCCGGGCTGGGGGTGATGGGGCATGGGATTACGCGAGGGGAAGTGGAGGCACGGCCGTACACCGCCGATGATGTCGCCCACATGCCCGAATCCGGCAGCAGCCGCCCGCAAATCAGCCCGGTCAATCTGGAGTTGCTGCGCCGCCGCATCCAGATTCAAGAAGGGGTCATTGAAGACGTAACCGCTGCCGCCGACCGTGCCCTGGTCTTTTTGGGAGAAGGGCAAACGGTTACGGCCGTACCCCACTCACCCCATCATCCCCTCACCCCACCACCCCATCATCCCATTACGGCTGCCCTCACCGCCTCTCTGGATGAACCCTTGCTCATCATCACCTCCCACTATCGCTTCCTGCTGCTGACGGCGCGGCAGCTACTTGAACGCCAAAGCGTCAACGTGCGCATGGGGGATGTATACATGCTGGGGCAGCGGGAATATCTGTGCAGCCTGAGCCGTTGGGAAGAAGTGAAACAGCATGACAAGCTGCTGCTTGTGACCTCGTTGGGGTTGGCACGGCCGTATCCCATGCGCGTGATGCAGGAAAACATCGAAGCGCCCGTACCCCTCATGTTTGATAACCAACTGCTTGGTGTGCCCGTGCTGGCCGCCGGCGCAGAAATGGAAGATGAACTGACATTGATCACGGAAACGGGCCGGGCCACCCGCTACCCGGTCAAAGCCCTGCGCGGCTCCGGCACGCAGGTCATCCGTGCTGATCGGGATAACCGGGTGGTGGGCGCGGCATTGGCCCAACCGGGAACAGAACTGCTACTCATGACGGCGGATGGCTACGGCCGTCGCCTGCTGCCCCGCTGGATCGAGATGCCCGAAAAGGAAAACAGCCCCGGTAAAGTGCAGGTCGCCCGCCGCAGCCCGGTGGTGGGGTTGGCCGATGTGCCGGTAACGGCCGTGACCAATCAACGGATTATCGAAATTGACGAGAATCTGGCCCCCCTGGAAGACAGCACCAAAACCGCCCGCCTGCTCAAGCTACACAACGACCAACAGGTGGTGACTTTGTTGGGGGGGTGAGAGGGCAGGAGGGATACGGCCGTGATATATCCCTCTCAAAAACAAACCTGGACCTAACACTGCGGATCAGCTGCGAAGCTCGATCGCTTGCGCTGGCTTCGTCAGCTACATCCGCTAGTTAGACCGCGTCGTCTTCATTTTACCAGTGCTTCCTCCGCGATTGCTCGGAACGATACCCAGTCGGCTGTGGCTAGGCCCGCCAACACGGTGAGTAGCCTCTCGACAGATGGGGGCACTGCCTTCGGCGGTGTTCCTCGCTCGAGACGGAACTTGTAGAGGATTAGCACACCGTCGGAAGCCTGGAGATACTGCTCTTCCCATCGCAGTAACACGGCCACGACCCTGGAGGTGCCGCGCAGGAAGGCATCGATCATCGCGGTTAGGACTTGGGTTGCCTCAGGTTGCCGAATCCATGGCTCCGGCACCTTGAGGAACACCAGCCCCGGCTCGC
>CAYXUZ010000033.1:6296-43891 GCA_964467705.1 uncultured Ardenticatenaceae bacterium | reverse complement strand
TCGGCCTACCGGGAACTACCCGCCCAGAAATATGACGAAGCGATGAAATGGCTCAACGCCTGGTACCAACGCCTGACCAACCAGGACATTCCCTTTTAGAAACCGGGCGACGAAATAACCAAATGCCCCAACCGACTTTCGTGAAAACAGGCATGTTTGCATGTGAACGGCCGTGATAGAATACGGCCGTTTTGTCACCATCAGCCATACTCCAATAACGGTTTACGGCTTACGATTTACGGATTACGAATCATGATTCAACCCGCTTTACTCGCTCTCGAAGACGGTACCTCCTGGCCCGGCCTCGCCTTTGGCGCAACCGGTACCACCACCGGCGAAATTGTCTTCAATACCAGCCTCACCGGCTACCAGGAAATCCTCACCGACCCCTCCTATCACGGCCAGATCATCACCATGACCCAGCCCCACATCGGCAACTATGGCTGCAACCCGGCCGACGACGAGAGCGGCCGTGTCTGGGCTGCCGGATTTGTGGTGCGCAGCCTCAGCCCAGTGGTGAGCAACTGGCGGGCTACCCAATCCCTGCCGGAGTATCTGGCCGAACGAGGCATCGTGGGGGCAACGGAAGTGGATACCCGCGCCCTGGTGCGCCACATTCGCACCTATGGCGCGATGCGCGCCGCCCTCTCCAGCGAAATCACGGGTGCGGCCGAATTGACGGCCGTTGCCCGCGCTGCCCGCGATATGAATGGCCTCGATCTCGTCCGCGAAGTGACCTGCGCCGAGCCATATCATTGGGCGGAGGGGGGGGATTGGTGGCAGCCGGGAGCAGTTGGCAGTGAGCAGTTAGCAGTGAGCGACGGACGCAGCGTACGTGAGCGGTATCATGTGGTGGCGTATGATTTCGGGATTAAGCGGAATATGTTGCGGTTGTTAGCGGGGAAGGGGTGTCGGATTACGGTGGTGCCGGCCAACACGCCAGCGGCGGACGTGCTGGCCATGCAGCCGGATGGCATTTTCCTCTCCAATGGGCCGGGCGACCCGGCGGCGTGTACCTATGCGGTCACGGCCGTGCGCGAACTACTCGGCCAGAAACCGATTTTTGGTATTTGCCTGGGACATCAAATTTTGGGGCTGGCGTTAGGGGCGAATACGTACAAGTTGAAGTTTGGGCATCGTGGGGGGAATCAGCCGGTGCAGGTGGTGGCACACGGCCGTGTGCAAATCTCCAGCCACAATCATGGTTTTGCCGTAGACGCCCTGACCCTGCCGGACGGCGCACTCAATTCGCACATCAACCTGAACGACAACTGCTGCGAAGGCATAGACGCCCCCAACTACCGCGCCTTCTCCGTGCAATACCACCCCGAAAGCTCCCCTGGTCCGCATGATTCAGATGAGTTGTTTGATAAGTTTATTGCCTTGATGGGAGACGGCCGTGCCCAAACGAACTGACATCCACTCCATTTTAATTATCGGTTCCGGCCCCATTGTCATTGGGCAGGCGTGTGAATTTGACTACTCCGGCGTGCAGGCGTGTAAGGTGCTGCGTCGCGAGGGGTATCGTGTCGTCCTGGTCAACTCCAACCCGGCCACCATTATGACCGACCCGGACGTAGCCGACGCCACTTACGTCGAACCACTCACCCCTGACCTGGTGGAAAAAATCATTGAAATTGAAAAGCCAGACGCCTTGCTGCCTACCGTCGGTGGGCAAACGGGCCTCAACCTCTCGGTGCAGTTGGCCGAATCCGGCATCCTGGCAAAACACGGTGTGCAACTGATTGGCGCGGATTTGACGGCAATTCGGCTGGCCGAAGACCGCTCCAAATTTAAGCAGGCGATGATGGCCGCCAGTGTGCCCGTGCCGGTCAGTTATTTCGTGTATTCAGTAAGGGAGGCGTGGACGGCCGTCGCCGACATTGGCTTCCCCGCCCTCATCCGCGCCAGCTTCACATTGGGTGGCACCGGCGGTGGCATAGCCGAAACGCTGGACGAATTCGAGGCCATTGTCGCCCACGGCCTGCGTTCCAGTCCGGTGGGGGAGGTACTGATCGAACGCTCCCTGCTCGGCTGGAAAGAGTATGAACTGGAAGTGATGCGCGACCGCGCCGACAACTTTGTGGTCGTCTGCTCCATTGAAAACGTAGACCCGATGGGGGTGCATACCGGCGACAGCATCACCGTGGCTCCCGCCTACACGCTGACGGACAAGGAGTACCAACACCTACGCGACCTGGCGAAGCGGGTGATGCAGGCGGTGGGCGTGGAAACGGGCGGCAGCAATGTACAGTTTGCCGTCAACCCGGCCAACGGCGAGGTGATCGTCATCGAGATGAACCCGCGTGTCTCCCGCTCCTCCGCGCTGGCCAGCAAGGCGACCGGCTTTCCCATTGCCAAAATTGCCGCGCTGCTGGCGGTAGGTTACACGCTGGACGAAATTCCCAACGATATTACACAGGTGACGCCGGCCAGTTTTGAGCCAAGCATTGATTATTGTGTGGTCAAAATTCCGCGCTGGAATTTTGAGAAATTCCCCGGTGTGGATGCCCGCTTGGGGCCGCAGATGAAGAGCGTGGGTGAGGTGATGGCCATCGGTCGTACCTTCCCGGAGGCGTTGAACAAAGCGATTCGTGGCCTGGAAATTGGCGCGCCCGGTTTTAGCCGCCTGCTGGCGGAAAAGGCCACGCCAGAATCGCTGCGCGTGCCCACCGCCCAAAGGTTGTGGAATGTGGCGGTGGGGTTGGGGCACGGCCGTAGCCCAACCGACATATCCGCCGAAACCGGTTTTGACCCCTGGTTTGTGGCCCAGTTGCAGGAGATTTTAGAAGTGGAAGAGCAGCTACAGAAATCCGATTTCTCAGAAGAAATCGGATTTCTATTGCGGCGCGCCAAACGCATGGGCTTTTCCGACGTCACCATCGCTTATGCCTGCGGCATCACCGAAATGGAAGTGCGCGAACGGCGTAAGCAGTTGGGCATTGTGCCCGTTTACTACCGCGTGGATACTTGCGCCGCCGAGTTTGAGGCGCACACCCCGTACCTCTATTCCACCTATGAAAGCGACTGCGAAGCCAACCCCTCTGACCGGCCCAAAGTGATGATTTTGGGCGGTGGGCCAAACCGGATCGGGCAGGGCATTGAGTTTGACTACTGCTGTGTGCAGGTGTGTTGGGCGTTGGGTGAGTTGGGTTACGAGACGATCATGGTCAACTGCAACCCGGAGACGGTGAGCACCGATTATGACACGGCCGACCGCCTTTATTTTGAGCCGCTAACATTGGAGGATGTGCTGAACATTGTGGATTTGGAGCAGCCAGATGGCGTCATCGTCCAGTTTGGCGGGCAGACGCCCATTAACCTGACGGCGGGGCTGGCAGCAGCGGGTGTGCCCATTTGGGGGACGCCGCCGGACAGCATCCACCTGGCCGAGGATCGCGGCCGTTTTGGTGACTTGCTGCGCGAATTGGAAATTGACCACCCACAATGGGGGCTGGCCCACTCCCAAGACGAAGCGTTGGCGATTGTGCAAAAGGTGGGGTATCCGGTGTTGGTACGGCCGTCGTTTGTTCTCGGCGGGCGGGCGATGGCGATTGCCTACGATGACGCCTCGTTGCTCAACTTCCTGGCCGAAGCCGCCCGTGTCTCCCCCGGCAACCCGGTGCTCATTGACCAGTTTATCGAGGACGCCTTTGAGGTGGATGTAGACGCCGTGTCCGATGGCGAAAATGTGGTTATCGCCGGGGTGATGCAGCACATCGAGGAAGCCGGCGTGCATTCCGGCGACAGCGCCTGTGTGCTGCCGCCCTACAAAATCAGCCTCTACCACCTGAGCATCATCCGCGACTACACCGAAAAGCTGGGCCGCGCCTTGCAGGTGAAAGGGCTGATGAACGTGCAGTTTGCCATCAAAGATGACGTAGTGTACGTGATTGAGGTCAACCCACGGGCCAGCCGCACCGTGCCCTTTGTGAGCAAGGCGACGGGCGTGCCCATTGCCAAAATTGCGGCCCAGGTACAGGCCGGTAAAACATTGACGGAACTTAATTTCCTGGAAACGCCGGAAGTAAATGGCTTTTTTGTGAAGGAGGCGGTGCTACCCTTTAACAAGTTGCCGGGGGCCGACCCGCGCCTCAGCCCGGAGATGCGCAGCACGGGCGAGGTGATGGGCCATGCCAGCCGTTTTGGTCATGCGTTTGCCAAGTCGCAATTAGCGGCCGGCACCAGCCTGCCCACCGAAGGCAGCGTCTTGATAACGGTGAACGATTACGACAAGGGGGCGGCGATGAAGATCGCCCGTGATTTGCACCGGATGGGTTTTAAGCTGTATGCAACGGTGGGCACGGCCGTAGCCTTAGAACGTGCTGGCCTACCAGTAGAAGTGGTGCAAAAGGCTGGTGAACCGGGCAAAACAACGGTGGATGTCATCAAAAACGGAGAAATTCACCTGCTGATCAACACGCCGTTGGGGCAACAGGCACATGCGGATCAGTCGGCGATGTATGCGGCCGCCATTCGCCATAATGTGCCGCTCATTACCACCCTGTCGGCAGCGCAGGCGGCCGTAAACGGCATTCGGGCGTTACGAGAGAAGGATTTGCAGGTTCGTAGTCTCCAGGCGCACCACAGTCCGTCAGGTGTGTTATAATGCTCCGGGTAAAATGGAGAGTACATGATGGAATTGGTTATAGAAAACCACATTGAAAAGACAGAGGGGATACGGGGTGGCAAAGCGCGTATTGCCGCGACGCGCATTGCTGTGTCGGATGTGGTGATCTGGCATTTCCGGCAGGGGGAGTCTTTGGATGAGATTGGGGCGACGTATGATTTGCCGTTAGCGGCCGTTTATGCGGCCATTGCATACTATTATGATCACAAGGATGAGATAGATGCTGAGATTGAAAACGGCCGTGCCACCTATGAACAACTCAAAGCGACCTCCCCTTCCCTGGTCCAACAAAAACTAGCTGCCCTTAAAGATGAGTGAACCTATTCGTTTTCATTTAGACGAAAACGTCAATCCGGTCATTGCCATTGCCTTACGTCGTTATGGTGTAGATGTCACCACAACTGTTGAAGCCAATTTACGAACCAGTAGTGATGAAGAGCAGTTGACTTATGCCCGGCGAGAGAACCGGGTTATTGTCACACATGACGATGGTTTTTTTGCGACTGGCAAATAAATCTCTGGATCATCCGGGAATTGCCTACTGCCATAAAAAAGCACGAACCATTGGCGAAATTATAAGCGACTTGCGTTTGATTTATGAGGTTTTGACGCCTGATGAGATGCGAGGGCGAGTAGAGTATTTATAGGATGAAAGCCGAATAGGGCTTGCCCGAATAGAACATAAGTGCTACCATTTCCCCCAAAATAGAGACAAAATGGCAAAATCAAGACGCGAACAAAAGCAAATGACGCGGATTAAAACTGTGCCATTTATGTCAGCTGTGGATTATTTTCAAAGGAGCGTTGGTGATGGTGACATTTCAGGCAGGTGAGCGAGAGGGGACGGGGTATCTGGCACGGCCGTACACGAAACAAGATGGTGGCGTGCTGGTATTACATCCTTGGTGGGGGTTGACGGAATTCATCAAGGAATTGTGTGACCGGTTGGCGGGCGAGGGGTTTGTGGTGTTTGCGCCGGATTTGTACGACGGCCGTACCGCGACCACGATTGAAGAAGCCGAACAACTTGTCAACAATGTTGACTTCGAGGCCACAATTCCCGTGGTGACGGGGGCGGTTGACTTTCTGCAAGGGCAGACGGCCGTGCCGGGGCAGGGAATAGGTACTATTGGTTTTTCTATGGGAGCAGCCTGGGCTTTGTGGCTGGCGGCGAAGTCTCGACCTGATGACGTTGCCGCTACCGTTCTCTTTTATGGTAACTGGCCGGGTTTTGGCCGGGAAGAGTTTGCCAAATCAAAAGCCGCCTTTCTGGGGCACTTTGCCGAAAACGATCCGTATGAAGAGCCAGAGGCCGTTGAAGATACCCGCCGCGAGATAGAGGCGGCGGGGCGGAAAGTTGCCTTCCACACCTATCCTGGAACGGGTCATTGGTTTTTTGAAGCAAACCAGCCAGACGCTTACAATCAAGAGGCAGCCCGGCTTGCCTGGGAGCGAACATTGCTGTTTTTGAATGAGAAATTAAAAGTATGACGTCTAATGAGTGAAAAAAACCTGACGATAACAGTGCAACCGGCTAGTTTAGAACGCTGGCCCGATCTGCAAAAACTATTTGGGGCTAATGGTGCTTATGCTGGTTGTTGGTGTATGTTCTGGCGGCTGCCACGTTCGCAGTTTAAGGAGCAGAAATATGAAGGCAACAAAGCAGAAATGCACCACCTTCTGCAAACAGGAGCCGTACCGGGTTTATTGGCTTATGATACCAATGAGCCAATTGGCTGGTGTTCGCTTGGCCCGCGCGAACAGTTCCAGGCACTAGAAAATTCGCGCCTGCTCAAAAGAATGGATGATCAACCTGTGTGGTCCATTACCTGTTTCTTTATTGCCAGGGAATACCGTAACCAGGGAGTGATGACGCAACTTCTACAAGGCGCTATCGCCTATGCTGGTGAGCAAGGTGCAGGCATTGTTGAAGCATATCCAATTGACCTCCAAGAGCGAGCCAGCAGCCCCGGGGGTTATATGGGGTTTGCTTCTGCCTTTCGCCGCATAGGGTTTGTAGAGATGGCCCAGGTATCAGACACTCAGAAAATCATGCGTTATTACCTGCCTGCTAATCCTGCATCGTGCTAAACGACCACTACTCCAGGCACCACTGCCCTAGGCAGCCACAGGCTCTTCGTCCTCGCTCCATTCGTGCAGCACGACCATGCTGAAAATGTCGGATTCGGTGATGATGCCGGCCGGTTTACCTGCCCTGTCTATTACTGGTAGACCGCTGACGCGGTTTTCCAGCATCACACGGGCGGCTTCGCCAATGGTGGCGTCTTCGTAAATGGTGACGGGGTCGGGCGTCATGATCTTTTCAACTTTGAGTTGTGATAGCAGATAGTTCAGTTCCCAAATACTGAGGGAAGTGGCGGGGGATGGCTGCGCGCCGCGCACATCACCACGAGTGATAATGCCCACGAGACGGCCGTTTTTATCCACCACCGGCAGCCGCCGAATCTCCTCATTCATCATAATCTGGTGTGCTTCTGGTAAAGTCGTCTCCGGCGTGACGGTAATAATCTCTCGTGTCATCCAGTCGCGTACTAATTCTCGTTTCATGGCTGTTGATTCTCCTTGTACCAATGTCTGGAAATGTGTTGATTTTGATATTAGTCTAGTAGCAGGTGGGGGGATTGGCAATTACGAAAGTCATTCAAACAACATGATGAATTAACGAGTTGAGGGAGACCCATATAAAGGGGAAGACGCCGCCCGGAGGGGGTGGGCGGCGTCTTGGAGCAGAATAAGCTTTGTGTAAAGCGTGAAGAAGTTATGGAATTTATAGGCTGCCAAACTTACAATTGTTCTGACAGCAAACACCTGTTTTGAAAGCAAACAACTTGCTTATTGACCCGGTCAAAGATAGGATCGTAGTACCAGGTCGGCCGGGTGATCGCGGTCGGCTCCCTGGCTTTGGCCAGGATGCTGGCTGAGGAAAGTCCGCACTCCACAGAGCACGGCGCCGGCTAACGGCCGGGCGGGGCAACTCGACGGCAAGTGCAACAGAGAGGTATATTGCCTGTTTTGGGCACAGCCCAGATCAGGTGAGGGTGAAACGGTGGTGTAAGAGACCACCGGCAGCGGCAGTAATGTCGCTGGCCAGGCAAACCCCGCCGGGAGCAAGACCAAGCAGGGTGGAAGGTGTGCCGGGATTACTCCTTCGGGAGTTTTCTGTGGCCACCTACGGGGCGGCTCGTCCCGTCTGACATCCGGGTAGGTTGCTTGAGGGCGATAGTAATGTCGCTCCCAGATAGATGATCACCGGCGTCTGGTCACTGACCAGGCGTTACAGAATGCGGCTTATAGGCTGACCTGGTTTGTTATCATTTTTGAAGAAGTAAGCAGTGAGTGGTAAGCAGAAAACCACTGCTCACCGCTTACCGCTCACTGAGCGTGGGATGGTGATGGTAATCAATGTACTTTTTATTTGCCTGGGTAACATTTGCCGGTCGCCGATGGCGGAGGCGGTGTTTCAGCAGATGGTGAATGAGGCTGGTTTGCAAGAGAAAATTATGGTGGATTCGGCGGGCACGGGTTCGTGGCATGTGGGGGAGAGCGCCCATTCAGGGACGCGACGGGTGTTAGCGCAGCATGGGATTCCTTATAACGGCCGTGCCCGCCAGGTGTCCGCCGCTGATGCAAAACGGTCCGATACCTACCTGGTGGCGATGGATGAGGAGAATGTCGAAGAGTTGGAAAGGCGGTACGGCCGTTTGCCTAACCTGAGTCGCTTGCTCGATTACGCCCCACAGTTATCAGAACGCGATGTACCTGACCCGTACTACACGGGTCGGTTTGAACACGTATACCAGTTGGTAACGGTCGGCTGCCAGGGTTTGCTGGCAACCATCCGGGCAGAACATGGGTTATAAAGGGGGAAAGATTGGAGAGTAGAGACTGCCCTACCTCCAATCCCCAACCAATCTCTATCAGGCGAGGAAAACTTAGCTATGGAAGGCAAAGAAGAACGTGACGTGATTGTGGTGGGGGCGGGGCCTGCCGGGGCGATGACAGCGACAATTTTGGCGCAAAAGGGGCATGATGTCTTGCTATTAGATCGAGCGCCATTTCCCCGCGATAAGACCTGCGGCGATGCGGTGCCAGCGGGAGCCATTGAGCGGATGCACCATTATGGGATGAAGCAGAAGGTGGACACGGCCGTAGCTCGCGGCGAATTCTATCCCCTGAGAAGTCTCAAAATTGTCTCCCCCAGAGCCTATGAAATTCAAGCGCCGTTGGAAAAAGGGCACGAAGGCAGCGACTCATACGTCGCGCCGCGCATGTACTTTGACCATGTGATTCAGCAACACGCCATTGATTCCGGCGCCCAGTTCTGTGTGGCTCAGGCCAAAGAGCCAATTGTGGAAGATGGCAGGGTGGTGGGGGTGCGGGCGCAGACCAATGGCCGCGTTTCTGACCTGCGTGCCCGGCTGGTGATTGGTGCCGATGGCGTTACGTCGGCCATTGCTCGACGGCTGCGCCCCAAAACAGAGCAGCACGAAGACACTCACCGGGCGGTAGCGCTGCGCGCGTACATTGAAGACCTGGAGGAAATTCCCCACGCGGTGGAGTTTTACCTGTATAAAGACATATTGCCGGGTTATGCCTGGATATTCCCTATTGGCAAAAATCGCGCCAATATCGGCTTGGGGATGCGGCTGGATCAATTCCGCAAACACAAGTTGAACCTGGAGAAAATGTTGCAGCAGTTTCTGCAAATGCCCGCCATCAAACCGCGTCTGAAAAAGGGTGGGCAATTACGTGATGTAGCTACATGGCAGCTTAATTTTGGCTCCCAGGCGCATATGCATCATGTGTTTGATGGCGCGTTGTTGGTGGGCGACGCCGCCGGATTTATCAATCCTATCACTGGTGGGGGAATTCACAATTCAATTATCTCGGCAGAACTGGCCGCGCAAGTGGCAGATGGCGCTCTTAGAAAGGGAGATGTGTCACGCGAGGGGATGAAGGTTTACGAACAACTATGCCACGTTGAATTGTGGGAAAGTATGCAAACCTCTTACCGGATGCAGAATTGGTTTATGCACTTTCCCTGGTTGGTGGACATTCTGGTGCGTTTTGGGCGACAAAGTCATACGCTTACCCAAACGTTTTTGAGCAAACTTTAGCCCACGCTGTAGGCCATGTGTTGGGCTGTGGTGATGAAATCATTGATGCGTGAGGCCAGTTCGTGTACCGGGGTATCCTTGGTGATCAGGTCGTTGGCCCCGGCCCGGAGGCTGTTTTGCCGGGTGAGGTCACGGTCGTCGGCGGTGTACATGAGGATATACGGCCGTTCCGCTTCAAATCGCCGTCTGATCTCCCGGCACACCTCGATGCCGTCCATACCCGGCATCATCACATCCAGCAAAACCAGGTCAGGCACTTCTTCGTGGATAAGCCGCAATGCCTCTTTGCCGCTAACGGCTCCCCGCACTTCATACCCTGCATCTTCCAGGATAAGCTGGCAAAGATGCACCAACGAGATCTCATCATCTACAACCAGAACTTTATTTGTTGACGTCATCGCTAGTTATTAAAACAATGAACCTCCGCCATCACCTGCACCGATGGGGCAGTGGATGGGGAGGTTCAACCCATGTCAGCAGTTTTGTGCAGTTCATAACACACTGCGGGTGTGTAGTTTCTCAGTAGTCTATTACTCAGAAGGGCTAAAAGTGCGGCGGGCGTTTACGTTTTGGGCCTGGGGGCCGCGGCCGCGGTCAACCAGTTCAAATTCTACCCGATCCCCTTCATACAGATTCCGGTAGCCTTCCCCTTCAATGGCTGAATAGTGGACAAACACTTCCTGAGTGCCATCATCCGGGTTGATGAAACCATAACCCTTTAACCGGCTAAACCATTTGACAATACCTGTTAACTTTGACATTCTTTTTCCTCCACAACACTTAGGTTAATTAGTTGTTCTTGGCTGTCCAGATAGTGCTTTGGTAGGAAGGCACAACTTCGGTTGTTGTACTTCATTATTTCCACTATCAACACGCCTGCCTGGTTCTATCATGCTGATATGAACGTATGGACAAATTAACATTGAAGGAGGGGCGTGAAAGGTTGTGAAGGAGGAAAGTGGTACTTTTTTCCTGCTGATAACGGCCGTATCACCAACGGCCGTTACCCGAACATCTCTCTGCTTGTACCTTGAATGATTAACTGCCGGTGCAGAGTATCGGCAAACCCCACCTGACGGGCGACCTCTAAAGAGGCGGTATTATTGTCGGCTACCAGATAAAGGGGGGTACGGCCGTTGTTGAGCAAATAATTTGCCATCGCCGCCACCACGCTACGGCCGTAGCCCTGCCGCCGATATTCAGGATGGGTGTTCACCGAGAGTTCGGCAAAGTGTGGCGTTTGCCAGTTCAAACCGGCCGATGCCACCAGGATATTGTCTCGTTGGCGATCCCGAATGACAAAACGGGGCAGCCCATTGGCCCCCATATCCTGGCTGATTAAGACATTGATCAGCGGCTCAAACCGGGTATGGTGCAGCGACAAAAGCAAATAGGTCTCCACTGTCTGCACATCAAATAGGGCGGTGATCAACGGCTCATATTGATCGGGCACAGCCAGGATCACGGTCGTTCCCGGCGGGATAGCCTGCTGAACAATGGCGGCGCTGGCGGTCAAATCGGCCAACGGCAGCCGCATCGTCGCCAGGGGGCGGAACAAATCCATGCCTGTTTGTGACAGACAGACATAACCTTGTACGCGGGGAGAGTCGAGGGGATACGGCCGTAGCTGTGTCCGGTTATCCGCGTGATAAAACGCAAAATAACCGGCCATAGCGTCAGCCGGGTTGTGTTCATCCAGCAAATGGCGGATGGCGCGGCGCTGTTCAACCAGATTCATCATTCACCTGTACCAGCGCGTCGAGCGCGATCCGGATGGCGGCTTCGGTGGCTTGCCGTGCCTCGGCCCGATGGGGGTCAAACGTACTCATGTCCTCTTTGGCGTGCAGCACATTGCCATCGGCGGCCAGGATCGCCCCTGTTTTGATCCGGCGCAGGCTGCCCACCTGGAAGAGGGTGGCACACTCCATTTCCACGGCCAACACGTTGACGGCAGCCATCGTTTCATAGTCGGGAGCGGTGGGCAGGGGCGGGCCACCGTAGAAAGCATCGCGGGTCAGCACATAGCCGATATGCACGGGCTGTACCGCTCCTTTGGCCGCATTGCGCAGCGCCAACACCACATCCACATCGGCGGCGGCGGGATAACCGGGGGGCACCACTTCACGGCCGTAACCCGTATGATCCACCGCCCCCGTTACCACCACCAGATGCCCCGCCTGCACCTCTGGCCGAATGCCGCCGCATGTACCTACGCGGATGATGATTCTGGCTCCGGCGGCGATCAACTCCTCAAAGGCAATGGCCGCGCCGGGTGCGCCAATGCCATGTGAACAGACGGTGACGGCACGGCCGTGATACGTCCCCTGGTATGAGCGATACTCGCGCCACTCGGCCAGCAGCGCCGTCTCATCCAGCAGTCCGGCAATAGTGGTGGCTCTGGCCGGGTCGCCGCATACCAGCACCCCCTCACTGACGTTGCCCACTGCCAGCCCGGTGTGTGGCAAAAGTTTTTTTGTCTCGGCCATCGTTACTGGAATCCCAACGGCTCCGGCTTGTTTCCCAACACGGCTTCAATGGTTGTCATCACATCGTCCGTCAGTTGGGGTACAACATCCAACGCCTTCATGTTCTCTTTTACCTGGCTTATCTTTGACGCCCCGGTGATGACCGTACTCACATGGGGATTTTTGAGGCACCAGGCCAGCGCCAGCCGGGCCATGGTCGTGCCCAGTTCATCGGCAATCAAGCTGAGTTCACGTACCTTCTGGATTCGTTGTTGCCCTTCCTCACTTTCAAAGAACTTTTTCAACCATTCATAGCCGGGTAGATCAATGCGCGTGTCGGCCGGCTTGCTCTGATTATATTTTCCCGTTAACAGGCCAGACGCCAGCGGTGAAAAAGTGGTTGTCCCCAGCCCAATGGTGTCATAGAGACGGCCGTATTCCACTTCAAAGCGATGGCGATGAAACATGTTGTACTCTGGCTGCTCCATGGTTGGCGGAATCAGGTTGAACTGTCGCGCTGTGCTGTGTGCCTCCATGATCTGCTGCGCCGACCATTCGGAGGTACCCCAGTAAAACACCTTGCCTTGCTGAATCAACTCCGCCATGGTTCGCACCACTTCTTCCATCGGCACTTCCGGGTCTGGCCGGTGGCAGAAATACATGTCCAGATAATCCACCTGCAAACGGGCCATTGCCTGATGGCACGCCTCAAAAATGTGCTTACGGCTCAAACCAAACTGCATGGGTTTTGCATTGGGCACACTGCCCCACCGTACTTTGCTGGAGACGGCATAACTGTCTCGTGGCCAGCCCAACTTTTGTAACGCCTGGCCCATAATGATTTCTGATTGGCCGTGAGCATACACTTCGGCATTATCAAAGAAATTGACGCCAGCGTCATAGGCTGCTGCCATCATCTGTGCTGCCTCGTCTACATCGGCCTGGTTCTTAAACGTTACCCACGAGCCAAAAGAAAGCACACTCAATTTCAAACCTGATTTACCCAAACGACGATACTCCATGTTGTCAACTCCTTGCAGAATTTTTGCTGTTCATCATGCATTTCATACTATCTTTACTTATACCCCAAACTGAGGAGAGGTCAATGTTTGACGGCCGTGCCACTCGCCGCTACAATCCCCGCCGTGATTCACCACCGGAGAGACAGTATGAGCATTTTGATGCACAACAACACACGCAAAACAGGCGGGGCTATGGCCCGCCCCACATGCGTTGGCGTTTGTTCTCCGGTTAGCCTGGGCCCCACACGGCCGTAAGCAACACCCCGCGTACCGTTCAACAACCCGCCCCGCATGTGACCAACATGTGGGGCTTTTTATTTCCGGTGACAGGCACTTCAAAAGTGCCTGTCACCGCAACGAAATATGAATCAACCATCTTCTATCCGCCCCTACTGGCAGCTTTTGTCCACCTACCTGCGACCGCAGCGCAGGCGTGTCTTGGCGCTGGCCGCATTTGTGGTAATTGGTATTGGCCTGCAACTGGCAAATCCGCAGATTGTGGCCTACTTCATTGATACGGCCTCCAGCAACACGGCCGTGCCCGGCACATCCGCCTACACCGCCGGATTGCAAAAGCTGTTTGGCGCAGCGGCCATTTTTATCAGCATTGCCCTGGTGCAGCAGGTGGTGAGTATCGTGGCTGTATATCTGGGTGAACATGTGGCCTGGACGGCCACCAACGCCCTGCGCGCCGACCTGGCCCTCCACTGCCTGCGGCTGGATATGGCCTTTCACAAAAAGTACAAGCCGGGTGAACTGATCGAGCGTGTAGATGGCGACGTGAACCAGCTTGCCAACTTTTTCTCCCAACTCATCATCCAGATGAGCAGCAACTTGCTATTGTTAGGCGGTGTGATGGCGCTGCTCTTTCTGGCGGATTGGCGGGTGGGGTTTTCCATCACGGCCGTGCTCATCCTGGGTGGTTTTGCCCTGCGTTTCTTTGGCAAACGGGCCACCCCGCGCTGGCAAAAGCTGCGTGAAGCCGACGCCAGCCTCTTTGGCTCATTGGAAGAATGGTTGAGCGGCGCGGAAACCATCCGCTCGTCGGGAGCAGTGGCCTACATCATGGGCAAACTGCTGCGGCTGGCCGGCGACCGCTGGCGGGCCATGAACAGCGCCATGCGCGCCAACGTCTGGGTCATGCAAACACCCACCTTCATCTTTGCCGTCGCTTATGGCTGCGCTCATCTGTTTGGGGCCAGTCTATACGAGCAGGGGATCATGACCATTGGCGCCGTTTACCTCATCTTCTACTACATTGACCTGATCAAAGACCCGCTCTGGCGCATTAACCGGCAGGTGGAAGAGTTGCAGCGGGCCGGGGCCAGTGTCAACCGCATTGTAGAATTGTGGGGCCAGCAGCCGACGTTGCACGATGGGCCAGGTGTGGATTTTCCATCCGGGCCGCTGGCGGTGGAATTCACCAATGTCTCCTTTTTTTATGCTGATGACCCGGACACGGCCGTACTCGAAAACATCAACTTCTCCCTACCCCCCGGCACGATTCTGGGTGTCTTGGGGCGCACCGGCAGCGGCAAATCTACCCTTACCAAGCTGCTCTTCCGCTTTTATGACCCCACCAGCGGCATGGTACGCCTGGGTGGGCATCACATTCGGCGGGCCAAACAGGCGCAGCTACGCCAGCACATTGGCCTGGTGACACAAGACGTGCAGTTGTTCCATGCTTCCCTACGGGACAATCTGACCCTGTTTAATGAGGCGATTGACGACGGCCGTATCCTCTCCGTCCTCGATGAATTGGGGCTGCGCGACTGGTTGAACCGGCTGCCCAACGGCCTGGACAGTGAACTGGCGGCCGATACCAGCCTCTCTGCCGGGGAAGCGCAATTGCTGGCTTTCGCTCGCGTCTTTCTGGCCGATCCAGGGCTGGTCATTTTGGACGAAGCCTCGTCCCGGCTGGACCCGGCCACCGAGCGGCTAATTGAGCGGGCCACCGACCGGCTGCTGACCAACCGCACCGCCATCATTGTGGCCCACCGGTTAGGCACGGTGCAGCGGGCAGACGAGATCATGGTATTGGGCAACGGCCGTGTGCTGGAACACGCCCCCCGCACCCAACTCGCCCAAGACCCCGATTCGCATTTTTATCGGCTGTTGCAGACTGGATTGGAGGAGATTGAGCGATTGGGAGATTCAGAGATGACAATCTCCCAATCGCTCAATCTCCCGATCTCTTCAGAACTATGAACACACCAACCCTGAAAACCTACCAATACTTCTGGCGGCTGATGACTTTTCGGCCCGTCTACTACGTTGGCGACGTGATCACCATTTCTATTCACATGGTGGCGACTATTGCCGTCGGCCTCATTCTCAAGCTCTTTTTTGACTGGCTGACCGGCGTTAATGACCTGGATGTGACTGCCTGGGCCTTTGTGGGGCTGCAAATTGGGGCGGCGCTCATCATGGGGCTTTCGCTGGCCGGGGCGGCGCTCTGTTACATTAACTTTCAATACCACAGCTTTGGCCTGTTGATGCGCAACATGCTGGCGCGCATTTTGCAGCGTCCAGGGGCCGACCCATTGCCGCACAAACCAGACGGCGGGCGGCTTTCCACCGGCGAAGCGATCAGCACTTTCCGCGATGACACAGAGGCGCTGCTAGAGGGCATCGTCGTTATTGATGACCTGGTGGGCCTCATTTTTATGGCCGTCTTTTCCTTTGCGATCATGTTGCAAATCAGCGTCACGGTGACGTTGGGCGTTTTTGTGCCGTTGGCGGTGGTGGTGTTTATTGCTCAACGGCTGCGCCACCGCGCCCGCGCCTACCGCGCCCAAAGCCGGGAAGCCACCAGCCAGGTGACGGGCCTTATTGCCGATATGTTCAACGGTGCGCAGGCGTTGAAAGTGGCTCACGCCGAGGAGCGCATTGTGGCTCGCTTCCGTACCCACAATGACCGGCGCAAGGAAGCGATGGTTAAAGACCGCCTGTTGACGCAGGTGGTGGAAGCGTTGTCTGATGGCACGGTGGACATAGGTATTGGCCTGATTTTGCTGCTGGTGGCGCAGGCGATGTATGCCGGCGAATTTACGGTGGGTGATTTTGCCCTCTTTGCCGCCTATATCTGGCCAGTGACGCAGTTGATGCGCATGTCCGGCACGGTCATTACGCGGTATAACCAGGTGGCGGTTTCTAACCAGCGCATGGAGGCGATGATGCAAGGCGCACCACCGGGTGAGGTCGTGGCCCACCATCCGATTTACTTCGACGGCCGTGACGGGACCCTCCCTGACCTGCCCTACACCCCCAAAACGGCCGCCGACCGCCTGGAACGCCTGGAAGTGCGCGGGTTGTCTTATCGGTATTCAGTGGGTAATGAGCAGTTGGCAGTGGGCAGTGAACAGTTAGCAGTGGGCGACGGACGCAGCGTCCGCGAGCAGTTGGTAGTGGATAGTGAGCAGTCGAATGACGGTTCACGCATCACGCATCACGCATCACGAAATTCCGAATATGGCATCCACGATATCTCCTTCACCCTGCCGCGTGGCTCCTTCACCGTTGTCACGGGGCGCATTGGGGCGGGCAAGACCACGCTGCTGAAGGCGTTGTTGGGGCTGCTGCCGCCGGGCGAGGGGGAGATTGTTTGGAATGGGCAACGGGTGGATGACCCAGCGACCTTTTTCATTCCGCCCCGCGCCGCCTATACGGGCCAGATTCCGCGCCTGTTCAGTGAAACCGTCCGTGAGAACATCCTGTTGGGGCTGCCGGAGGAGCAGGTGGATGTGCCGCGGGCGGTGTATACGGCCGTGCTCGACCGCGACATTCGTGATATGGAACAAGGGCTGGACACGGTGGTGGGGCCGCGTGGGGTGCGTTTGTCTGGCGGGCAGGTGCAGCGCACGGCCGCTGCCCGCATGTTCGCCCGCGACGCGAAACTGATGGTGTTTGATGATCTCTCCAGCGCGCTGGATGTGGAGACAGAGGCGTTGTTGTGGGAACGATTATTCCAGAAGACAGCCGATTTCTCTGAGAAATCGGATGCCTTACCGACCTGCCTGGTTATTTCCCACCGCCGTGCGGTATTGCGCCGCGCTGACCAGATTATTGTGCTGCAAGACGGCCGTGTCGCGGCCACCGGCACACTTGATGAACTGCTGCAAACGAGTGAGGAGATGCGGCGGTTGTGGGCGGGGGAAGAGTGAGAATGTGGGGTGATTTTCAAAATCGCCCTACATCCAGGCAGGAACAAATATGAAAAAGAACTACATCATCCGCACGGCCGTGCCGGAGCAAGATTTTGCAGCATTGGCTGAATTGCTGACGGTGGTGGGGCCACAACCGGTTACGGCCGTTTCCTTGTTTGATTGGGAGGCCAACAATCCATCAGGGCAAATTCGCCGTCGCTGGGTAGCGGCAACGTCTGACGGCCGTCTGGTGGGGTACGGTGTGGCTTTGCATCCGGCTCATGCGGCGGACGGCCGTTTTCAGTTGTGGGTTTGTGTGCATCCTGCGCATAGGCAGCAGGGATTAGGGGCACAGTTGGTCGAAACCGTGTGGACGTTTGCCCGCGAGCAGGGGGCCACGCTGCTCACCAGCGATGTGCGCGAAGATTGCCCGGCCTGCCTGCGTTTTGCCGAGAAGCACGGGTTTGCCATTGAACACCACTTGTTTGAGTCGGTCATTGATCTGCACACGTTCGATGAACGGCCGTTTGCCGGTATGATTGCCGAGGTGGAAACAAGCGGCATCCGCCTGACCTCCCTGGCGGCCGAAGGGGATACGGAAACGGCGCGGCGCAAATTACATGCGCTGAACTATGCCTGTGTATTGGATGATCCGGCCACACAAGGTTCATTCCCCGATTTTGACGAGATGAATGAAATGTGGAACCGGGCGGCCTGGTTTGTGCCGGAGGGTCAACTGCTGGCCGTGGACGGTGATCGTTATGTGGGGCTGGCAGCGGTGGGGTATTTTCAGGAATCAAACTCCATGTATAACTTGATGACCGGCGTAGATCAGGCTTACCGGGGCCGCCACATTGCTCTGGCGCTTAAAGTGCAATCCATCTGTTTTGCCAAGGCGTTTGGCGCGGACAGCATCCGCACGCATAACGATTCGCAAAACGGGCCGATGTTGGCAATTAACCGCAAATTGGGCTACCAACCGCGCCCCGGTGAATATCGGTTGATAAAGCGGGTTTGACGCAGAGGCGCAGAGGAAATAATGAACGAGGCAGGCAGATGGCGATTGGAATTGGCAAAGCAGATGGCGGGGCTGTATGCGCAAAATGTGAAGGTGGCGGCGGTGGTGGTGGCCGGGTCGGTGGGGCACGGCCGTGCCGATGACTACGCCGACATTGAACTGGACATCTTCTGGCATGAGCCACCGACAGATGCGGATCGGCGGCAGCCCATCCAGCAGTTAAACGCTGAAATCATCGAATTCTGGCCGTTGGAGGATGATGAATGGTCAGAGGATTATCTGGTAGGGCCGATGCAGTGCGACATCAGCAATTTCCTGGTCAGCACGATTGATCGGTACATTGTTGACGTATTGGCGGGAGACACGGCCGTGCTCAAGCAGTGCCGGTTGGCCGGATTGCGGCATGGGGTGGGGGTGGTCGGCCGGGCGCAGTTTGACCGCTGGCAAGCGCAAATCAGCCCCTACCCGGACGCGCTGCGGCGGGCGATGGTGGCAGAAAACCTGAACTTCCCCGCGCTGGGCATCTGGTACATGCGGGATGTGCTGGCGGCGCGGCAGGACTGGTTGATGCTGGCCGAGGTGCTGGTGCGGATGCAGCGGCGGATTATGGGCGCATTGTTGGGGCTAAATGGCCTGTATCTGGCCCACCCCGGTTTCAAATGGCTTAACGAGACGATTGCCGAGATGACCCTGACGCCGCCCGGTCTGGCCTTGCGTTTGCAGCAGACCAACTTTGTGCCACCTGCCGAGTCCATTGAACCTTTGCACCAACTACTTGAGGAAACGATTGCTCTGGCGGAACAGGAATTGCTCGACCTGGACTTGAACGGGGCAAGGCGGGCGATTGGGCGAAGGCGCACGGCCGTTTTGCCCAACGATATGATCAATCTGAAGGAACAGCATAAAGTCTGATGTGCTCTCAGTGGCTCAGGGGCGTGAGGATATGGCCTGGTGGCACAAGGTCATGCGCTCTGTCTGGTTGCCCGGTTTGTTGGCGATTGTTTTGTTGACGGCCGTGTATCTGCTCACCTTGCAGCGTGATGTGAATGGCAGTACCCATGATTACCTGATTGACGTAGGTGAAATTCAGGTGGCGCTGAACCTGGGCGGCACGATCCATTTTACCGGGTATCCCCTGTTTACCATGTTGAGTACGCTGGTCACGGCCGTTGCCCGTTCGTTGGGCATGGCTCCGGCAGCAGCGGCTTCTTTGAGCGCACTGGTCTGGTCGGCGCTGGCTTTGCTGGTGGCCTATGCCATCTTCTGGCGGCTGACGCAGAATGCCTGGATCAGCGCGGCGGGCGTATTGCTGTTGGGACTGGTAGAGACGGTCTGGATTCACAGCATTGTGGCCGAGGTGTACAGCTTTAGCCTGTTGGGCTTCACGCTCTCTTTGTGGCTGGGGCTGCGGCTGGCGGAACGGTGGCGGTTGGTGGATTGGTTGGGGATGTGCCTGGTATTTGGCACGGCCGTGTCCCACCACCGCCTCCTCCTGTTATTTGCGCCATCACTGGTTGTGCTGGTGGCGACAGCCGTGTGGTCACAACCAGGCCGCTGGCGACTGTTGGGCTATGGGTTGTTGCTTTTTTTCATTCCCTTTCTGGCCTACCTTTACCTGCCGCTGCGCGTCTGGCAAGGGGCGACCTGGGTATATGGCCAGCCGGGACATTGGGCCGGTTTTTGGGAACAGTTCAGCGGCAGCGAAGTGACCGGCGGCGTGCTGCGTCCACCGCGAACGATGGCCGAGGGGGTGGCAAACGGCCGTTTCCTCTGGTCACATTTGCGCCATCAACTACCGGCGGGATTAGTCGTTTTGGGGCTGATTGGATTGATAGTGCAGCTTTATCGCCAATGGCGGGTGGGGCTGGCATTGAGTTTAGGTGTGGTGGCGACCTCTGTTTTTGTCTGGTTGTTCCCACCGGCCGTCTGGGCGCCGGCCGCGCTGATGCCGGTATTGCTACTGCTGGTGACCGGGTTGGCGGTGCTGCTAACGGAAATTAGTCAGCGGTGGGCAATCGGCCGCTGGCTGGCAGTGGGCGCGCTGCTGCTGTTGGTGGTGGGATTGTATCGCGCCAATCGGCCGTTTATTGACAGCCTGACGCAAAATCCCGACGGCCGTCAGGTCATTGAGACGCTGCAAACGATTCCCCCAGACGTGCTTCCGGCGACGGTGGCCATTCCCTGGGGCACATCTTTTTTTGCAGCGGGTTACGGCCGTTACGTCAGCGATGAATTACCCTCTTCGCTCACCCTCGTAGACCACCGCGCCAATTTCCGCGAGATTGTGCAGCGTGAGGGGCGGCTGCTCACGCCTACGTTCACAGCCGGTTACTGGTCGGCTGATGCCTGGCGGGAAAAGTTGGGCGAGGTGCATTTTAATCTGGCGGCGCCGGGTGTGGTGGTGGTGGGGTCACGGCCGTACACCACTACCTTAGCCGCCGCCAGCCCGTTTGAGGTGGGGAACGGCATCCAGATTCGGGACACGGCCGTGACGCCTACGGCCGATGGCCTTCTGCTGACTGTGGTTTGGCAGGCGACGGAACCGGTGACGCAAAATTACAGCGTAGCCGCGCATCTGGTTGCGGCCGATCCGCCGCAAGGCCCGCAAGACATCCTGGTGCAGGCGGATGCGACCCATCCCGTCAGCGGTTATGCGCCCACCACCACCTGGCAGCCCGGCGAATTGGTGCGTGATATGTACCTGCTGCCCGTTCCAGAAGGCAGTACACCCGAAGCTATCCGGCTCACCATGTACTTTCAGGATGAAAACGGGCAGTTTGTGAACAACAACTGGCTATCAATGCCCATACCTTAAAGTGTGGCACGGCCGTTTACCCTGATTCTTTCACCCTATGATAAAATGCACAGGAAATACAAGGAGTGATGATACTGTTTTTGAAGCAATAGCCTGGTTGGGAAACCGGCTGCAATCTGGGAGAAGTGGCACTATGATATGGTCAGAAATTCGCAAAGCCTACCCTGAACAGTGGCTGGTCATCGAAGCATTAGAAGCGCATACCACAGTTGATAATCGTCGTCACCTGGATCGTATCGGTGTGGTCGAAACCTGTTTTGATGGTAATGAAGCCATGTTAACTTATCGTCGTCTGCATCAAGAACATCCGACGCGGGAGTTCTACTTTGTGCATACGAGCCGTGAAGAGCTAGATATTCGGGAAAGACAGTGGCTTGGGATCAGGAGTAACCGCCATGCAATTAGCGTTAATTGACAGCTTACCGTTCACGGCCGTTACCATTTCTTACTATAAAAAGACAGTTGAAGTCCCCAATGTTCTGGTTGATACTGGCTCAGCCACAACCATTCTGGCTGTAGATGCGCTGCAAGCTATAGGCATTGGCCCCTCGCTTGACGATACGTTGTATACCATCCGGGGAGTGGGCGGTACAGAAGTTGTGTTTACACGGCTGGTGGATTTTGTACAGATCGAAAATCGAAAACTGTTCAACTTTGAAATTGAAGTAGGTGGAATGGACTATGGTTTTGAAATAAACGGCATTTTGGATATGGATTTCCTAACGCAGTCTGGAGCCGTGATTAACCTGAAAGAATTGAGCATTACTTTTGAGCTTTAAGATGGATGCAAAATCATTACACACACTGGAATTTGACAAGGTTTTAGACATTTTGGCCGGGTATACCAGCTTTAGCGCCGGGGAGGAATTGGCGCGGCGGCTGCACCCGACCACCGATGAAATGGAGGCCACGCAATGGCAGGCGGAGACGCGCGAGGCGATGCTGCTGCTGGACACGCGCAGCGGCGTGACCATTGGCGGGGCGCGGGATGTGCGCCGCTCGTGTGACAATGCCTATCGTGGCTTCACGCTGCCGGCCGAGGAACTGCTGGATATTCGCAACACCATCATCGCTGGCCGTAATCTGCACCGGGTGATTGTGAAGGCGGCGGCCGAATTTCCGCACCTGGCGGCGATTGCCGAACTGATTGAGGATTGTCCGGGGCTGGTGACGGCGATCAACAATACCATTGACGAGCGCGGCGAGGTGCTGGACAGCGCCAGCCCGAAGCTGGCAAAAATTCGGAGTGAACTCAGGGTGGTTCACGGCCGTATCCAGGACAAACTGCAAAAACTTCTCAACTCCAGCCAAAACCAATGGTTGCAAGAGCCGATCATCACGCAGCGCAGTGGCCGTTACGTCGTGCCCGTCAAGGCAGACGCCAAAGGGCGCGTCAAAGGCATTGTGCATGACCAGAGCGGCAGTGGGGCCACCTTGTGGGTGGAACCGATGCAAACGGTGGAACTCAACAACGAATATCGCGGCTTGCAAATTCAGGAGCAGGACGAAATCAACCGCATTCTCAAAGAGCTATCCGCCAAAGTGGCTGAACACGGCGAAAGCATCAAGCGCATTGTGGAGCGCATGGCCGAACTTGACCTGATTTTTGCCCGCGCCCGTTACTCCGCGCTGATCAGAGGTGTGGAACCAGACTTTGTGGCGTGGCGTGAATTTGAACAGCCCAAACCCCCCAAACATGCCAACGAACGAGAAAAATGGACGCCACCGCCGCGCAATTTGCATCCAGGCTCTACGGTGTGGATTCGCAACGGCCGTCACCCCCTGCTCGATCCGCACACCGTTGTGCCCACCGACCTGACGCTGCCGGAGGAGGTCTTCACCGTCCTCATCACCGGCCCCAACACCGGCGGCAAAACGGTCAGCTTGAAAACGATGGGTTTGATGGCCTTGATGGCCCAATCGGGGCTGCATGTGCCCGCCGTCGAAGCCCGCCTGACCATATTTGAAGATGTGTTTGCCGACATTGGTGACGAGCAGTCCATCGAGCAAAGCCTTTCCACCTTCTCCTCCCATATGACCAACATTGTGCGCATTTTAGACAAGGTGGACGAGCGGTCGCTGGTGCTGCTGGACGAACTCGGCTCCGGCACCGACCCACAGGAAGGGGCGGCGCTGGCCCAGGCCATCGTCAGCTTTTTGCGGGATAAGGGGGCGACGACCTTTGTGGCTACCCATTACCCGGAACTGAAGCTGTACGCCGATCAGGAGGTGGGGGCGACCAACGCCTCGTTGATGTTTGACCTGGAAACGCTGTCGCCGACCTATGAAATGACGATTGGCATTCCGGGGCGTTCCAATGCCTTCGCCATTGCCCGGCGGCTGGGACTTGACGAGACGATTCTGGCCGACGCCATGGCGCTGACCGGCGCGGGTGGCAATGAATCGGAGGCGCTGCTGGACGCGATTTATGAACTGCGGGACAAGATGGCGGCCGAAGAGGCCGCTTCGCGGTTGGCGCTGCGCGACATTGAAGAAGACCGGGACGCGCTGGCACGGCGGTTGGAGCAAATTGAACAAGAGCGGCAGCAGGTGCTGGCAAATGCTCAGGCAGAAGCCAAAGCTAAAATCGAGGCGATTGAGGAAGAACTGCGCAAAGCCCGCCAGGGTATCCGTGATGCCCATTCACTGAATAAATTGAAGCAGGTGACGAAGGATGTGGAGAAGGTGGGTACGGCCGATATAGCTGCCATTGCCCCGCAGCCGGTGAAGGAGCGCAAACCGACGCGCAATACGTTGGAGTGGCAGCCGGGGGATGTGGTGGTGGTGAAGGCGCTGAACACGCAGGGCGAAATTGTGTCTTTGAGTAAGTATGAGGCGCAGGTGGCGATTGGGCAGATGCAGATGCGGGTGAAGTTGAGTGACCTGGAATGGAAGGATCGGCCACAGGTGGAACCGGAACCGGAGTATATGCGGGTGGGGGCACGGCCGTCGCCCGGACTTGAACTCGATATTCGTGGTCGCCGCGTGGAGGACGGACTGGCCGAAGTGACCGCCTTTCTGGACAAGGCGGAGATGGCCCGGATGCCCTGGGTGCGCATTATTCACGGCAAGGGCACCGGCCGGCTGAAACACGCCATCCGCCATTCGCTGCAAAGTAACCCCAACGTGTTGTCCTGGGAGGACGGCCGTGATGGTGAAGGCGGCGATGGTGTCACCGTCGTCAAGTTCGCTGAGGAGTAGTGGTTATACCATCTGCTTTTTTGCTAAATATCCAACGCTAGCAGGCGGGTGGGTTCTTGCCGCAGCAAATGGCGGCCCAGACGCAGCAGCCGGATGGGTGGGGTGTAATCGGCAGGGAGAGGAGTGATGGGGTAGGTGGCAACGGCCGTTTCCCAGACATCCTCTCCTGCTTCAACACTGTGTTGCCGTTGGCCGGTGAATGAGAAAACGTGCGTGAGTGTGCGGACAGCGCCGCGCCCCGCCGCCTGCACAATTACCGCCACGGTATCCGCGCCAAAGGCCATGCCCGCCTGGGCATTATGTTCCCCGGTGGGCAGCAGCGGCGGCAGCAGGTCATAACTGCCCGCGCCCGTCTGCACAAAAAAGCAATACTCGGCAAACACACGGTGATAACCGGCTATGGTGTCATTGTAAGGTGATGCCTGGAACCAGGTCTGGTTTTTGTGAGCAGTGGCGATGGCATCCTCCACGTAATGGCCGTTTTGTACCTGCCCGCGCATGATCCAGTTCCCGGCAATGCGGTACAAATGGTGCGGGGTGGCGGCGAATACGGCCGTGTCCCGGAATACGGCCGTGTCCACCATGCCCACTTTTTGCGGGCTGCTGTGGCCCACATCCAGCAGCAGCAGTTGGTTGCGCTGCGGTGGATTCACCGCCAGAAACCTGCCGCCAAAGTGGGCAAATTGATAGCCCGGTGAGCCGTCAAATAAGGTCATTTCCTCGTACCGGCCGCCGATGCCCAACCGTACCAGTTTGTAGTTTTGCCCGTTGTGCAGAATGGCGGCGATACGGCCGTTAGGCAGCAGCGCCAGATGCTCGATGAACCCCTCATCGGCCAACAACAGACGCATCCGTCCAGCCGTTGTTGGTGTACCGGCAGCCCGTTTCTGGCTGACGGCCGGGCGCAGGGCATTGGTGAGGAGAGCGGCGGGGAAGGACGGCCGTTCCCCCTGTTCAAACACGCGCAAGAGATAATGCTGGCACTCATCGCTCAGGGTATCTAACGGCAGGCTGTTGGCGGGCCGGGTAACCGACGGTTGCCAGATGCTCACCCGGGCCTGGGCACGCGCCATCACCGTTTTGTGCTGCGGATGCACCCCGCCATAAGGATGGACGCCCAGTAAAGTTTTGACCAACAGCACGGCAAAGGCATACCAGTCGGTGCGGGGGGTGAAGAACGGCCGTGCGCCTAAATCCGCCACCCCATACAAATCCGGGTCTAAAAAGGTGGGCATGGCTACCGGGCAGGGGAAGTGGGCGAATTGGTAGCTGTCGGCGTCAATGAGAGAAGGGGTGAACAGGTGACAAGGTGAAAGGGTGAAGTGGATATTGGTGTCGTTGAGGTCGCCGATGAGGATGTGGTGCTGGTGCAGGTGGCTGAGGGTGGCATGGATTTGGGTCAGCAGGCTGACGATGGCCGGTAGGGGGATGTTGTTTTTCTGGCGAAAGAGGGGGTTGCTCAATGCCTTGAGCGGCTGGCTGCCGGGTGGCAGCAGGGGCATTTGGAAGCCGACCAACCCACCGTTATTGTCTGTCACCGGGGCGCAGGGGGCGTGTACGGCCGTAGGCACAACCTGCCCCAGCCCGTTCTGAAACCAGTAAGCCAGCTTGGCCTGGTGTTGGGCGGTGGGGTGGTGGTAGAGTTTGACGGCCGTGTTTTGCCACCGAAACACCATGCCCTCCCCGCCGGATTGGATGAGCTGCGCGGCGTCTAGTTTGACTGGTTGTTGATTTATAAAAACAGTTCTGTTCATGTTTGCCTTTAGTGTGATAAATACACGAATATATTAGTGTCGAAATTACACCTTGTCAAGAGAAGAGGAGAAAAACCTTTTCATTTTCCCAGCGTAAATGGTTGTCGGCTTTGCCAATATGATCTACTCTTGGGTTGAGTTTTCAGTTAATCAACAAGGAAAAGTGGATGGCTTACACCTTCAATTGTCCATCTTGTAATGCTAGCCTAAATTACGACGGGGATGATGCCCCAATTGTGCAATGTGGGTATTGCGACAGTGCGGTCATTGTGCCGGAAAAGGTACGGTCACGGCCGTCCAAGCCTTTGCTCCCTCGGGATTGGCCACCGCTTTTTGACAAAGCTTTCAATATCGATGATCTAAGCAATTTAACAGACCTGGCAACGAGTTTGAAAGCGATCAAGCAACTGATTCATGACGGCAAGGAAGAAGAAGCAGCAAAAATATACCGGGAGAATTTCGGCGTTAGTGCCGCCGAAGCGAAAGCCTCTGTAAATAGCCTGGCATATGGACAGAGTATCGTCTTTAGCAACCTTGCCACATTTGCGGAAAGAATAGTGCTTAGTGCTGCGTTGTTTCCAGTAGTGGGAGGTAAGGGTAGTTCTAATTCCCCAGGTAATACTTATTCCAGCCAAATGACTAATATGGAATGGCTAGACGCTGATAACTTGGAATGGCTGGATCCTATTTATAAACCTTCTCAAGCAAGGGGAAGTTTTGCTCGCAAAATGGTGGTGATTCTCCTCTTGTTAATATCCTTATCTATGATATTTGTTTTAGTAATGATTGCGCTGATGAATTAGCGAGGTAACGATGAAAACATTATTGATCATGCGACATGCCAAGTCAGACTGGGATAACAGCAAATTGTCGGATCATGCACGGCCGTTGAACAAACGCGGCAAACAAGACGCCCCCCAAATGGGCAAACTGCTCAAGAAAGAAGAGCTAACCCCCGACCTGATCATCACTTCCACCGCCGAACGCGCTCTGGCTACGGCCGAACTGGTGGCGCTGGCCTGCGACTACGACAGCGAGTTAGTGACCACGTCCCGCTTTTACCACGCCGACCCGGCCACTTATTTGGAAGTGTTACAAGGCCTAGATGACCAATATAAACGGGTGATGATTGTGGGGCACAATCCGGGTATGGAAGAATTGGTAGCCGACCTGACAGGGCAGGGGGAACATTTCACCACCGCCAATATCGCTCATGTAGAACTGCCCATTACCAGTTGGTCACAATTAAACGAAGACGCCCCAGGCAAACTACTTCACCTGTGGCGTCCCAAAGAAGTGTATTAAAAGCCATCTACTCTGGCCGCCGGGCCTGCCAGGGCCGCCAGATGAAACGGATGACCAGATAGCCTGCCAACATCAGCAGCATGAGCCAGGGCAGCACGGCGATGACGAGGACGATGAGGAAATCGGCTACATTTTGGGAAGTAGCCAGCAAGCTTTCAATGGCCTGGCGTACCGTTTCTGCCGGTTTCCAACTGTTGTCAAATGGTTGGTTCAAGACGTAGGGATCCAATTGAATCTCGATCAGGGAAAGCGCCGCCGCTTGCTGCAAGTATTGCATCCGCCCTTGTAAGGCTTCAATGTCGGCTTCACGCGTGGTGAGTTGTGATTCTATTCGCAGCAACTCTTCGGTTGTGCGTGCATTTTCCATGATGTCCAGTAGCCGGTCACGGGCAGCCGTCATGCTTTCTAGACGTGCCTGCAAATCTACGTACTCCTCGGTGACGTCCTGGGCCGTTTCCGTGCGGTGAGGAATGGTATCGGGCACGGCCGTGTCGGCCAACCAGTTCATTGTTTCATTAAACCGCGCCGTCGGTATACGAATGGTCATGTGTACGGCCGGCAGGGCATTGGTGCGCCGGTATTCTTCACTGCTGACCACAAAAGCGCCATCGCCAGCCATTGCGGCCACCCGCGCTTCCACCTGCGCCCGTACGGCTGATGGGTCGGCGACCTCAACGGTCATGGAACCATTGCGGACGATGAGCCGGTCAATGGACTGTGCGGCATTGCTATTCGCTGGCTCATTGGGCTGAGACGGTACGGCCGTGGGTATAACCACGTCTCTTACCCCGTCTTCCGCGTTCCTTTGAAAAAGATAGGACAGTGCTTCAAATGACAAATCAGGTACAGTGCGGCTATCAGAAAAGTATTGGTTGGTATAGCCAGGAGACTCTGTAACCACCCGAGTGACTTCTACATCCTGTACTTGCGGTTGGCCAAACAGCCCACCGCCCGTGAGAAGCCAGCCAAAGACTAGAACCAAGAGGGCGACTGCCCCGCCAACCGGCCACAGATAGCGCCGCCAGCTTGTCTTTGCACGGCCGTTTTCTGTGTCCTTTGTCTGTGTGGCCAGTGTCATCGTCTCGTCCTCCATTTCTGACTGCCAGGCGGCGTTGATCTCCAACAGCATTTGCTCCAACACCGGGTCTTGTTCGGCCTGGGCCAGCACATCGGCCACGGCCGTGAAATCCTCATCTTCCAGGGCTGTGCTGTAAATAAAAGCTGCCTTTTCTCGTGCCAGTTGTTGCTCGTTCATCATTATTTTTCCCCGCCGTTTGTGTCTACCCAGATTTCCCGCAGCCGGTACAGCGCCCGGTGCAGCCGCATCCGGGCCGTGCCCGGTTTGACGCCCAGCGTGCGCGCCAGGGCGCGGCCATCCATCTCTAACAGGACGGCACAAGTGATAATGAGCTGGTCATCGGCGGAAAGCTGGCAGAGTACGGCCGTGACCGTCTCTTCCATCTCAATCAGTCCATCGGGGCCGGGGGCGTGTACGGCCGTCAGCTTTTCAAACAGTTCATCTTCGCTCAGAGTGTTGTGCGGGCTGATGTCCTGGATCAAGGGTTCACGCCGGAATTTCTTGATCAGCGCTTCCTGTTCGCGCCGTACCAGATTGGCGGCAATGCCCAACAGCCACGCTTTAGGCTGGCGGTTGGGATCAAAGCGATCCGCGTGGTTGAGCGCCTCCACCACAACGTTATTCAATAGTTCACGCGCCAGGTTGTTGACGGCCGTACCATCTGCCAGGCCCGCCCGCCACACATAAAGACGCAGGGTTTTGAGCAGGTCTTCAGATTCTTCAGCCAGATATTGTTTGAGCCGTTCCTGGGACACGGCCGTGCTGGTTGCCTCTTGCATTTGCTTCTGCCTGTTAGCTGATTTGTTGTATGTTATTCAAGTTCAATACTTGATTTGTCACAGATCAAGATTGAATTGCTTGCGTATATGCCAGGATAAGGGGGTGAGGCTGCTCAGGATTGGAGGTTAATTGGGGGAGAAAAAGAGTTGCCAGAAAAAATGGATGATCGGGTAGTTCCACAATACGCACATCACCTTCTCGATCAATGCCGGTTACTTTCAAGGAACCCCGTTCCATCTGCTGGCGGAAGGCCGGATTCAAACCATAATTGCAGTGAAATGCCTCTGTTACTTCGGCCTGTTGGTAGGCCCGGTAAGCCAGGGAATCCGGTACAAGCTGAATGTTTTGCCTCTGGCCGACAAGCGAACAGGAAAGCAGGCTAATCAGCAGCGTGGAAGCGGTGGGATTGGACTCTTCATGGTCAGCGTCCTGAATGTCTAAAACATGCCGTGCATACTCTACCAGAGTATGTTGAAAACCGCCTCAAGTGCCCAGAAAGGGGACGTTCCGTTCACGGGCAAACCGAATGGCATTCAGCGCCCCAACCATGCTTTGGTAGGGGCTACCCGGAGAACACCAGAGGGCATCATACGGCCGTAACGTTTCCGCTACGGCCGTTTCCAGGGAAGGCGTTGGTATCCACTGTACCTCAATCACCATGCCTTCCCGGTCTGCCGCATGGATCAGTGCTTCATTGGTAGCCACATGGGAACGATTTTTGGGGTTAAAATCACCAATGACCCCTATCTTCCAGGTTTGTTTCATTTAGCCCTCCGCGACAACTTTGACTCCAGGCGCTTTCCCATTTTTGCCCGCTTTTTGCCGTGTGTTCTGGGATGCTTCCTGCCGTTTGACCGCCGCCGCCACGAAAGCCTTAAACAACGGGTGCGGCCGATTCGGCCGGCTCTTAAATTCGGGGTGGAACTGGCTGCCCAACATGAAGGGGTGGTCGCGTAACTCGGCAATTTCTACCAGACGGCCGTCAGGCGACATCCCGCTGAACACCAACCCATGCGCCTGCATAATCTCCCGGTACTTATTGTTGAACTCCCAGCGGTGGCGGTGCCGTTCATCCACCCGCTCCGCCCGATACGCAGTATACGCCTTGG
This sequence comes from uncultured Ardenticatenaceae bacterium, assembly GCA_964467705.1. Classification (GTDB taxonomy): domain Bacteria; phylum Chloroflexota; class Anaerolineae; order Promineifilales; family Promineifilaceae; genus CAADGU01. The sequence goes on along the minus strand of CAYXUZ010000033.1, from coordinate 13,431 downwards.
TGCCTGGCTTCAGCACACACGGATACGCCCCCAGGCGCATTGTTCCGCCCATGTTGGACAGGTCGTGTTGGTCGGCCATCAGGCTGATGATGGGCATTTCCGTCTGGCGGTCAAACTCCGTGCTGTTGGCATCGTCGCTCCCTAAGATATCCCGCGCCAGTTCAATGCACATCACCTGCATCCCCAGACACAACCCCAGATAGGGCACCTGGTTTTCTCGCGCCCAGCGCGCCGTTTTAATCTTGCCTTCAATACCCCGCTCGCCAAAACCACCGGGCACCACCACCCCATCCAGCCCTTCAAACTGTTCCCAGCCTTTTCCTTTTTCCAGATCGCCCGAATGAATCCACTCAATCTCCACCTGACGATTATTGACGGTCCCAGCATGGTACAACGCCTCGCGCACACTCATATAGGCGTCGTGCAGTTCCACATATTTGCCCACAATGCCCAGGCGAATAGTTGGTTTCGGCCGTCGAATTTCCTCAATCATTTGCTGCCATTCCAGCATATCCGGGCGCGTCACCGTCTCCAGCTTCAGCCGTTCCACTACAAAGCTATCCAGCCCTGCTTCATGCAGCAGTAGCGGAATGCTGTACAAAATATCGCTGGTGGGCGCAGGAATGACCGCCCGTTCTTCCACATTACAGAAGAGGGCGATTTTTTGCACATGCTCATGGGGAATGGGGTGATCGGCGCGGGCAATGATCACATCCGGCTGGATGCCGATGCCACGCAGTTCGCGTACGCTGTGCTGTGTCGGTTTGGTCTTCAATTCACCGCTGGCCCCCACGTGCGGTAAAAAAGTGACATGCACATAGAGCGTATTATCCTGCCCCATGTCGGAGCGCATCTGGCGCAATGCCTCCATAAATGGCAGGCTTTCAATATCGCCCACCGTGCCCCCCACTTCCACCAGCACCACATCGGCCTCGCTCTGGCGGGCTACCAGGTGGATGTTACCTTTGATTTCGTCGGTGATGTGGGGGATGACCTGAATGGTGCCACCCAGGTAATCACCGCGCCGCTCACGGCCGATTACCTCGGCATATACTCGTCCGGTGGTGACGTTGGATGCCTGGCTCAGGTTGATGTCAATAAAGCGTTCATAATGGCCCAAATCCAAATCTGTCTCCGCGCCGTCTTCGGTCACAAACACTTCGCCATGCTGGTAGGGGGACATAGTGCCAGGGTCTACGTTGATGTAGGGGTCCAACTTTTGCACGGCCACTTTGAGGCCACGTGCCTTGAGCAAACGGCCGAGCGCCGCCGCCGTCACCCCTTTGCCTACGGAACTGACAACACCGCCTGTAAAAAAGATAAATTTGGTCATGGTATTCCTCTATGGAAAAAGTTAGCAGTAAGCGGTTAGCAGTAAGCCGTCTCCTCAGCCGCTCGCTGCTAACTGCTTACTACTAACTGCTCACTAAAAAAGAAAGAGGGGCATGTCACTTTGGGCGACATGCCCCTCCCTGGATTAAACTCTTGAGGGCGAATGTGTACTTCGCTTTTGTTTGTGTCTAAAGCAATCTTTCCAGATCATCGGCCGCTCGCTGCATATCCAGAAAAATAAGGCCCAATTTGGCCTGCGCCCGTGCCAACACGGTGAGCACAGCATCTTCACCAATAGCACGAAGGACAATAATACCGGCGCTACCCTTGATGTGTACCTGTTCCAGGTCGCCGCGCGCCAATTCGCTGGCAATCCGGTCACCAAGTGAGAGCATGGCAGCGGACATAGCGGAGATACGGTCTTCGTCTACCCCGGCGGGCAGCGATGAGGCCATAATGAGGCCGTCTACGCTGACGACGGCGGATGCTTCAATATCTGGCGTGCCGGCTTGCAGGTCTCGCAACCGGTCAACCATCATCTCTGTACGCGATCTCATCCAGACTCTCCTTCTCTGTGATTAGGACGTGTTGACATTTTTGAGATGTTCTGATTTCCTTTGGCAGTGTCAACACTACCTAGTTGGGGACAATTTTCCTAAACACCTGTTAGAGATAACTTCTTCTGAATTGGGTAGTAACTTTACATACATTATGTTAGGAAAGAACGAGGGGATAATACCATAAGGGTTAGGGGCTGTCAAACAATGATAAGGTGGTGAAGGGGTAGGAAAATAGGGGGAATTGGCATGTTACGGGTCACGGATTATCGGCTGTGGGCACAACCTGTTCCAAGCGATGCCATGCCTGGCGTATGGCTTCGAGTTCGGCTTCGGATTCGGGGAGTTCGCCGTAGCGCACTTTGACGTAGGCGTTGGTGATGAGGCGGGTGTCAGCCTGGTTATTCGGCCAGGCCTGGGCCAGGGTGGGCAGGTATTCGTAGGGGGTTTCGGTTTCTAGCCTGGGGTAGCCATAGGTTTCGGCCAGTTCCATCATTTGTTTGTAGATGCGGCGGATGGACACGGCCGTGCGCCACCCCCGCCACAACCCCATCCTGCCCAACACTTTTTGCAGCCATCCCTCTTCTTCTACTACGGGAGCAGCGGATGTACGCCCAAAGGTAGTAATACGACCAGTCACGGATTTTGGCCAAAACATTTCAACCAAGAAAAGCGCAGTAGATAGGATAATTGCTGCAACTAACAATATGATGATGATTTGTACGCCAAGACTTAGAGCGCCTTCAACAGTTACCTCTTCTGCTGCCTCCGATAGCCCTAATTCTTCTGGCTGCCTGAAACCACGTGCCAACTGTGACAGTGCTGCCATAAGGCCAGTTAGCCATTGCCAACCAAACGGTATGTGATCGAATGCCCACTCTAGTGCCAATATGACGGGTTGCAGCAAGTAGCTGATGGCGGCTACGGCCGTGATCACCGTCACCTCCAGCGCCAGCCACAATGGCCCAAGTAAACCCATCACGATTGACACGGATTCTCCACTGATCAAAACGGCAACTAACCCGGCCATAAACACAATCAGCAAACCGGCCAAGACGATGAGCAGCAGCCAGCGCGGCGTGAGTGAGGCACTGTGCCCCGATTCGTCCTGGGCAATTTCTTCAGCGCGGGTGAGAGCAACGGCCGTTAGCCCGGCCAGGAAAAATAACAATATGAAAGGAGCGCCGCCTCCATATAAACTGCGACCGCTGATCCAGGCCACCAGCGGTGCAATAATCAAGCCGCCCACCCGCAGCCGCAGCCCAATACGATTGATGGTCATGTCACGGCCGGCCAGTTGAATCCCCCGCGCCCACATCAGCACTACCAGGAAAAAGACGACCACATCCCGCAGCCAAAGTTGGTTGCCTGCTTCATTCATGTAACGGAAAAATAGACCCAGCCAGCTCACATCCCACAACGATTGCGGTTCGTGTACCAATGTCCGCAGCGAAAAGAAAATCAGCAAGGCCAGCCCAACAGCCATCACCACTTGCTGGTGTTTGGGCGGCATAAACAGCGCACTCATCAGCCGCACCAGATTAAACGCCAGCAACATGATGACCAGCAGCCACAGAAAAAAGAGGCCGGGCGGCCACAATCGCGCCCAATCCATAATCGCCAGCGCAAACGGCGTCAGCAAGGCCACATCCATCACCGCCCAGCACAAATACAAAAGTTCACGCTGGCATAAGGCCCACACCTTCAAGAGTTTTTCTTGTCGGTTTGAATTTTGCTGTGTGGTGGAGAGAGAATCTGTGCGCATGATCATCAAAATGGGACGCGGATAGTGCGGATTTACAGAACTTACGCTGAAATTTGTCCCGAAAATTCGCGTAAGTTCACATTTGTCCGCGTCCTATGAATCTTCTCTGTCAAAGGAAATTTCCACTGGTTCTGGTGTGGGAATTTGTCCCAGGGCGGCTTCGGTAGCGGTCTGGTGTTTCACTCCTTTTTGGAAAGCAGGGGCGCTGGTGGGGATATGGTAGCTGAGGATGTTGCCTAAACCCTTCGGCGGCGGCTCGTCTGCCAATGATACCAGCGTGACCCGTCGCCCGGCTTCTTTCAGCCGGATGAGCGTGACCAGGATTTCTTCAGTGACGATTGCCGTGACCAGCACCAATGTACTCGCCCACGGCAAATTGGTACTTTCGCGCAATATCATTTTTTCAATGGAACTGGTACCAAATTCGGTTACGGCCGCTAATGCTTCCAGCACGTGCCCTAGTTGGTCAGGTGAACGACCGGGTGGCACGCGAATGGGTTGATCCGAGTTGGGCACCGAGCCATTGGCATACACGCCCACTCCCCATCCCTGCTGAATGCCATAATTGGCAATGGAGCCGGTGACGCTTACCGCACGTTCTAACTGTTCTGGATCAAAGCCCATCCAGTGCCGGGTAAAGGTAGCTACATTCAAAAAAACGGCGATAGTCATACCCGTGGAGGGGTCATACACTTTGGTTTGCAGGTGGCCGCGCACGGCCGTTGCCTTCCAATGTACATCCCGAAAACGGTCGCCTGGCTGGTAGTCTCGAATCCCCTGCGTCTTGATCGGGTCGGTGAAGAGACTGCGGCGCACCTTCACTTCACCAAACGGCTCTTTGGGTGGCAGCCCCAATTCCGCTAATGGGTAAATTTGTGGATAGACCACCAGTTGATCCCGGTAATCATGGTCACGGGTGAGCGTAAACAGCGTAAAAATATCGCCAGAAGCATAAGAAACGGGGCCAAGTTTGTAAAAGCCCCGCTTGGGAAAACGTAATGTTACTTCTCGTTCAATCGTCTCATGCCCGGCCATGGAGAGGGTGATTTGCCAGGTGTATTGGCCGATGATCTCGCTGGCGGTTTGGGCCAGCACACTTTCTTGTTCAATTGCTACCGGTAATGTATCCCGGATTTGTACCCAGGTTAGCGGCAGCGGCTTGTCGTTGATCATGTGCATGGACATTTGTATTGGTTCGCCGGGAAAGACGCGGGTGCGATCAAAGCTGCGTTCATAAGCTACACCTAACAGCGCCACGTTTTTCCACAGGCGGCTGATACCGGCGATGAGCAACAGAACCACACCCAGAGCGATCATGGGCGCTGAGCGCCCCGCCAGCAAGCCAACGATAACGAAAAAGACGGCTAGCGGCACCCAGGCGTCGCTGAAAATGCTATGTTCCCGTTCGCGGAAAACCAGGCCCCGTGCCTGCGCCACCGATGCCATATCCAGGCCGCCGGTACGCCATACGTTCTGCCGTGCCTGTTTTTGGATCTCTTTCTGGGTCTCCCGCGCCAGGAGTTGGATGTGGTAGATGTTTTCGCTCATAGGATTTTTCCGCGAAGGACGTGAAGAGCGCGAAGGTGTTATGACTCCACCGGCACGGGCACGGTGTTTACGATGTCGCGGATGATGTCCGTGGGTTGACGGCCGCGCAGCCGGGTTTGGGGGTTGACCGACAGGCGGTGGGTGAGGACGTAGGGGGACAACTGTTTGACATCGTCGGGAATGACAAAGTCACGGCCGTGAATGGCCGCCCGCGCTTTACTGGTGTGAAACAGGGCCATAGTGGCGCGGGGGCTGGCCCCCAACGCAATGTCCTCATGGCAGCGCGTGGCGCGGCAAATGTTGACCACATAGTGCCGCACACTTTCCTCTACCCGCACTGCGCGCACATCGGTTTGCATCCGCATAATTTCATCCGGTTCTACCACCTGTGCCAACGTGTCCAATGGATCTTGCTGTTCAAAACGGAGCAGCAGGTCGTTTTCTTCGCTGGCAGAAGGATAACCGATGGCAATTTTCATCAGGAAACGGTCAAGCTGTGCTTCCGGTAGGGGGAAGGTGCCTTCCAGTTCGATGGGGTTTTGCGTGGCCAGGACGAGAAACGGCCGTGGCAGGGCATGAGTAGCAATGTCCACCGTCACCTGCCGCTCCTGCATCGCCTCCAACAATGCTGATTGGGTGCGCGGCGTGGCCCGGTTGATCTCATCGGCCAGCAAAATCTGGGCAAAAATGGGGCCGGGCCGGAATTCAAATTCCTGCTTTTTCTGGTTATAAAAATAGATGCCAGTCACATCGGACGGCAGCAGGTCGGGCGTGAACTGGACGCGGTGAAAGGTACAGCCCAGCGAGGCAGCAATGGTTTTCGCCAGTGTCGTTTTGCCCGTACCGGGCACATCTTCCAACAACAAATGGCCGTTGGTGAGCATGGCAATCAGGGCCAGGTCAATCACCTCGTCCTTGCCGACGATGACTTTTTGGATATTTTGGCGTAAGCGGGTGGCTATTTCTGAAATCATAGGGTTTGTGGGTGTTTAAGTGTTTAAGTGTTTGTGTGTTTGTTTTACGTTTTTGGCGGGCAATGTTATGAACCGGCGGTCTCACGCATCACGGATTACCTCCCCCAACTCCGCTACGGCCGTTTCCAATTCCCCAATCTCGGCGCGGCGGCGTTGGATGAGGGCGGTCAGGTCATCGCGCACGTCTTCCCACCAGGCACGGCCGTCGGCTTCCAACTGTTCGGCCTTACGCCAGAGGCGGGTGGTGTTTTCCTGCTGCAAAGCGGCCAACTGTTGCCGGGCGCGCCGTTTGCGCCGTTGCAGCCTCAGGATTTGCTCGCGTAGGCGGCGTAGTTCACGGCCGTCTATCGCTGCCAGTTCGGTCACGGCCGTTGGGTCTAGCTCATCGGCCAGGTCGCGTAGCGCGGCCACGTCCTGGTTCTGATAAGCCACATTCACGGCGGACATCATGGCCGTCATGTAGGCGCGTTCAATGTTGTTGTCGGCGCGGTCGGGGTGGAAGCGGCGGGCCAGTTCGCGGTACAGTCGTTTTTCGGCGATTCGGTCGCGCTGGCTGCCCAGTTCGGGCAGGTCGGCGTCAGCGGGCAGGTCATCGTGCAGGGGGGATTCGTCACGGCCGTGCCAGAACGGATCATCCGGGTCATAAGGGATGCCAAATTCTTGGGCTTGTTGGAGCAGTTGCAGCCGCGTCCACAATGCCTGTTTGTGGGCGCGTAGCTCCAGGTAATCATCTACCAGGTGGCCGATTTTCAGGCGGCACTGCATCCGAAAGGCATTGACCGCCGCCTGTGCCTGGGCCAGTTCCGCTTCGGCGGCCAATAACTCTGCCTGCGCCTGCTCTCGTTCTGCCTGCAAACGGCGGCGTTGTTCGTGGTTGGCAGGGGCTTTTTGTAAGGCCAGTTCGGTCATAGCGGGGCAAGTATAGGGGAATACGGCCGTTTCGTCATCTGAGACCGTAA
>CAYXUZ010000033.1:0-6198 GCA_964467705.1 uncultured Ardenticatenaceae bacterium | reverse complement strand
TGACGGGTTACGCACCACGGCCCAAAGCCAATAACTGCAACGCCAACGTCTCGATCTCGTTGCGCAGTGCCAGCCTGTCTAGCCAGGTGGGGGGAATTCCGGCACGGCCGTAATAAGCGCCCGCCAGTTGGCCGCAGACGGCGGCGGTGGTGTCGGCGTCGTCGCCCAGGTTAGCAGCCATGAGCACGGCCGTGTCAAACGAATCAGTCTGGCAAAAACAAAACAGCGCCGCTTCTAGTGAATCCACCACATAACCAGAACCGCGAATATCGGTCATTGTCTTGCGCTGGTAATCGCCATTGGCAATGGCCTGAATTTTGGGCAGGGTGGGTTGGTAGAGACTCTGGCGCAGGATGTCTGCTTTGCTGCTGCCGGTCAGCGCCAGATGGAGCATGACGCCAAACAATTGGCACGCTTCCATACATTCGGCGGCCCCATGGGTGGTGCGTGAACTCTCGCCGGAGTAATGGACCACGGCCGTGACATCCAGGCTGTAAGCCATAGGCACAGGGGCCAGCCGCATGATGGAACCATTGCCGGCGGTGCGTGGGTCGGTGGAACCGCTGTAGGGATTGCCGCTGTGTTCAAAGGCGTGCAGCGCGTTACGGACGGTGATGCCGATGTCAAAGCAACGGCCGTTGCTGCTCATATAGCCGTGATTCATCCAATTGCAATACCGCTGCATCTGGTCAGCGGCGTCAAAACCCCGGCGCTGCACCAGGCTGTGCGCCAGGCAGAGGGCCATCGAGGTGTCGTCCGTCCATTGCCCCGCTTCCAGGCTAAATGGCCCGCCGCCCACCATATCCGTCAGCGGCGCAAACGACCCGCGTGGCTTAAACTCCACCGTTGTGCCCACCGCATCGCCGCAGGCCAACCCCAATAAACAACCAGTGTATTTGTCTTGAATGTTTGTCATTTGAGCGTTAACAAAAAAATCTTAACTTCACATGTCATTCCGAGCGAAGTCTGCGGAGCGAGGAATCCCTCTCCTGTGCAAGTGGCCGGGATTCCTCGTCGGAGACTCCTCGAAATGCCAGTGGTTGATGGCTGGTTAGTTGATGATGCTCTTTACTAACCAACCACCGACCACGAATTACTAACGATAAAAATCAATCCAACGGATATGAAACGAGATTGGATTCTGGGCATGGAAATCGGGTGGCAAGGTGACTTCAATCGTGCCGTTTTGCAAGGGAATTTGCCCGGTCGTACCATCTTCATTTAACAGCGATACATCCAGCCAATAGGGGCTACCCTCGTCAATCGGTTCATCATTGGTGCTCTGGTAAATCTGGCTATCGGTGCTGGAAATGTTGAGTGCAATGGTGGTGGCGGCCGTTTCGGCCGTTGGTTCGCCATAGGTCAACGTCATCTCTTCCAGCCCGTTCAGGTGAAAGCGCAGCACTATCGTGGGCAACCATTCGCCGGATGACAACTGTACGGTAGCGCCGCCAATGCCGCTGGGGCTGGTGATGTCAAACACGGCCGTGTCCCCCACCGGCTGCATCACCACTTTTGTTTGATCTCCTTCTGTCGTAATAACAGTTAAAGAGGGTTGCCTTTGTTCCTGTGCTGAACAGCTTACGAGAACCAGTATGATCATCCATATCAGAATCACAAATCGAAACATGGTCATACGCCCTTACAAGAAAATTACACCTTGAACGTGATAGTAAAACTCCGGGCATTTCATCACGTCTACATGCAAAATTCACGATCTTTCCCGGCGGCGGCATTATAATAGCCCAATCATTGGCAGCCAAACAAACGTAATCCGTAATCCGTGACCCGTAGCCCGACGTCGGATTACGGATTACGCATTACGGATCACGGAACGAATGTCCACCAAAGAACTTCACTACAAATGGGAATGGAATTTACAGGCAGAACCGCAGACCATCTGGCCTTTTTTTGCCGATACCAACCGGGTAAATCGTGACACCGGTCTTTTTCCGCTGGCACAGCGAGACCGGGAGGAGGGGGAGCGGCTGGCCGGGAGACGCCGGTTGCGCTATCACTTGCCCGTCCCCTTTCTACACCTGGATTATGAAGAAGAGCCGTTTGAATGGATTTTCCCCCACCGCTATGGCGTTGTGCGTCACTTCTCCAATAAACTGGTCTCCACGTTTCGCGTCAGCGCCGAATTAAATCCCCGGTCTGGCGGCGGCACGCACCTGGTTTACCAGTCGTGGCTACAGCCGCGTAATGCGTTGGGCGCGCTCGGCGTGGCCGTGGCTATCGGCAAAGTGGCCCCGCGCCGGTTTGACAAGGCCATTCGCACTTATGACCGGCTGGCGGCCGCGGCCGCGCTGCCCATTTTTGCCCCGGTGGCACAGTTGGCGGCCGGCGGTTCTGAGCGGCTGGCGCAAATGCAGGCGGCGCTGGTCGGGCGGGGGATGGATTCCGCTTTGGTGGCGCGGCTGGCGGAATTGATCCAGCGGGGGGACGAGTTTACATTGTCCCGACTACGGCCGTATCAGTTTGCCGATCTCTGGAGCGTACCCCGTAAACAGGTGTTGGAACTCTTTCTGGAAGCCACCCGCATTGGCCTGCTGGACTTTCAATGGGAACTGTTGTGCCCCATGTGCCGGGGAGCGGAAGACCGCGTCAGTACCCACCTATCAGATGTACATGCGGAGGCGCACTGCTTCACTTGCAACATTGATTTTCGCGCCAACTTTGAGAATGCAGTCGAGCTTACGTTTACACCCAATCCGGCCATCCGTGACGTGCCCCGGATTGATTTTTGTGTGGCCGGGCCAGAGGTGACGCCGCACATTGTGGTGCAGCAGATATTACCGCCCGCCGCGCAACGGCTGGTGATGCCGGTACTGGAACCGGGGCGCTACCGGCTGCGCACCATGGCCCAGCCAGGCGGCCAATATCTGCGGGTGGTAGATAACGGCCGTGAACAACTGCCCATTCTCCTCGACGGCCGTGACTGGCCCACCGACGAACTTCCCCTGACTCCCCTGCCCCGGCTGGAACTGGCAAATCAGACGCCGGAGGCGCAAATGGTAATTTTGGAGCGCACCGCCTGGAGTGACCAGGCGACCACCGCCGCCGAGGTGTTTGCTTTGCAACGTTTCCGCGACCTGTTTGCTAACGAAGCGCTGCGCCCCGGTGAACAAATTGGCGTGGGCAGCCTGACGGTGCTGTTCACCGACCTGGTGGATTCCACGCGCATGTACCGCGAAATTGGCGACGCGCCTGCCTTTGGCCTTGTAATGAACCATTTTGATATTTTGCGGGCGGCGATTGACGCTGAGCAGGGAGCCATTGTGAAGACAATTGGCGATGCGGTGATGGCCGTTTTCCGACGGCCTATTGCCGCCCTGCGGGCCATTCAGAAAGCGCAAGAACAATTGGCAAACCCGCCGGAGGGGGTACGGCCGTTGCAACTCAAAGCCGCTGCTCACACCGGCCATTCCATCGCCGTCACCCTCAACGAGCGCCTCGACTACTTTGGCACCACCATCAACATCGCCTCCCGCCTGGAAAAATTTGCCCACGCCAACGAAATTATCATCTCCGATAATCTGTATCACGACCCCGAAGTACAGGAATTTTTGCAAAACGCCGCCAATAGCCTGAAAATTGAACCATTCGACGAAATGCTCAAAGGGTTCGATAATGAAAACTTCCACCTTTGGCGTATAACAAACGGGTGACAAGCCCATGCTGGAGAAACATAGGGATTTGTTATGAACAGGCAAGTAGCGATTCTTTATCCTGCCAGCCAGATTGCCGGGCAAAAACCAAAAATTGAAAACGATCTCTTTGCCGAGTTGTTTCAGGCATTGGCCGATCAGGGTGTTTGGGCCGAACCTGTTGCCTACCATGATGATTTTTGGGAGGAGGTGCAGCAACAACTCTTAAAGGTCGCTGGCGTTTTGGTCTGGGTCAATCCTATTGAGAGTGGGCACGACCGTTCTATTCTGGATGCTATGCTGCGTCAAGTTGCCAGTGCTGGTGTTTTTGTCAGCGCCCACCCGGACATCATTTTGCAAATTGGCACAAAGGAAGTTTTGTACCACACACGCAATGTAGGTTGGGGTGGTGATACGCATTTGTACCTGAGCCTGGATCAGATGCGCCGGGAATTGCCGCCGCGATTGGCTGGCGGGCAGGTGCGGGTGTTGAAACAATATCGAGGAAATGGGGGGATGGGCGTCTGGAAAATTCAGCTACCACCCAACCGATCTGACAACCAGGAACGAAACGCCAATTCCCCATTGCCACAACTGGAAACCCTTGTGTGGGTGCGTCAGGCGATACGCGGCGCCATTGAAGAAGAGATACCGTTGGGCGAATTTTTCACCCGTTGTCAGGCGTACTTTGCCGGTGACGGCCGTATGATTGACCAGGCCTATCAGGAACGCCTCACAGATGGCATGATTCGCTGTTATCTGGTGCATAACCAGGTCGCCGGATTTGGGCATCAGGCTATCAACGCTCTCTTTCCAGCGCCGCCAGGTGCGCCGCCGTCGGATGCGCCACAACCGGGGCCGCGTCTGTACCATCCCCCGACAAAACCGGAATTTCAGCCGCTTAAACAAAAATTAGAACAAGAATGGCTGCCAGCCATGCAAACACTCCTGGAAATTGATACTATGCGCCTGCCCGTTCTTTGGGATTGTGACTTCTTGCTTGGCCCGAAAGAGGAAACGGGTGCAGACAGCTATGTCTTGTGTGAGATCAATGTGAGCAGCGTCTCTCCCTTTCCGGAGTCCGCCATTCCGTATATTGCCGCAGCTACGGCCGTACAAATACAAAAACACGCAAACACCTGAGTACCCAAACCGCACGGGAGGCCTTAATGCAGATTCAAGAAAATTTGGTAGATAACATGACGGCCGGGTGGCGGGCAAACTACCTGGCACGGCTGCACGCTGAACGGGCTGACCTGCTCTGGCAGTTACGTGGCTTGAGCGAAGAGATGGTCGGCAACATGGAACTGATGCCGGGCTGGACGGTGAAAGATGTTCTGGCGCACATTCCGTTTTACGACGCTGCTTTTGCCGGGCGCATTCAGATGGTGCTGGACGGCCGTACCGCCGACATGACCTCCCTCCCCGATGATAGCGGCCTGGCCAACCGCAACGAGAGCCTGCGCCAGCAAAACCAGACCATTCCCTATGAACAGGTGATCGCCATGCTGCTGAAGGAGCGCAGTGGCTTTACGGCCGTGCTCCAGCGTGTGCCAGACGAGCAACTACGCCAAAACTTAACCATGCCTTGGGGACAGGAAACCAGTATCCAGACGTGGGCTAACTGGCGGTATGAGCATGATGCGGAACACGGCCGTCAACTGGCAGCCTGGCGTGAAAACCAATCCCGCGAAACCCTGCGTGACGTGACGCCCATTTATGTGCTGCGGGCCATGTTGCACAGCAGCCGCAAAGCGTTCCAGGCATTGCTGGCTCTCATCCCCGAACCAGGATGGACAACCCGCCCGGTGTGTGGCGTGTGGACGATGAAAGACCTGCTCGGCCATCTAACGGATTGGGAAAAGGTGGCGCTGGATGGGCTACGGCCGTTGGCCGCCGGTCATACCCCTGAATTCGACTACACTCTGAGCAGCTTCGACGATTTCAACAATCAAAACGCCGCCGCTCGCGCCAACCAGACCTGGGATGAGGTCTGGGCAGACTACGAAGCGACCCGCGCCACCTTGCTTGACTTGCTGGCGCAAACCACCCCGGCCGATTTGCAGCGCACGTTTATGGCCCCCTGGGGACGGGAAATTTCTGGCGGCGTCTGGCTGCTCATCTGGCCGGGGCACGAAATGGAACATGCCATTGATGTGCGGGCGGCGTTAGCGTTGTCAGATTGGCCACCGCGTTTTACCCGGCATGAATAGTTGGTGCCAGACATCCGATTTCTCAAGCGGCCATTGGTTGCCGAAATCGAATGTCTGCAATTTTCAATGCTCACCTCCACCCAATGCCAACAACTGGCCGAAACCTTGCCAGATACACCAGAGACGGTGATCGCCATTTCGCAGTTGCGGCGGGGGCTGGCGTGGGCATGGGTGGTGGGGGAGGTGGAGAAGTGGGAAACGGCCGTGGTCGAAGATACCGGCCAGCCAGGTGAACCATTGGTCTTTGGGCAGAATGTGGCTCAAATTGCCAGTTTACTGCCTCACATCTCCGACTGGTTTTGTGTGAATGTCAGCCGTGCCTGTGTGCCGGAACT
>CAYXUZ010000032.1:24416-44041 GCA_964467705.1 uncultured Ardenticatenaceae bacterium | reverse complement strand
CACCTGCTTTTTCATTCTGATCGCCATCATCGGCCCCCGCCTGTCACCTGCCGATCCGATGGAAGTATTTAGCGGTTTTATTGAAGTAGGCGACAAGGTTTACGTTCCCACCCGCCTGCCTGTACCCCCACTGACAGTGGACCTTTTTTTGCTGGGCACAGATAACACCGGGCGCGATTTGTTCAGCCGCCTGTTATGGGCCATTCGCCCTACACTACTGCTCTGTTTCATTATTGCCTCCATGCGCATTATCCTGGGTACGGTGTTGGGACTGACGGCCGGCTGGTTTGGCGGGGTGATCACCCGGCTGATTGATATTCTGACAGACATCAGTCTGGCAATTCCTATCTTGCTCTTTGCGCTGGCGGCTATTTCGTTTATGGGTAACCGGGAATTGCCGACGTTTATGGTGGCCTTGGTGGCGACGGGTTGGGCAAACACGGCCGTGTTCGTTAAAAACAGCACACTGGTGATCAAACAATCGCCTTACATCGAAGGGGCAAAAGCGGTGGGGGTACGGCCGTTTGGCATTCTGCGCGGCCACGTTTTGCCCCAACTATGGCCCGCCCTGCCTGCCCTCATCGCCTTTGAACTGGCAGCCACCTTGCTGGTTATTGCCGAACTTGGCTTCCTGGGCATGTTCATCGGCGATGCCTTCGTGCGCATGAGCGAAGACCCCAACAGCGGCGGCGTCATCGCCGTTGGCCTGACTGCTGGTTATCCTGAACTGGGCCAGATGCTCTCTGACTTTTGGAACAAAATGCTGCTCACTCCCTGGGAAGTTGCCTTTATTGGCCTGGTGATTTTCCTGAACATCTTCGCCTTCAACATGCTCGGCGAAGGATTACGGCGACAAATGGATGTCACTCGCCCCCGCCGTCGCTGGCGGCGGAAATATAGTGTGTAATATCAGGTGCGATGCACTTTGAAAGTGCGCCACACCTATAGATCACATGACTACATTACTTCAAGTTGAAAACCTCACCACCCGTTTTTATACCCAGGACGGCGTTGTTCATGCGGTGAATGGCATTTCCTACACATTGGCAAAAGGCGAGTCGTTGGCGCTGGTGGGGGAAAGCGGCTGCGGCAAATCGGTCAGCGCATTGTCGCTCATTGGCTTGGTGCCCTCACCGCCGGGAAAAGTGGAGGACGGCCGTGTCCTCTTTGATGAGCAAGACCTGTTGCCAATGCCAGTTGCGCCGGATTCGTGGGCGTGATATTGCCATGATTTTTCAAGACCCGATGACCTCGCTCAATCCGGTGCTGACCGTTGGGCGGCAGGTGATGGAAAGCCTGCAAATGCACTTAAAACTGAGCCGCGGTGATGCCCGGCAGCGGGCTGCCGAACTGCTGGTAATGGTGGGCATCCCCGATGCAGAGCGGCGGCTGGACGATTATCCACACCAGTTTTCTGGCGGGCAGCGGCAACGGCTGAATATCGCCATGGCCCTGGCCTGCCGACCGGCGTTGCTAATTGCCGACGAACCGACTACCGCGCTAGATGTGACTATTCAGGCGCAAATTGTGGCGCTGATTAAAGAATTGAAAGCGGAATTGGGCATGTCGGTCATCTGGATTACGCATGATATGGGGGTGGTCGCCAGCCTGGTGAACCGGGTGGCCGTGATGTATGCCGGGCACATTGTGGAGATGGCCCCGGTGCTGGAACTGTATGAACAGACGAGCCATCCATATACATGGGGGTTGCTGGAGTCACTGCCCAAGGTGAACGCGCAGGAACGGCAGCGGCTGCGGGCCATTGAAGGGACGCCACCCGATTTGCTGGCGGAGGTGAAGGGCTGCCCGTTTGCGGCGCGGTGTGCGTTTGTGGAGGAACGGTGCCGGGCGGAACGGCCGTCGCTCACCCTGATTGACCGCGACCACTATGCCGCCTGCTGGCGCTGGGCTGACGTGCGCCAAGCTACCCGATGAAGGAGTATCCACAGATGACGCAGATGACGCAGATTTTTTATCTGTGCAATCTGTGAAATCTGTGGATTGAATGATATGACTAAACCATTGATGCAAGTGCGCGGGTTGAAGAAGTATTTTCCCATCCGGCGCGGCTGGCGGCGGCAGACGGTGGGGCTGGTGCAGGCTGTTGACGGCGTGGATTTTGACATCTTGCCCGGTGAGACATTGGGTTTGGTGGGGGAGAGTGGCTGCGGTAAGTCTACGACAGGGCGACTGCTGCTGCGACTCTTACGGCCGTCGGCAGGCGAAATTTGGCTAGACGGCCGTAATCTGGCAACGTTGTCCGACGCCGAACTGCAACCCATTCGCCAACAGATGCAGATTATCTTTCAAGACCCGTATGCGTCGTTGAACCCACGTATGACGGTGGGCGAGATTATCGAGGAGCCGCTGCGGGTACACAAACTGGGAAATGAGGCGCAGCGGCGGCAGCGGGTGAAGGAATTGCTGAACATGGTGGGGATGAACACGGCCGTTGCCAACCGGTATCCGCATGAATTCTCCGGCGGGCAGCGGCAGCGGGTGGGCATTGCCCGCGCCCTGGCCCCCAACCCGCGTTTTATTGTGGCCGATGAACCCATTTCGGCGCTGGATGTTTCTATTCAGGCGCAGGTGGTCAATTTGCTGGATGATTTGAAGCAGGAATTGGGGCTGACGTATCTGTTTATTGCCCACGACCTGGCGATGGTGCGGTATTTGAGTGACCGGGTGGCGGTAATGTATTTGGGGCAAATTGTGGAGTTGGCGGGGCGCGACGAGTTGTTTTCACGGCCGTTGCACCCTTACACCCAGGCGCTGCTATCCGCCATTCCCCTGCCCGACCCTCGTGCGGAAGCCAAACGCAAGCCGATCATCCTGCAAGGGGAAACGCCAAACCCGGCCCATCCGCCGACAGGCTGCCGTTTTCATCCACGCTGTCCCATTGCCACGGATATTTGCCGGGTGGAAGTGCCGGTGCTGCGGGATTTGGGCACGGCCGTAGCTCCGCATCCCGTTGCCTGCCACCATGCTGTAGTTGATTAAGTTTTATATTTGGAGAAGCACAGATGTCACCTGAAATTATTGGAGAGGGGTACGTTCGCCTGGCGTTGGCTATTGACCAGCATAATCCTAGTTACATTGAAGCCTACTTTGGGCCGGCCGCGTGGCAGGAACAGGCACAAATGGATGGGCCGCGCCCACTGCCTGAACTGGCGCAGCAGGCGGCTCTGTTGGCTGACGCCATTGCAAACGCCGACGGGCTGGATGCGCAGCGGCGGGAATTTCTGACCCGCCAGGTGAAGGCCATGCAAACCAGCCTGCGCTTGTTGCTGGGGGAAAGCATGGCTTTGGCGGATGAGGTCGAATTGCTTTATGATGTACGGCCGTCCTGGGTGGAGGAGTCTCTTCTTGAAGAGACATACCGGCTGCTGGATGAGTTGCTGCCGCCAGGTGATTCGTTGCGGGAGCGAATGGCGCAGCGCAAACAGGGGCTAGAACTTTCGGCAACACAGTTGCCACAATTGATCCCATCTATCCTTCGGCAACTGCGCCAACTGAGCCGTGACCGTTTTCCGCTGCCGGAAGAGGAGTCGGTGGAGTTTGCCTTTGTGCAAGACCAGCCCTGGATGGCTTATAACTGGTATCAGGGGCGTGGTCAGTCGCAGATCGAGATCAATACAGATAGCAAACTTTATATTACTGACCTGGTGAATCTGGTGGCGCATGAGGCGTATCCGGGGCATCACACGGAGTTTTCGATCAAGGATTTTCGGCTTGGGCAGCAGGCGGGGCGGGTGGAACATTGTCTGGCGCTGGTGAATGCGCCGTCTTGTGTGGTTTCTGAAGGGATTGCTACTTGTGCGCTGGCCAGCGTGCTATCGGATGAGGAGTGGGTGGCCTGGCACGCGGCGGAAATCTTCCCAATGGCCGGGCTGGCGCATCTGGATGCGCGGCGGGAGCGGATGATTGAACAGGCGTTGGAACAGTTGAATGGGGCGTATGGCAATGCGGCATTTTTGCTGCATGAGCAGGGGGCAGAGGAGGCGCGTGTGCGCGACTATTTGCAGCGGTATGGTTTACTGACGGAGGAGGAGGCTGACCATATGATCCGGTTTATGAGCAGCCCGTTGGATCGTTCGTATATTTTTACCTATTACTGGGGCCAACAATTAGTGGAGGGGCTTTTGGCGGCGAAGGGCGAACGGCCGTATTGGTATGCCCGGCTGCTGACGGAGGCGGTGACACCAACGTTGATCCGGCAGTGGACGCAGGCGTGAAGCCAACCATTATCCTCATTGGCCCATTGGGGGCGGGCAAAAGCACCATCGGACAGTTATTGGCTGAAAGATTGGGGCTGCCTTATTGCGCGGTTGATGCGGTGCGTGCGGTGTATTACCGCCGGGTTGGGTATGATGAAACGGCCGCCGCACAGATGGCCGCAGCCGGGCAGGGCATTTGGGGGGTGCTGCGGTACAGCCAGCCGTTTGAGGCGCGCATGGTGGAAATGGTTTTGGCCGAACATGAGGGGGTCATTGATTTGGGGGCCAGCAATTCGGTTTATGACGATGAAGCATTGTTGGCGCGGGTGGAACGGGCACTGGCTCCTTATCCGCAGGTGATATTGTTACGGCCGTCGCCAGACGCGGCAGAGTCGGCGGCGATATTGAAAGAACGGTTGGTACGGATGTTGACGACGGCCGGCAAAGAGTTCAGCGATGAATTGTTTGTGCTGAATGACTACTTCTTACAGCATCCGGCAAACGGCCGATTGGCGAAACAGGTCATTTACACCAAAGATAAGACGCCAGAGCAGATTTGTGAGGAGCTTGTGCAAGTTTCTCTCCTCCTCACTCAAACAGTTGAAGTTGCTGGCGTTTAGATTGGTTCAACCTTGAAGATTGAACCAATCTTCGTGCATATGGTCATGGCGACCTCGCCGGGCGTCTGAGCAGGGAGAAAAAGAGAGGTAGCCAACGGCGGTAGTCAGCATGACAAATTTCGGGAGGTGCGGTAACATTTTTCCTATGAACGAATCATCTATAACTGAATCATCCGTTGCCGATTACATCACCCACACCTTTCCCGGCGTCGAAACAACGACCAACTTTGGTTACACTTTCTTTTTTTATAAGTCAGATCATATGCTGCCTTTTGCCACGATGGCCTCATCAGACAACGAGTATGACCGCGTTTCAAACCTGGATCGTCCTGGCGTCTTTCGCCTGAATATCGGCGTCAGCAAACAAACCTTTCAATCTCTGTTTGGGACAACCAAAGTGGATGTCAGCCAGTACGATTTCACCGCTTTAGATGTAATCATGCCCCACCCCGATTATGCGCCCCAAAACTTCATCTTTGTGCTTTCGCCAGGTGAGGCCACCTTTGAGCAAATACAAACCTTGCTGGCTGAAGCATATCAGATTGCCGAACGGAGAAATACCAGGCGTAAAAAGAGCAAATGAGTAACCAAAGTAACATACCGACATCCTGACGGCGTGTGCTAGAATAAGGTTCACGGCCGTCAGACGAAGCACCCTCCATCGCCGCCCCAAATTCCATCGTCATCGTGCCGAAGGAAGTAATGGTATGACTGCAACCCAACAAACCTGGCCGCAAGCCGCCCCCCGCCTCTGGCAAAGTTGGCACACACAAGCACACGAACGACTCAATCTGGCCCACCAGCTATCCCCCCACATCCATTTCGACAACAGCAGCCGCCTCGTCTTTTTCAGCGACATGCATCGCGGCGTCAAAAATCGCTACGACTTCTTTACGCCAAACGAACCCCTCTTTCTACACGCCCTCCGCCACTACTACAAACAAGATTACACCTACGTTGAACTGGGGGACGGCGACGAACTGTGGTACAACAACTTCGCCCACATCCGCCGCGCCTACAGCCAGCTTTTTGACCTGTTGGGCCAATTCCGCGCCCACCACCGGCTGCATCTCATCATCGGCAACCATGATTCGCCGCAGGGCATGTTTGATCCGCTAGAAAAGGAAGGCATCCCCGTGCATCAAGGTCTCATTCTGCACCACACCCCTACCGGACACAACCTGTTTGCCGTACACGGCCATCAGGCGCACCCCAAAGGCGACCGCTATTGGTGGTTTCAACGGCCGTACAGCCGCCACATTGTCAAATACACACTGCCCTTCTCCGCCCACCGCTACCACTTCTCCGAACCGGAAGATGGGCTGCCCACCCGCCAACACCTGGCCAACTTCCCCCGCCGCATCAGCGACCGCATCCTGCGTTTTGCCTGGCAGCTAGAAGGGGCACTTCTGTCATGGGCTGAAGAAAAACGGCAGGCCATCATTTGCGGCCATACCCATCTGTGCGCCTTCCCCGAACCCTTCCCCCAACGGCAGGCCAGCCCGGCCTATTTCAATATCGGCCATTGCAGCACCCCCGGCTACATCACCGGCCTGGAAATTGCCGACGGCACATTGTCACTCGTCAAATGGAAACCCACACCAACCCAGGGGGATTATGAACGGGTGGTACTGCAGGAAATGGCGGTCACGGCCGTGTGGCCTTAAAACGTAAGTCGTAATCCGTATTTCGTCACCCGTCATCCGACTTCGGTTTACGAATTACGGTTCACGGATTCAGATCATCCCCCTTCAACTCCCCGCCCAATAAACTCCACAATTGATTGTACGCCTGCAAGCGGTCGGCGGCGGCGCGGCGGGCTGGTTCCGTGTGCATACTGGCGACCGTTTTCGTCTGCCATTCCGCATCACTACCCATAACAATTAAGTCCTCTGTTGTAGTCGGTTTGCCTTTGGCCAGCACGTTGCCGGTAAAGTGGAACACGGCCGTCAGCCCAATCTTCGCCAGCTTATCCGCATCCCACAACACCTGCGATTCCAGGTTGGTCAGCGGCTTCTCCAGCCACAACCCCATATGGTCTTCAATCGCCCGCGCCACCTGCTCAATCTTCTGCGGCGGAAAGTCCGTTTTCGGTAAAAACTTGCGGGCAAACTTCGCCCCTTCCTGTGGGTGTTTCTCTTTAGCTTCCTTGCGGACATCATGCAGCCAGGCCGCCGCTTCTACTACGTCGCGATCAGCCCCCGTCAATTCCGCCAGCCTATTCGCCAGGGTGACAACGACCGTGACATGCTCCCACCGATAGTTAAAGGCCGGTTTCCGCTTGCCAAACCGCGCCAGCGCCTCCGCCTCCGTTGCATGGCGCATCACCTCTTGCACCGCCTCCCGCCAGGGCTTCTTTGTTTTGTTGTTGTTCGTCGGCAAGGTTGTCTCCCGTCTGGCAAACCCGACAGGTCTCAATAGACCTGTCAGGTTTTCGCAAATCACCAGGGTAGCGGCGTCAGCGGCGTAATGCCAAAATAGCTCTCCATAATCTGGCGCACAATCGGCGCAGCCACTTCCGACCCCTGCCCCGCATTTTCCATAATCACCACCACCGCAATCTCCGGCTCCGTCGTCACCGTGCCATCCGGCCGTGTGTATGGCCCGGCCGGTGCATACCCGGCAAACCAGGCATGAGAATTACGTGGTGGGTCTTCGGCCGTCCCCGTCTTCCCAGCCGCCGGTACACTCAAGCCATTAAAAATGAATTCGGCCGTGCCCCGCCCACTGTGCGTCACATCATGCAACCCCTGCTGCAACGAAGCCAGATTCTCCGGCGAAATGGGAATCTCCCCCTTCACCTGCACCGGGAACGGCTCTTCCGGCGCACCACCACCCGCACCAATGCGGTCAATCAGCGTCGGGCGATACAACGTGCCGCCATTGGCAATTGCCGCAAAAATAGTAGCAATTTGCAGGGGCGTCACCTGCACAAAACCCTGCCCAATGCCCATGTTCACGGCATCACCGGGCAACCATACCTCGCCCAAATTCTCTTCTTTCCAGGTTGGCGAAGGAATTGTGCCCGGCGCTTCGGCAATCCCGGCCAGACCCGTTAGCTGCCCCAGCCCCATCTGCTGCGCCACTGTCGGGAAATGGTTGGGGTCTACATTATTCATCGCCAGCGCCGCTTCATAAAAACAGGAGTTACAGGAGACGGTAATCGCCGTCTGGTAAGAAACGGTACCATGACCACCCGGCAGCCAATCCACCTTTACAAAATTTGGTCCCAGGCCGCTCCATGTCCCGCTGCTGTAATAGGTGGAGCCGGGTGTATACAATCCGCTGTTCATAGCGGCGGTGAAGGTGACAACTTTGAACAGGGACCCGGCGGGATATTGGCCCTGGGCGGCGCGATTGAGCAACGGCCGTGCCGGGTCTGCATATACGGCTGCCAGTGCATTGGCCGCATCCGGGCGCGCCGGGTCATAAATGGTGGGGTCAAAATCGGGGTAGGAGGCCATGGCCAGAATCTTGCCCGTGTTCACATCCATCACGATGGCGGCGGCCGCTGTTTGCAGGGGGTAGGTTTCCACCGCTTCGGCCAGGATTTGTTCTACGGCCGTTTGCAACTCCACATTAATCGTCGTGTAAATGCTGCGCGCCTGTTTGGGCGCTTGTTCGGCCACCGTACCCACATATTGTCCGTTGGGGTCAATCACCGTCAGCGTGCCGCCCCGTTCGCCGTTCAGGTACTCTTCGCCCCACAGTTCCACGCCATCCAGCCCCACAATTTCATCGCCCCGGTATCCCTGCGCTGTATACTGGTCTACCACTTCGGCGGGAATAAAGCCGGTGTGCCCCACCACATGCGGCGCGACCCCATCCTCACCAAACAGCCGGGCCAGACGCGGCTGCGGTTCGGCCAATCCTTGCCCGATGAAGGGCTGCAAAGCGGTCATGTATTGCTGCATCACTTCTTCGGGCACATCACCCACGGGCACATACCAGTTGGGCAGGGCCGAAGCATAACTCTCTTTGATTTCTTCAGGGGATTTTCCCAACGCCTGACTCAGAACATTCAACAGTGCCGCCTCATCTTTAATTTCGCCAGGGATGACACCGAGACTGATCATCGTACCCTGGTAGGCCAGGGCACGGCCGTTGACATCGTAAATGTTCGCCCGCGCCGGATTACGCTCCGCCAGGACCAACCGATTGCCGCCGGCCAACTCCGGCAGAATCAATCCTTCGTCCCAAATGATTCCCCAACGGCCGTTTTGAAACGCCATCGGCACCGTCAAATCCCGCACAATATCCCCCACCACATTCGTCTGCCACGTCACGCGCACTGCCATCTCTGCCTGGTTCCCCTCTTGCGTCGCCGAGAGCATCTGTGAATGAATATCACGTGTCGTGGCCGTATTCATCGCCTCTTCATACCGGGCCACAAAGGAAGCACTGTCAATCAATGCCTGGGTCTGCGGCGTCAACAGGCTGTACATGCCTAACAAATCACCCTGCTCCCACGCCTTGAAAAAGGCCACCGCAATACCAGAGGCATCCTCCGTAGTCGGAACTTCTGTCGGGATGGGGGTATAGGTTGGTGGTGGTGGCAGCGTCATCACTACCCGGCTGTCTTGAACGGTCGGTAAACTCACCCCCTGTCCACAGGCAGCCAGCCACAAAATCAGCAAAAACAACGCTACATGATGTCTCTTCATATGGGGGCTTCAGGTACGGGTCTTACCACGTGCCTTCTAACCTCATTATCTGTCATTATTCCCCATCATTTTATCACAAGCGTTGCCTATCAACGATTAACGCTTGCTACAACGTATGGCCCACACTACAATCTAGCGATTGTAACTATTCACCACAAAGAACGCAGAGATAAAGAGAAAATTCTGGCTCCCTTTGCAGTTAAATCCCAGAGAGACTAATCAGATGCCTGGAATATACATCCCGATATTTTGCCTCTTTACGCCCCTCTCCCTTTTTACGGAGAGTTTTTAACCGGACCTGCTCATTCATCAAATCCACATATTATTCTATGACCATAGCCCTTATTATCTGCGGCGCACTGGCGCGAGAAGTTTTGGACATCGTGCAAAAACATGGCTGGGAGGCTGAGGTCTTTGGCATTCCGGCAATTGACCATATGTTCCCGGAGCGCATTGCCCCCGATGTGGAAAAACGCTTCCTGGAAATCAAGTCCCGGTTTGAGCGAACTATTGTTGTTTTTGGGGATTGCGGCTCACGGGGAGTGCTGGATGAGATGCTGGCGCGGCATGGACTGGAACGTATTGACGGCCCGCACTGCTACGAAATGTACGGCGGCCATTTGTTCCACGACTTGATGGACGAGGAACCAGGCACATTTTTCCTCACCGATTTTTTGGTGCGCGGTTTTAATGGCACCATTATGAAAGGGTTGGGGTTGGATCGTTTCCCAGAACTAAAAGAGGAGTATTTTCGCCACTACAAGCGGCTGGTTTATTTTGTGCAGAATGAAGAGCCGGGACTGGTAGAAAAGGCCGGACAGGTTGCCGATTATCTGGAATTGCCCCTGGAAATCCGCGTGACGGGCTACGGCTTGTTGGAAAAACGATTGCTGCTGATGATGACTCAAAAACTGATATGAAAGAATGGGCAGAGAAATATAGATTATCTACGGCCGTGTCGCCCCTCACACTCGGCTGGATCATTGCCATTGTGTCAACGGTTTGTTTCAGCGTGGCCCCACCCATTGCGCGGGGGGCGATTCTGACGGGGTTGGCGCCAACGGCCGTACTCGTCGGCCGTATGGCGATTGCGCTGGCGCTGCTGGTTGCTTTTATTGCGATCACGTCGCCAGACCGGTTTGGCATCAAGCGGCGATTGGGATTCATCGCTTTTTTCTCCGGCGTTATCAACGGCATCGGCTTTATCGCCTTTTTTGCCGCCCTCACCCGGCTAGACGCTTCTATCGCCTCCATGCTATTCAGCCTCAGCCCGCTGGTGGTGCTCGGGCTGCTGGCGCTACGCGGTGAGCGCATGACCCAGCGCCATGTGGTGCGGCTGGCGTTGGGGGTTGGCGGTGTCTATCTGCTCATTGGGCCGGGCGGTGAAGTAGACATGGTGGGGGTGGCCCTGGTACTTGTCACTGTATTCACCGTTTCGTTACATCTGGTGATGACGCAGTGGTATTTGCCCAACATCCCCGCGCGGACGGTGACGTTGTATGTGAATTTGGGGGTCATGGCCGTGTGCCTGATCGCCTGGTGGCTGGCCGGATGGCCCTGGACGCCCCCTGGCCCCACCGGTTGGGCATCCATTCTGGCGCTGGCGGTAATCTCCACTTTCCTGGCGCGGCTGCTGCTTTTTGCCGGCGTGCGCCGCCTGGGCAGCGGGCAAATATCTTTGTTAGCACCGCTGGAAACGCTGCTCACCGTCATCTGGTCATTTTTGTTTTTGGGGGAAAGGTTGACGGCCGTGCAGTGGATTGGTGGTCTGTTCATCCTGCTGAGTATGGCGCTTGCCCGTCGCTGGCGGCCGTTGCCCCGTCTGTAAATCGGGTACATCACGATGAGTTTAGCCGCCTTCTTGCGCCAACATGAACCTGTAGCAGAAGCATGGCCCGTTTGGGGAAATGGGCAACTGCGCCTGCACCAACGCACCTATCTCAGCCGCCAGTTGCCCCCTGATGAGGTGGTATCTTCGGTGCGGGCCATTCTCTTTCAGGGCGCAGCGGTGATGGTGATCACAGACCACAAAAAAGAGCCATTTGTGGTTCCCGGCGGGCGGCGGGAAGCAGGTGAAAGTCTGGAAACCGCGTTAAGGCGTGAATTGTTGGAAGAGACAGGCTGGCATTTCGGGCAAACGGCCGTGCTCGGATTTGTCCACTTTCACCACCTTAGCCCCAAACCGGATGGCTACCCTTATCCTTACCCCGATTTTGTGCAGGTGGTGTATACGGCCGTAGCCACAAATTATGATGTAACAGCTATGGTACCTGATCCGTATGTAGCCTCCGCCCGATTTTACCCCATTGAAGAACTGCTGGCCCTGAACCTGAGTGCAGGGCAAAAAGCCTTATTGCAGGCTGCCATCAACCAACGGTCAAGCAAAGGTTAATCGTCTGGCCTCTTGCAAAATATGGGCCGCTTGCAGCGAAACCCAACGGTCGGTTTCCGTGCGGTCGCCTAATTCGGTCCAGGTACGGGAACGATAGGGACTGCTGCCCCGCCAACGGCCGTTGCGCCCTCGCTTCTCCACCAGCCAATCCAGCGCCGCCTGCGCCCCAGGCTGAGCCAACGCCCCCAATTCCGCCAATACCCGCAGCATAAACAAAATATCTACCTGGTAAAAAAGCGGAAAATTCAGTTTGAACCAGAGGGGATGTACTTTCCCCTCCTCTTCAGAGGTGGGGTAATTGGCCGCCGTCAGTTGGTGAGCATCCAGCAAAAAAGCGAGGCTCTGCTCAATGGCCTGGCTCACCGCCGATGAACGCTGGTCCGGCGGAATGACCGCCGCCAGCGCGCCGAGCACGGGCTCGAGCCACAGCGTGCGCACCACGCCCCAGGCACAGGCATAACCCCAGTTATAGTCACAGCGGCAGTGGCCGTTTTCCAGATCACGGACGGCATATTGGATGATTTGCTGCACACGGCCGTCAGCCAATTGACCGGCATGGATGGCATAGCGCAGGATATTCCCCCACAGACAGGAGAAACCAAGATGGTTGGTTTCCAGCCGGTTTTGCAAGGAAACGGCCGTGTCTGCCAGCATAAACGCCACTCCCTGCTGAAAACGGCCGTCCGCCTCATCAACCGCCAGTTCGGCCAGCAGCAACAAGCTCCAATGAGTGCTGATGTATTTGGGCGTATAGTAGCTGTGTTCGCCCGCCCACTGCCCTGTAGCCATTTGCCGGGCTAACAAAGCCGGAACCGGCCCGTCGTACATAATAGATTGACGCACGGCCGTGACCCGTTCATCATCCTCCGACAATCCCAACAATCCGGTCAACGTCCGGTACCGAATCGTCGGAATCTGTGATTCCAGCAACCACGCAACCAAACTCTCAGATGTCTCGTTCATGCTCATTCCTTAAACAATAATGATGCGCACGATGCCATTACTTCCCACCAACATCTCGCGGATCCTAATCTAGCTCATTCAACACCGCCCGGTACAACGTCTCGGCCCGCAAATCGTCCAAGGTATGGCAGGGACCATCCAGCCGCTCGGCCAACTGCCGCGCTAACCCCTGGTCAAAAGCGGCATGTTCCATGTTGATGACCACCGAACGCACACCAATCTCCTGAATATGGTCGGCAATCTGGTGCGCCTCCACCTGCGGCGGCAGGTCAGACATGCTCACATTACCCGCTCCATCTGTCAGCAAAATCATCATCGGCATTACGTCAGGATGCACCAACTCCTCTTTGCGGAACACTTCATAGGCCAGCAGCAGCCCGGCCGAAAGCGGTGTTTTGCCACCCACAGCAATATCCACCAACGCTTTTTTAGCCAGCAAAACAGAGTTGGTCGGCGGCAGTACCAGATTGGCATTGTTTTTGTTGAAGACGATGAGACCCACCCGATCCCGCCGCTGGTAAGCGTCGGTGAGTAAGGACATGATCGCCCCTTTGGTCGCTTCCATGCGTTCGGCAACGGCCATGCTCCAACTGGCGTCTACGACAAAGAGGATGAGATTGGATTGGCGGCGCACCCGCACTTTTTCGCGCAGATCTTGCCGTTTCAGGGCCAGCGCCATTTTGGAGCGGTCGCGGTGAAGCTGGTAGGGGGCGGCGGCACGCATAGTAGCGTCGAAGGCCAGGTCGCGCACTTTGCCATGCGGCAGGCGGGCGCGGATGTAATGGCCGCGTTTGCGGTCGGTCTTCGTCTGGGAACGACGGCCGGCGCGGTTGCGCGTCAGCCGGTCTAATTGGGTGTCTAATCGGCGTGATTGGAACTCTTGTTTGGAGGCAACTTGTTGGCCGCCCTCCCACCATTTGCTATCCTGGGCGGATTGGGGGATGGGTTGGGGGCCGGCTTCGGCTTGCTGCTGCGTTTCGGCCCCTTCGCCCATTTCAGAATCTAAGGCTTTTTTTTTACGTCGCTCTGCTGCTGTTGCAGTTCCTGGGGTTCGCCGTCCATGTCGCCGTCGCCCATGTCGCTTTGCACTTCGCTGAGACGGTCTTCCAGTTCAGAGGCAGACACGGCCGTGTCCTGGAACATACGCCCTTTAATGCGGTGTGGCAGCGCCAGTTCGGCGGCCAGCACAATATCTTCGTCAGTGATGCGGTCACGGCCGTGAAACGCCGCATGAGCCTGTGCCCCCCGCAAAATCACCAGGTCAGCGCGGTGCCCATCCACATTCAGCGCCGCCGTCAACCCGGCAATGGAAGCCAGGTCACGCCGAGAATAACGCACTTTGTTCACCATGCTCTGCGCCCGGCTGATGCGGTCGGAGAGCGCCTTTTCCGACGAGGCCCACTCTTCCTGAAACTCCACCGGACTGACTTCAAAGGCCAGACGGCGCTCCATGATTTGTACCCGCTGCGTGGCGTCCTTTAAGCCGACGATGTTGACCGAGAAGGCGAAACGGTCGAGCAGCTGCGGCCGTAAATCCCCTTCCTCTGGGTTCATCGTACCCACCAAAATAAAGCGGGCGGGATGGGAAAAACTGATCCCTTCGCGTTCCACAATGTTCACACCCATCGCCGCGGAATCCAGCAGCAGGTCAACCACATGGTCATCCAGCAGATTCACTTCGTCCACGTACAGCAGGCCACGATTCGCCGAGGCCAGCACGCCTGGTTCAAAATGCTTCTCGCCTTTTTGAATAGCCTGCTCGATGTCCAGTGTCCCGACCACCCGGTCTTCGGTGGCGCTGACGGGCAGGTCAATGAAGGGGGTGCGGCGGGTGGCGATGGCTAACACGCCATCGGCGTGGCGGACGCGGCAATCGTCACACCATTGGTCAGGACGGTTGGGGTCGCAGCTAAAGCGACAATCGGATACAACTTCCATGTCTGGTAACAGGGCGGCCAGGGCGCGGGCGGCCGTAGATTTGGCCGTGCCCCGTTCGCCACGAATGAGGACGCCGCCAATACGCGGGCTGACGGCGTTGAGGATCAACGCCCGCTTCATGCGCTCTTGCCCGACGATTGCTGTAAAAGGAAATACTGCTCGTTTTGCCATACCTGTCTCCGTAGTTTTGTGTCGTGTGGGGATTATACTGATTGATACGAGGTGGGCAAACGGGGCCGTGATGCGTAATCCGTGATGCATGAACCGTCTGGGTTACGGATTACGGATTGTAGCTTGGGAG
This sequence comes from uncultured Ardenticatenaceae bacterium, assembly GCA_964467705.1. Taxonomy (GTDB): domain Bacteria; phylum Chloroflexota; class Anaerolineae; order Promineifilales; family Promineifilaceae; genus CAADGU01. The sequence continues at coordinate 28,946 of CAYXUZ010000032.1, read as the reverse complement.
AACGGCCGTAACTTCATACAATAGGGCGAATTTCGACTGGAGGGAATGATATGTGGCGAAAAATTGGCATCGTGGTTGGTGTAATTTTGGTGATTGGTTTAGTGATCTATCTGGTTTTGCGGGCGCGGGTGGAGCCGGTGGCGGCGCATCCTTTTTTTGCTCAATTTGAACCAGGGCAACAGCTAAATATAGCCCATCAAGGTGGTGAGCAAGTATGGCCCAGCAATACGATGTTGGCTTTTCAAAATGCGGTGGAAATGAGTGTAGATGTATTGGAGATGGACGCCCACCAGACCGCCGATGGTGTATTTGTGCTGATTCACGATGACACCGTAGACCGCACGACTGACGGCAGCGGCGCGGTGAGGGAGATGACCCTGGCGGAGATTCAGGCGCTCGATGCCGGGTATTACTGGACGGAGGATGAGGAGCAAACGTACCCATTTCGCGGACAGGGCATTACCATTCCCACGCTGGAGGAGGTGTTCATGGCGTTCCCGGACATGCCCATGAACATTGAGATTAAACCGGATGACACGGCCGTTGCCCAATCCCTTTGCCAGCTTATTCAGCAATACAATATGACCAATAAGGCGCTCATCGGCTCGTTCCACGACAATGCCATGACCGCGTTTCGGGAGGCCTGCCCAGATGTGGCAACCTCGATGACGGAATCAGAGATACGGCCGTTTTGGATTCTCAGTTCCGTCGGCCTTAGCGAGTTATACCAATCACCGGCCGAGGCGTTCCAGGTGCCGACAACGTCCACTTTACCGGTGTTAGGCGAGGTGGATGTGTTGACGGAGCGGTTTATCAACAATGCTCACGCCCAAAACATTGCCGTCCATGCCTGGACAATTAACGAAACAGCCGAAATGGAACGATTGTTGGAGATGGGGTTGGATGGGATTATCACTGACCGACCTGATCGGTTGCAGCAAGTAATCGGTGAACAGTAATCGGTTATCGGTTAAGTGACCGATTATCGATTACGAAAAATCTGGATGGCGGCGGTTACGGCCGTGTCAACATCCGCGTACACCGTCACCCCTGCTTTTTGAGCGTGTGCCCGTACCAGCACCCGCGTCCGGTTAGCGGTGGATTTGGGGCCATCCGGGTAATCTTGAATAACCAACAAAATAGTCTGTCCATTTTTGGCGGCGGATAAAGCTGCCCACCCCGTTTCTGCCAGACTACCGTAACTTTCTGTATCCCCGGTAATGACCAACAATATCACCCGGTCACTGGCCAGGTGTTGAGACTCTATTTCGGCATGGGCAGGCGTCCAATCGGCCACAACCGGATTAAAATAGGCAATTCCCGCCCCTTTCAACCGGACTATAACATCATCACGCCAGGTAGAATTGCCAGCAGTGCCAAACAATCCCACCACGTCTTGAAGTTCTGACATGTTTTCTGCCTGGGTATTGTTGCTTACCGCCCAAAATGCATGGGCATAATGATGTGCATGAAGTCTGTATCACCCACCGGCTTGATAACGCCAGGGTCCATGGGGCCGGTCGTTTCCAGCGCTACCTGGGGGGTGTCAATGACGTTCAGAACATCCGTCATATACTTCACGTTGAAGGCAATTTCGACGGGATCGCCGTTGACCATGGCATCAATTTGGGCCACATTGTCGCCGGTTTCGGTGCTGTTAGCGGCCACAATGGCAAAACCAGGGGTGATTTCATCGCCGGGATCAATTTTGACACGGGCGGTATGGCTGGATTCGCGGGCAAAAATTTCGGCCGTTTTACACGCTTTGCGGAAATCGGCCGTGCCCATGACGGTGCGGGTGTTGTGGCGTTTAGGTACGATGGGGGTGTAATCGGGGAAACTGCCGTCAATGAGTTGGGAAACCAGGACGATATTTTCCATGTCAAAAATAATCTGGTTGCGTCCTTCGGGCAGCGAGATGTAAATCGCTTCCTGGTCATCGCTGATGATACGCCCCAGTTCGTTCAACGCACGAGCGGGAATGAGCACGGCCGTACGTTTGTCCACCGATCCGGGGATATGCGCCGATTTCATGGAAAGACGGAACCCATCTGTGGCCACCATCAATACCTGGCTGTCATCGAACGTGGTGGAGACGCCGGTCAACGTGGGACGTGTGTCGTCGGTGGCCGCCGCTAAAGCGACTTGATTGATCATTTGCTTGAACACGGCCGTTTCCACCCGAATGCGGTTATTTTGATCCGGCTTGGGCACCAGAGGGAACTCCTGAGCGTCAATCCCTTTGATATTGGCCTCCGTGCGGGCACAGGTGATGTGCAGCGTTTGGGTGCGCTCATTGAGCATCAATTCCACGCGCTCTTGGGGAAGCTGGCTTACCAGATCATTTAATGTCCGCGCCGGGACAGTGATGGCCCCATCTTCTTCAACCTTGGCCCCAATCCAGCATGTGACCACAATTTCCAGATTGGTAGCCGAGAGTTTGAGACGGCCGTTGTCCGTCTCCAATAGCACATTTGCCAACACCGGCAATGTGGAGCGCGTGCTCACGGCACGCCCTACAATACTCAAACCCTTCGCCAGATTTTCTTGTAAACAGGAGACTTTCATACCTTCTCTCCCTTAAAAAAGTTTTGTTGTAATATCCCGCACAGTTGATGATGGGTAGTATAGCGGAGGACGAGGGAAGTTGCAATACATCCGCTTATCCGGCTGCCCGCAGGGGATCTGACACGTGTTATAATCTCCGCACCACAATTCCGACTGATAAGGAGATTGATTACCCATGACGCAAGTGACGCCCTATACACCTGTGAACAAAGTTCGTATTGTGACAGCCGCATCCCTATTTGACGGCCACGACGCCGCCATCAACATTATGCGCCGCATTTTGCAAGCCTCCGGCGCGGAGGTCATCCACCTGGGGCACAACCGCAGCGTGCAGGAGATTGTGAGCACCGCCATTCAGGAAGACGCGCAGGCCATCGCCATCACCAGCTACCAGGGCGGGCACCTCGAATTTTTCAAATATATGTATGATCTGCTGCACGAGCAGGGCTGCGGCCATATCAAAATTTTTGGCGGCGGCGGCGGCACCATCTTGCCGGACGAAATTACCGAATTACACCATTACGGCATTACCCGCCTCTATTCGCCGGACGACGGCCGTACCCTGGGACTGCAAGGCATGATCAACGACCTGCTGCAACAGGCCGACTTCCCCACCGGTCAATTAGACGTAGACAAATGGCGCACCGCCATCCACGAAGCCTACACCGCCTACGAATCACCGATTACCGATTACCGTTCACCGATTACCGTTCTTCGTCCCGAAATCAAAAACTGGGTCACGCACCGCGCCCTGGCCCGCCTCATCTCCGCCGTCGAAAACGAACCCGACCTGGTTGAACCCATCATGGACGAAGTTCACACCCGGCTGGAAGGGCTGGCGCACCCACCCGTGCTGGGCATCACCGGCACCGGCGGCGCGGGCAAATCGTCGCTGGTGGATGAACTGGTGCGCCGCTTTTTGCTCGACTTCCCCGATAAAGACGTAGCCATTGTCAGCGTAGACCCGTCCAAGCGCAAGACGGGCGGCGCGCTACTGGGGGATCGGATTCGCATGAACAGTGTGACGAACGGCCGTGTCTACATGCGCTCCCTGGCTACCCGCCAATCGAACCTGGCCCTCTCCCGCCACATCCCCGAAGTAATCAACATTCTTAAGGCGGCCCAATTTGACCTGATCATTTTGGAAACCTCCGGCATCGGCCAGTCGGACACCGAAATTGTGGACTTCTGCGATGTGTCACTCTATGTGATGACGCCGGAGTATGGCGCAGCCACGCAGCTTGAGAAAATTGACATGTTGGACTTTGCCGACCTGATCGCCATCAACAAATTTGACAAACGGGGGGCGCAGGATGCCCTGCGGGACGTGAAAAAGCAGTTCCAGCGCAACCACCAGTTGTGGCAAAAGCCGGTGGAGGAGATGCCGGTCTTTGGCACCATTGCCAGCCAGTTTAATGATCCGGGCACCAATGCGCTGTACACGGCCGTGATGCACACGATTGCCCACAAAACCCACGCCGACCTGCACCCCCACCTGGACTTGCTCACCGGCGAATCGGAGAAAATTGAGATCATCCCGCCCCGCCGCACCCGCTACCTCAGCGAAATCGCCGAAACGATCCGCCAGTACGACGAATGGGTAGAGCTGCAAGCGGCCATCGCTAACCAGTTGTATGGCATCCAGCAGGCCATCACCGCCTTGCAAAAAAGCCGCCTGGATGACAAAGACCGGCTCATCAAACAGTTGCAGGAAGTGGCCGAACAGGTGCGGCTCGATTTAGACCCACACAATCAGGCCACGCTGGACGGCTGGGCGGAGTTAAAAGCCCGGTATCAGGCGGATGAGTACGTGTATCAGGTGCGCGGCCGTGATGTGCGCGTGCCTACCCATACCGAAACCCTCTCGCACAACCAGATCGCCAAAGTCAGCCTGCCCCGTTATGAAGGCTGGGGCGACATTTTGCGGTGGGCGCGGCAGGAGAATGTGCCCGGCGAATTTCC
>CAYXUZ010000032.1:12332-24406 GCA_964467705.1 uncultured Ardenticatenaceae bacterium | reverse complement strand
CGGCCGGGGTGTTTCCGTTCAAGCGCACGGCCGAAGACCCGACGCGCATGTTTGCCGGAGAAGGTGGCCCGGAACGCACCAACAAACGGTTCCACTACGTCTCGTTGAACATGCCCGCCCGCCGTCTGAGCACCGCTTTTGATTCAGTGACGCTCTACGGCGAAGACCCGGCCACTCGCCCAGACATTTACGGCAAGGTGGGCAATTCTGGCGTCTCCATCGCCAGCCTGGATGACGCCAAAAAGCTGTACAGCGGCTTCAACCTGTGCGACCCGGCGACGTCGGTGAGCATGACCATCAACGGCCCGGCGGCGACGGTGCTGGCGTTTTTCCTCAATGCCGCCATTGACCAACAATGTGAACTGCACATCCGCCAACACGGGCTGGTGGACGAAGTGGAAGCGAAAATCGCCGAAATCTATGCGGAGCGCGGCCTTCCCAGGCCGCACTACCACGGCGACCTGCCCGAAGGCAACGATGGCCTGGGGCTGCTGCTGCTCGGCGTCACCGGCGACCAGGTGTTGCCCCGTGAACTGTATGAAGAGATCAAGGCGCGGACGTTGACGGCCGTGCGCGGCACCGTACAGGCGGACATTCTCAAAGAAGACCAGGCGCAAAACACCTGCATCTTCTCCACCGAATTTGCGCTGCGGCTGATGGGGGACGTGCAGCAATACTTCATTGACCACAACGTGCGCAACTTTTACAGCGTTTCGATTTCCGGCTACCACATCGCCGAGGCGGGGGCCAATCCCATCAGCCAGTTGGCCTTTACACTGGCAAACGGCTTCACGTTTGTGGAGTATTATCTGGCGCGGGGCATGGATGTGAACGAATTTGCGCCTAATTTTTCCTTCTTTTTCTCCAACGGCGTAGACCCGGAGTATGCGGTGATTGGCCGTGTGGCGCGCCGCATTTGGGCCAAGGCGATGAAGCTGAAATACAAGGCCAACGAGCGGGCGCAAATGCTCAAATATCACATTCAGACGAGCGGCCGTTCCCTGCACGCCCAGGAAATCAGCTTCAACGACATCCGCACCACACTCCAAGCCCTCTACGCCATCTACGACAACTGCAATTCGCTGCACACCAACGCTTATGACGAAGCGATCACCACCCCCACCGAAGAATCGGTGCGGCGGGCGATGGCGATCCAACTGATCATTAACAAGGAGTTGGGGCTGGCGAAAAATGAAAACCCGCTGCAAGGGGCGTTTATCATCGAGGAATTGACCGATCTGGTGGAGGAGGCGGTGCTGCTGGAATTTGACCGCATCACGGAGCGGGGCGGCGTGTTGGGAGCGATGGAGACGATGTACCAGCGCGGCAAAATTCAGGAGGAGTCGCTCTATTACGAAAGCCTGAAACATTCGGGTGAACTACCCATCATTGGCGTGAACACCTTCCTCTCTGACGAAGGTTCACCCACCATCCTGCCCAAAGAGGTGATCCGGGCGACGACAGAAGAAAAGGAGCGGCAGATTGCTAATGTGGAGGGGTTGTACGGCCGTGATCCCGCCAAAGCCGCCGCTGCCCTGCACGATCTCCAGGATGCGGCCACGCACAATGAAAACACCTTTGAATCGCTGATGGAAGCGGTGAAATTCTGCTCTCTGGGCCAGATTACGCAGGCAATGTATGCGGTAGGCGGGCAGTATCGGCGGAATATGTAGTCAGGATGTGTTAGAATGATTGATGAGGACCCAATCCGCTGGACGGAAAAAGACCATTATGGCCATGAGATTTACCCGTCACAAGAGCGGTGGCAGCATATTATTGAGCCAATCAACCACCCGGAAATGGCAGACTTTGAAGAACATCTTCGGGTAACTATTCGGCAAGGTCAACGAAAGCAAGACGCTTTGAATCCGCAAAAATACCGTTACTCGCAGGCATTTAATGATCTGATTGAAGACAATACCCACTTAGTAGCCATCGTGGTATTTCGCTTTTGGGTTGGTCAGGCAGGCGAACCATTGCCAAACAACTATATCGTGACGGCCTATCAAAAAGAAGTGTGGTGATAGTATGAATGAACCGACTGTTAACTATGATGAAGTGAGCGATACCCTCTATATTTCCTTTGTACCCGGTGAAAAGGGGACGGGTATTGAACTGAACGACCATTTACTTTTGCGCGTGAATAAGGAAGAAAAGCGAGCAATAGGGCTGACTATTTTTGAATACTCGGTGCTGGCTCAGCGCACCGACCTGGGATTGCGGAACGTACCTTTAACGGGGTTGGCTGATTTAAGTGAGGAGGTACGGCAAATGGTGCTCCTGATATTGCAATCGGAGCCGCTTAATCGGTTTTTGCGTTTGTCTGCTTACACGCCTTCGATAACAGAGATTGTTCCAATCACCTCCGTCGAGCCATTGCCTGTTCCAGCATGAGCTAAATACCGGTTGTGTCAGCTTTTGTAGGGGGGCAGGTGTATCGGCGGTTAGGAAATTGGACGGCCGTAGTGGGTAGGGTACGGCCATTTTTGTTCTTCAAACCAATAGATCGTATTCATATCACCATTGAATGCTATACGTGCCCTGTTCCCCATCTGCAACCGTGACTATGATCAAAAGGCAAGTTTACAATTTTCCACTTCTGAGGAACTGGTTATGAAGAAGGTCGCACAATTTACGATTCTAGTTATCCTTGTCGTTTTAGGGTTTTTGACTTTTGCCATGCTATCGGAGCGGTCTCAACTTCGCCAGTTGAGTGAAAATGCAAGGGCAACGGCCGTTGCTGCCGCAGCTTATGAAGCAATTGCCGCTGAAAAACAAATGTCCGCCCAAGCCACGACCATTGCGGCACAAGCTACAGCCTCAGTTTTGCAAACAGCGTTTGATGAAGAACTGGGCCAATTGGAAGCATCTGTATTCAATGCCGAAGCTACCAAAACGGCCGCTCAGTCCATGCAAACGACACTGGAACTTGAAGTGACCACCCTGAGTGAAGAAAATCAAGTCTATGAAGCAGTCTTAAATTCCCTTTCGCAACGCGAGGGTTCACCGCCAGACATCCAACAAAGCACATTGCTAGCAATTGAAGCTATGGGGTTACAAAACAATCCTAACACACGCTCTGCACTACAAGAAAGTTTGGCACTCTTACCACACCTGAGGGCAGAAATGGGGAGACTTCATCTCAACGCGACACAACTATCGTTCACTGATGACGGCCGTTTCCTCATAAGTCAAAACGACTCTTCGAATGGTGCGAATACCAAATTGTGGGATGTGGCTTCTAATGAGCTTGTAACTACACTGTTTGATACACCCTCTTACAAGGTATATGAATGGAGTACAGACGGTCATTATCTGGCGATAAATGGTTGGCCTGACGCACCTTATATTCTTAACCTAACTACCAATGAAAAAATCTTAACATTACCTGACCCAACCTTTGGCCTGGAAGCAGCATTCAGCCCGGACAACAAGTTCATAGCGTATTCGACCGATGTCAAAAGAGAACCAGATAATGAGGATTCACATGAGTACGATTACATTTTTGTTGTGCAAGATTTGCTGTCTGGTGAAGAAATTTTGCATGAGATAATTGAACCAGCGCGAGAAAGAACGGCGGCATCGTATGACAGAATCGCTTTTAGCAGTGACGGCCGTTACGTTGCTGGAGCTGATTTATTACGTATGGATATCTGGGACTTAACCACGCGACAAATCGTGACGCAGTTTCCACTGGCAGTAGATTGGCCCGAAGTCGTGCAGTTTAGCCCAGACGGTAATTATGTTGCTGTGGCTGGTTTTGGTGGAACACAACTTTACAATTTGTTAGAAGACAGAGAAGTGCCTCTAGCCACCCCACTCAGCGGGGATGTGCAAACCTTACGCTTCAGTACGGATGGGCAATATTTGGTAGGAACAAGGAAAGAACAATGGAATGCTGGTGAGGGGGGCGCATGGTATCAAGGGCAAAATGGCACACAACTATGGGACACAGACACCGGACAAGAAATTATACGCTTACCAGAAATGAATGCGGGAGCCAGTTTTATGGGTGGTAGTCACCAACTGCTTACCATAAACGAAGCTGATTCGATTCAAATTTGGGATGTGGATACGGTATCTTTGCTCACGCACAGCCAACTTAACCCCCAATTGACCACAACTATAAGCTCCGCCGGAACTACGATTGCCGGAGTTGACGAGTTGGGTCGTATTCGGATTTGGTCGCCTGAACCCTTTTTGACAGCACAAACTCTCTTTCCGGCGACCGTTACAGACAGCTATCGAGCAATTGACAATTTGAACCAACTGGCTTATTCACCCGATGGTTTTACTTTGGTAACTACCTCTTGGGATGGCATCTCCCGCTTTTGGGATTCCGAAACGGGTACAGAAGAAGTTGTTGTCTTGAAGAGAGGTGTTGTTGACGAAATCGCGTTCAGCCCAGATGGTATGAAGGTAGTAATGGGGGGGGGAAACTATCCTAGCCCTGCACCTGATTGGGAACCAGTTGGTTTTACCTATCTTCAAGGAATATCAAGTACCCAAGCAATTACGCTGACCCATGATAACCATGTCAAAGATGTGGCCTTTGCGCCAGACGGCCGTACTTTTGCGACCGCCACTAACTTAACCCAATTATGGGACGCAACTACCGGAGAAGAAATCTGGACATGTTCACCAGAACTTGTGCCCTTGAAATTGCTTTTCTCGCCCGATGGTGATCAGGTCATAGTGCTGACTGAAAATGAGGTTATCTTTTGTGATGCGGCTTCAGGGGAAACAGTGCAAAACTTTTCCTCCCAACCTGATTCCCGTTTTTGGCAAATGGTACTCCACCCCAACGGGCGTCTACTGGCCGTAGCCGAAACTGATGGGATTTTCGTTTGGGATTTGGAATCAAACAGTCTTGTAGCCAGTTTGCCTGCCAAAGCTATTGACCATCGTGCCAAATTAGAGTTTAGTCCAGACGGCCGGTATCTGGGCAGCATGACTCACTGGTCTCATTCGGTTACTTCACCAAACAGTTTGTTAACTGTGTGGCAAAGTGAAGATTGGCAGCCCATCATAGAAAATTCAGAGAGGCTTCTTAACGATTTTGCTTTCAGCCCAGATGGTAATTATCTAGCGCTTGCCAACGATCATGGGGCTGTTTGGGTGGTGGCATTGGCCGACGGCCGTGAAATCAACCGTTTGCAGGAACACATACCAAAAGTGCAGTTAGCTTTTCGTCCCGATGGCCAACAAATTGCGGCATTAGGCAGATGGGAAACTGTATTGTTGTGGAAATGGAACCCTGAAGATTGGGTTCATGAAGCTTGTGAGCGGCTGGGGGAAAGTACGTGTCCACCTTAGTTGATTTTCTGACGGCCGTACTAACCTCATAACCTTATTCAACCAACTGTTTTACCAATTGGGCTGTTGCCAGCCCCCACCCCCTCCCACGTACCGGCCGCGTGGGGAGATAATGACAAACGGCCGTACCAGATTTGGGTACGGCCGTTTTTTATCTGTTTGCCATACGCCGTTCTATCTCCGCCCGCACCGCCGGGGCCACCTTTGTGCCCAATAGTTCAATGGCGTGCATAATTTTGTCGTGGGGCATCGTGCCCACACTCATTTGCAGCAAAAACCGCTGGTGCCCAAAAATCTGATGCTGAAAGAGAATCTTTTCAATGATTTCGTCCGGTGTGCCGATAAAATTAGCGCCCCGCAGCGTGCAAGATGCCTCGAACTGCTCTCTGGTCATGGGCGGCCAGCCCCGCTCCCGCCCAATTTTATCCATCACTTGTTTATAGGCGGGGAACGTTTCTGCGATGGCCTGCCGTGAATCTTCGGCAATGTAGCCATGTGAATTGATGCTAAAGCTCAGCTGGGCCGGATCATGCCCGGCGCGCACGGCCGTGTCCCAATACAACCGGCTCAACGGCGCAAACTGCTCCGGCAGGCCGCCAATAATCGCCAGCGCCAGTGGCAGCCCCAACCGCGCCGCCCGCACCACCGATTCCGGCGTGCCACCCACCGCAATCCAGATAGGCAATTTCTCCTGAACCGGTCGCGGGTACACTCCCTGCCCCGTCAATGCTGGCCGAAATCGGCCCGACCAGGTGATATGTTCCGACTCCCGCAATTTCAGCAACAGTTCCAATTTCTCGGCAAACAGTCCATCATAGTCACGCAAGTTATAGCCAAACAAGGGAAAGGATTCGATAAACGAACCCCGACCGGCCATGATTTCGGCACGGCCGTGCGAGAGTAAATCCAGCGTGGCAAAATCCTGAAACACCCGCACCGGATCATCTGAACTCAGCACGGTCACCGCGCTACTCAGCCGAATACGTTTCGTGCGGGCCGCGGCCGTCGCCAGAATCACCGCCGGAGCCGAAGAAAGATACTCTGGCCGGTGATGCTCGCCAATGGCATACACATCTAACCCCACCTGGTCAGCAAGTTCTATACTTTCCAGAAGTTGCGTCATGCGCTCTGTCGGGCTAACCATCTTGCCAGTCTGGGCATCCGGTGTCAGTTCTACAAAGGAATAAAGGCCAATCTCAAACGGCCGTGCCGAATCACGTGATTGAGTTGAACGAATGGTTTGTGCAGACGGTGTCATCTTGTCCTTACCTCCGTTGGAAAGTTTAGCATGAATCAACCCAGACTTTACAATACTCACAGAATCAGATATTTTAATTTAGAGTTGAACCACGAATGTACTGAAACATCCACCAAGAGTACGAAGGTTTTTCTCTGGAAACTCTACAACTCTGCGCCTCCGCAATAGATTATTTCAGGAGACTCAACCATATGACTGTGCAATCAAGACCAGAAGACCATATCAACACGGCGTCACGGCCGTCCGACCTGAAAATTACCGACATGCGCACCGCCACCGTCGGCTGGGGTGGCTGGCGTTTTACCATCATCCGCCTGGACACCAACCAGGGCCTCAGCGGCTACGGCGAGGTGCGCGACGGGGCCAGCAAGACGTATGCGCTGCTGCTCAAGAGCCGCCTGTTAGGCGAAAACCCGTGCAACGTGGATAAATTGTTCCGCAAGATCAAGCAATTTGGGCATCACGGCCGTCAGGGGGGCGGTGTCTGTGCCGTGGAAATGGCGCTCATGGATCTGGCGGGCAAAGCATACGGTGTGCCCGCCTACATGCTGGCGGGTGGCAAATTCCGCAGCCACATCCGCCTCTACTGCGACACCCCCAACGAACCGACCGGCGAAGCGATGGGGCACAAGCTGGCCGGGCGCTTACAGCGCGGCTTCACCATGCTCAAAATGGACGTGGGCATTGAATCGCTCATGGGCGTACCCGGCGCACTCTCCTGGCCCAAGGGCATGTTGCCCGGCGAAAACCAACCCGGAAGCCCGCCCGATTGGCGCTACACCATGCACCCCTTCACCCACGTCCGCCTAACAGACATCGGCGATGAAGTCCCGCTGGCCGTAGACCATTTCGGGCACATCGGCCTGGATGACTGCCTGCGGCTGGGGCAGGCATTAGAACCGTTCAATCTGGCCTGGTTGGAAGATATGGTTCCCTGGCAATTTACCGAGCAGTGGGTGCAATTGGAACGGACGCTGCACACCCCGGTCTGCACCGGCGAAGACATCTACCTCAAAGAAGGCTTCCTCCCCCTGCTACAAGCCCACGCCGTCAACGTCATTCACCCTGACCTGGCCACCAGCGGTGGCATTTTGGAAACCAAAAAGATTGGTGATCTGGCGCAGCAGTACGGCGTCAGCATGGCGCTGCACATGGCGGGCACACCCCTCAGCACCCTGGCGAGTGTCCACTGCGCCGCCGCCACCGAAAACTTCATCGCCCTGGAACACCACTTCACCGATGTACCCTTTTGGGGGGATTTTGTGGATGGCCTGCCCAAACCCCTCATTCAAGATGGCTACATCGCCGTGCCAGAAACGCCGGGGCTGGGTTTTACGCTCAACGAAGAAGCCATGCGCGCCCACCTCCTCCCCGAATCCCCTGACTACTTCGCCCCCACCCCCCACTGGGACAACGAACGCAGTTGGGATCGCTTGTGGTCGTAAAAAAATCCGTGAACCAAAAAACCGAAGCAAAGATACTTTGTAAATGTTTGGGTTACAGCCTGGTTTCATTGCCCGATGTCGTTTCTTGGGCTGATAGTTTGATAGAACAATCCGCAAAACCAGACATTGCCATAATCGAGGTGTCAATGGCTGGCCATACCCACACTAATGACGTGATAAGACTGTTAAAGCAAGTTCCAGGCGTTGAAGATTCAGCGTTGGTCCATCGGGGGATGCTTGGCAAGATAAGAGAAAGATTGCAACATGAACCTGAATTTGAAGACCGTGCGGTGAGAATCCTTTTTGATATGGCGATAGATGGAGAAGCACCTGATACAGAAGCAGAAATGTTCTGGTTTTATGATGCTTTGGATTTAGCTAAAGCAGGCTACGTAGGCGATGTTGCGGATATTCGTAAAAAGCTCAATGATTTCTTGACTCGTTACGCTTCTGACATGAAAGAATAACTGCATTCGGCGATAAGACGCTATCTTCCCGATATGGTAAAGTGGATTAAACGGTTGAGTATCCTCTCTGGTGTGCTGGCAACGGCCGTCGTCATCGGCATGGCCCTCGACATCTACCGCTTTAGCCTGCGGGACGAGACGCGCCCGACCAATGCGGCAATTGTGTTGGGAGCAGCGGTCTTTGGGGACCAACCTTCACCAGTTTTTCAGGAACGCCTCAATCATGCTATTCAGCTTTACCATGACGGCATCGTACCCACACTTATTTTGACAGGCGGACAGGATGGCAACGGCCGTACCGCTGAAGCCATCGTCGCCAGAAACTATGCCCTCACGCATGGTGTACCAGAAAACGCCATCCTGGTAGAAACCGATTCGCAGATAACCTGGGAAAATTTGCAGAATGCCCAGTGTGTGGCAGGGGAGCAAGGCATTACCTCGTTTCTTATCGTCAGTGATCCGCTCCACATGAAGCGGGCGCTGCTGATGACCGAAGATTTAGGCATGACAGCTTATGCTTCGCCCACGCCGACAACGCGCTATCAAACACCCCGTACCCAGATCGGGTTCTTGGCGCGGGAGGTCTGGTTTCTGGGCCTGCACCTGCTTTATCGGCCTTATTACCTTTGGTATGAATCACCCATGAAAGAATAACCGCATTTGCCAATAAAACGGTATCTTCCCGGTATGGCAAAGTGGATCAAACGGTTGAGTGTTCTCTTTGGTGTGCTGGCAACGGCCGTCATCATCGGCATTGCCCTTGATGTCTACCGCTTCAGTCTGCGTGACGAGACACGCCCGGCGGATGCGGCGATTGTGTTGGGGGCGGCGGTGTATGGCGAACGGCCGTCGCCCGTTTTCCGTGAGCGCATCAACCACGCCATCCGCCTGTACCAGGATGGGTATGTGCAGACCATTATCTTTACCGGTGGCGTCGGCCACCGGGACGAACTGGCCGAAGCGGAAGTGGGGCGCAACTATGCCCTGGCGCGGGGGGTTCCGGCTACGGCCGTACTCATCGAAACCAGTTCCACCAACACCCAGGAAAATCTGGCAAACGCCCAGGCTGTCGCCGTCGAAAACGGGTTGGATAGCTTCCTCATCGTCAGCACCCCCTACCACATGCGCCGCGCTCTGACCATCGCCGACGAGTTGGGCATGGAAGCGTACTCCTCCCCCACCCGCACTATTCGTTGGATCAGCCCCTTCACCCAAACCCTGGCCTTTACCCGCGAAGTGGTGGCATTTATGGCGTATTTGGGGGATATTGGTAATTGAGTAGCTACCAGACATCCGATTTTCTTTGAGAAATCGGATGTCTGACTCGAACGAGTGAACCTTTGTTTTGATTAGAGCAATTCGTTAATTGAGTCATTTCGACGATGAGGAAAACAATGAATCTGGATTGGGAACTATTATTGGTAGATTGTGTAGATTTTGCGCGGCGGCTGATTCAGACGCCGAGTATGTCTTTTGAGGAGGCGGCCATTGCCGATGTGGTGGCGGCGGAGTGCGCCAAACTGGGTTTTGACCAGGTGTGGATTGATGAGATGGGGAATGTCAACGGCCGTATACGTGGCACAGACCCCTCGCTGGGCGCCATTGTCCTCAACACCCACCTGGATCACGTGGACCCCGGCGAGCCGAGTTTGTGGAGTGTGCCACCGTACAACGGGGAAGTACGCGACGGCCGTCTCATCGGTCGGGGCGCGTGTGACATCAAAGGGCCAATGGCCGTGCAGGTGTACAGCATGGCCGCCCTATTGCGGGCGGGGGAACGGCCGCGCCGTGATGTCGTCTTTACAGGGGTGGTACAGGAGGAAATTGGCGGCGCGGGGGCGGAATTTTGGGTGAAACATGCCGATTATCCGGTAGATTTGGTGGTGTTGGGCGAGCCGTCTGATAACCAGATCGCCCTGGGTCATCGCGGCATTATCCAGATGTGGCTCACCTTTCACGGCCGTTCTGTCCATGCCAGTGTGCCCGAAAAAGCAAAAAACCCCAACTATGCCCTGGCCGCCTTCCTGCAAAAGCTGGAAACGGCACAATCACAGCTAAAGGCGCACCCTATTCTTGGCCCCACCACCGTCTCCCCTACCATCATCGAAGTGGACACCAAAAGCACCAATGTGACGCCCGCCTGGGCACGGGTGCTGCTCGATTTTCGCACGGCCGTGGAAAGCACCAACAGTCTGCAAACCTTTGTGCATCAACTGGCGGGCGATTGGCCGCACGACCTCAGCGACGCCTGGTGCGCCCCCAACACCCCCTTTGCCGATTCCGACCAGCCCATCTTCGGCTTCTACACCGCGCCAGACGATGCCAAAGCGGTGCGTGTGAAGCAGATTTTAGGCACGGCCGTTGGCCATGATGTGCCTTTTACGCGCTATCAATTTGCGACGGACGGCCGTCACTTTGTGCCCTATGGCCTGACCATCATCGGCTACGCCGCCAGCGAAGAAAACCAGGCACACGTAGTAGACGAAAGCATCAGCCTGGCCAAAATGGCCGAAAGCCTGCGCGGCCACCTGGCCCTGTTACGCGGATTTTAAGATATAGATTGATACACGGATGACACGGATTTGACGGATTAACACGGATTTTTTGGTAATTCATTCGTGAAAATCCGTCTCATCCGTTTAATCCGTGTATCTATTCTGCCTAACCACCCAACCAGCCCGCCACCAGCCGCCAGATTTGGGCGACGAAGAAGGTGACGGTAAAACCGAGGGCCAGAGGAAGCAGAGCGGACACGGCCGTCGGGATGACGTAAACGCACATGGCTGCCCTTCTGCCGCATCATTTCAAAACCGGCTCTTTCCAGCGCGGTAATGCTCTGACGAGCATTTAAAACGGGGAGATGAGGCATCATGATGGTAATACGTTGCATGCCAATAAACTCGGAATACGATTCTTCCGCTTCTTCAAGGCACAATTCAATGACCTCACGCATGTTAGCCATCAATTCATCAATGTTTTGGCCCTGGCTATAGCAGGCGCGGAGTTGTGGCACTTCCCCTACGTACATTCCATCTTCATCACGTTCAATGACCACAAAAAATCCTGGTGTTTCATCATAACCTCGCTTCTTACGCGCCGAATTATGCCAAAAATGCCCGGTGCTTTGCATTGTGCCGGGCATCCAGTTAGTTGAAGATAGGCCGTAACCCCTGCCAGCCTTCGCCTTGCGCAAACAGGTGCCTGCCCATCATCAACAGTTTTTGTACGTTGATCAAGAGCTAACGCACGGCCGTCAAGAGCGTTGATCATCTACTACGGCCGTAATGAGAAACACGGCCGTCAAACCCCACCCCGCTAGACGTCAACTCCCCAACGGCCGTACGGCCGTGTCCCTCTCTTTATCTTTATCCCATGACCATCTATAATCTTTACATCTGGAGGTAGCAATGACAACCAATCTATCAACTGAAAAAGAAGGTTTGATCAATCTGGCGCAAACGCGCCTGCGCCACCTGTCAGTGGAGCGGCTACGGGTCGCCAATGACTTTTTGGCTTACCTGGAAGAACGCGAAGAAAATGAAGCGACGGCAGAATTGTTGAACATTGAAGGCTTTGAGGAAGCCTTTG
>CAYXUZ010000032.1:0-12232 GCA_964467705.1 uncultured Ardenticatenaceae bacterium | reverse complement strand
GAAAATGAAGCGACGGCAGAATTGTTGAACATTGAAGGCTTTGAGGAAGCCTTTGCCGAAGCCCAATTGCATGTGGAAAACGGCGATTTAGTTTCATTCAACACCATTCGCCGCCATGTATGAGACTGAACGACCGCCCAAAATGGAGAGAATGATGAATGAAAGATTTTTTGGACGTTACATTGTGACTGACCCAGAAATTTGTCATGGCAAACCTACTTTTCGAGGTACACGTATTTTGGTTGCCGACGTTTTAGAACAAGTAGCGGACGGGTTGGCCTGGGAAACGATCATCGAAGAATGGCGCGGCAGTGTCTCGTATGAGGCCATTGCCGAAGCTGTCAGGTTGTCCAGGCTGGCATTTCTTGAGAATGCCGAAAAATATGCTTTGGAGCCGGCCATAGCGTGATTATCCTGGATGAAAACATCATTGATGGTCAGCGTCGTTTGCTCAATAGCTACTGATGGAGTTGGGCGCGACTGCGATGCGGGACACGGCCGTACCATTCCCCTATTCACATTCAGCAAATTTGTGCGTTGTTCGAGAGCTAATGCACGTTAGGGGCTTTGATTAGTGGTTACGGCCGTGTCAATCCCACCCCTCACATTGAGACAGTTTGATCCGCTGACCTTCCCATATTACCTTGCCGTTATATAACCAAAAGGTTATTATTTGTGATATTATGAACTGGGACGTTGAATTTACGGATGAGTTTGAGGCATGGTGGGTCACATTGGATGAAAGTGAACAAGATTCCATTGCTGTAATCGTGACCCTGTTAGAATACAGAGGCCCATTTTTAACTTATCCCCACAGTTCAGGAATTGAAGGTTCAAGACACAACCATATGCGAGAATTGCGCATACAACATAAAGGGGAACCATACCGTGTTCTGTATGCTTTTGATCCCAGGCGTTCCGCCATTTTACTGATTGGCGGCAATAAGAGCGGGCAAGACCGATGGTATGAGACATACATCCCGATAGCTGATAGATTATATGATGACCACCTCAAATCATTAGAAGAGGAAGGATTACTATAATGGCAAAATCATTTAATGAACTCAAGGAAAAAATGTCGCCAGAGCGACGTGAAAAAATTGAAGACCAGGCACAAGCTATCTTGATCAGCATGGCTCTGCAAGAATTACGCCAGACTCGCCACCTCACCCAACAAGATTTGGCAAACATCCTCAATGTGAATCAGGCGGCTTTATCCAAAATGGAAAATCAGACCGATATGCGCGTAAGCACCCTGCGTAAGTTACTAGCGGCGATGGGGGGGTCATTAAAAATTGTGGCCGAGTTTCCAGAAGGCGAAATTGTCATTAACCAATTTGAACATGCCTGATTCGCCTAACTCGCCTTGTGGGATTGCCGGAGAACGAATTTAGAAAAACGGCCGCACTCCCCTCACGGCCGTACCTCCCCCCATCTTTCATGTTGATCAGAAGATTTGCTCATCTACTACGGCCGTAACGAGGGGTACGGCCGTGACATTCCAGCATTCGCAATGAGCAAACAGGTGTGGCACAGTCTCGAAGACCGGCCACAGCTAAGCAATTTTATACAATTATTGGTTTGTGTTTATTTGCGAGACCATCGATTCCCACCACCTAAGTAAGGACTTCTGGACAATATATTCGAAGATATGAAGTAACATTGGTATGTCGTTTGCCACCCAAACAGCCCCCTTCATACTTGTAGCATATCCAAGAGGTATTTCTTCCATCTCTTCCAAGCTAAACCTTCTTGGGGGCAAACACATTGGAGCGGGAAATGGAATACCACCATGTAGCGCACGCGAACGATAACTATAAATCTTCTCCATAGACTTCTTCATAGCTTTCGCAGTCCAAAGATGTTGCGCGAATTCTGATGGCCGTTTCTCTGGTGGAGGTGGAAGAAATTCCAAAAGAAAATCTACAAATTTCTTTGTAGCCCCCATATATGGAGCAATTTGCTCAGCTACCAATGATATAAAATCATCGTTACCTCGCTCTCGGAGAATATCTTCTAATTTTGGTCTAGAAGCTCTAAGCCTCTCCAATGGCGTTTCGGTCGTATCACGCCATCTACTTGCAGCTGTTTCTATCGCGGATACCAGCATTATCCAGGATAATTCTGGTGTAGATTCTGCAATCCATACAGCTTCTTGGTAGAGCCTAGCAGACCTGACGAGAGCTATCGCATTTTGTGGAGATAAAGAAAGAAAGGTTGAAAAAATATCTACTTCATCGAGAAGATGGGTTTTTATTACTCGTGGAATAGTAGGTGGATTATTTGTCTTGGGAAGAATTGGATCATGAGTATAGTCCCAACTCGAAACGGGTGTACCCTTTTGATCGCCACTCTTCTCAAACATCCGACTAATACCTCCAGACTTAAGCCGTATCCCAAGGCATAGTGACATGATTGAAGCTATTTCATCTGCTAAACCCCCTCCATGATAACGATCTTCGTCTGTTTTCTTCATGTCAGGGAGATCATTATTCATGTAGTTCTCCACTCGTAAAATCAACGATGGACGATATTGACGCATTTCTGGAATGGCAACAGCATTTATTATCTGATAAGGGCCAAACCTGTCTACTATATGGTTTCCAACAAGGTGAGCATCAGTAAACAGAGGGTATTCATAAGTCACGGCTAAAGGCAATCCAGTATGGTGCGCTTGCCAATTTTCGTAAGAAAAAGGCCCTTTAGTTTGAGGTAAGTTATCATCTTGTATCATGTAAATTTCCTGGCCAAAAAAATCATTAATTCTGCGTTATGCCAGTCTACCACATAATGAATCGTCATAATCTATCCACTTATGACCTTTCAATAGCAGTAAGTTTACCGCAGCTTGCTTATCATTTGCCAGTTCCATCTAATAGAACACGGCCGTCAAACCTAACCACCTGCCTGCTTAACGGCCGTACCCCCACTCTCACACCGCCACTCCCTCCCCCACTTCCACCACGCTAAACGTCAACTCCCCATTGGCCACATCCACCAACACATGATCCCCATCCCGCACCTGCCCCTGAATCAGTTGCAGCGCCAGCGGGTCCACCACCCGTTTTTGCAGCACGCGCTTTAACGGCCGTGCCCCATACACCGGATCATACCCCTCCTCAATCAGCAGGTCGGTCGCCGCCGTCGTCAGGGTAATCTGTACATTCCGCCGATCCAGCAGGTCACGCACCTGGTTCAGTTGAATCTGGGCGATCTCCCGCAACTGCTCCTTTTGCAGCCGGTGGAAGATGACAATCTCATCCACCCGGTTCAGGAATTCGGGCCGGAAGTGCTGCCGCATCGCCGCCATCACCCGCTCGCGCATGGCGTCGTCGCTCACATCCATGATGAACTGACTGCCAATGTTGCTGGTCATAATGATGACCGTGTTTTTGAAGTCCACCGTGCGTCCCTGCCCATCCGTCAGACGGCCGTCATCCAACACCTGCAAAAAGACGTTGAACACCTCCGGGTGCGCCTTTTCAATTTCATCAAAGAGGACGACAGAGTACGGCCGTCGCCGCACCGCTTCCGTCAATTGGCCGCCCTCGTCATAGCCAATGTAACCCGGCGGCGCGCCCAACAGCCGGGCCACCGTATGCCGCTCCTGGTACTCGCTCATGTCAATACGCACCATGCTCTGTTCATCATCAAACAGAAATTCGGCCAGCGCCCGCGCCAGTTCCGTCTTGCCCACGCCCGTCGGCCCCAGGAAGACGAAGCTGCCAATCGGCTTGTTCGGGTCTTGCAGCCCGGAACGGCTGCGCCGCACCGCCGCTGCCACCGCGCTGATGGCCTCATCCTGCCCCACCACCCGGTCATGCAGTCGCCCTTCCATGTGCACCAACTTTTCCACTTCCCCTTCCAGCAACTTGCTCACGGGGATGCCCGTCCAGCGGCCCACAATCGCCGCAATCTCTTCCGCGCCCACCTCTTCCTTGAGCAGCGAACCGCCTTGCTGTAATGCCTGCAACTGCGCTTCCGCCTGTTGCAATGATTGGGTCAGTTGGTGCAGACGGCCGTACTGCAACTCCGCCGCCTTCTGATAATCCAACTCCCGCTGCGCCTGCTCAATCTGCACCCCCACCCTGTCCATCTCTTCCTTGACGTCCTGGATCTTCTCAATGGCCGCCTTCTCCGACTGCCAGCGCGTGGTAATCTGCGTACTTTGCTCTTTCAGGTTCGCCAGTTCCCCTTCCAGCTTTTCCAGCCGCTCCTGGCTCGCCTTGTCCTTTTCCTTTTTCAACGCCTCGCGCTCAATCTCCAACTGCATAATGTCCCGGTCAATGGCGTCCAATTCGGCCGGTTTGCTGTCAATCTCCATGCGCAGACGGCTGGCGGCCTCGTCAATCAGGTCAATGGCCTTGTCCGGCAAAAAGCGGTCAGAAATATAGCGGTCGCTCAACGTGGCCGCAGCAATCACGGCGCTGTCCGTAATGCGCACCCCATGATGCACCTCATACCGCTCCTTCAAGCCGCGCAAAATGGAAATGGTGTCTTCCACGCTCGGCTCACCCACAAACACCGGCTGAAAGCGCCGTTCCAACGCCGCGTCCTTTTCAATATGCTTGCGATATTCGTCCAGCGTCGTCGCCCCAATGGCGTGTAATTCGCCCCGCGCCAGCATCGGCTTGAGCATATTGCTGGCGTCCATACTGCCCTCGGCCGCACCCGCACCCACCAGCGTGTGCATCTCGTCAATAAAGAGGATAACCTGCCCTTCGGCCTCTTGTATCTCCTTCAAAACCGCTTTCAACCGCTCTTCAAATTCGCCACGATACTTCGCGCCCGCTACCAACGCCCCTAAGTCCAGGGCGACGATGCGCTTCTCTTTCAGCCCCATGGGCACATCGCCGCGCACGATGCGCTGCGCCAGCCCTTCCACGATGGCCGTCTTGCCCACGCCCGGTTCACCAATCAGCACCGGGTTATTTTTGGTGCGGCGGCTGAGAATCTGGATGACGCGGCGGATTTCTTCGTCACGGCCGATGACGGGATCGAGTTTGCCTTTGCGCGCTTCCTGGGTCAGGTCACGGCCGTACTTCGCCAACGCCTCATACTGCGCCTCCGGGTTCTGGCTGGTCACACGCTGCGAGCCGCGCACCTGGGCCAATGCCTGCATCACCGCGTTGTAATCCACCCCGTGCCGCGCCAGCAGGTCACGCACCCGTCCCCCTTTCGGTTGGGCCATCGCCATCAGCAAGTGCTCGGTGGACACATAATCATCCTTCATGCTGTCGGCGATTGACTGCGCCTCTTCCAAAATGTTGTTCAGTTCACGGCTCATGCCCACCTGCACGCTGCTGCCGGTGGCGCGAGACATGCGCCCAAACGCCTGCTCCACACTGCCTTGCAGCATGTGGACATCCGTGCCAATCCGCTTCAGCAGCGAGGGTACGACCCCTCCTTCCTGTTCAATCAGGGCTTTGAGCAAATGTTCCGGCTCCACCGCCGGATGGTTATAAGCCTGGGCCAACGTCTGTGCTTCCAGAATGGCTTCTTGGCTCTTTTGCGTAAATTTATCCAATCGCATGGGTTTGTTCTCCTAGAATTTCAACGCAAAGGCGCAAAGAAGCAAAGTGGAAAAGAAAGTTAGAAGAAGCAAGAAAAATCTGCGCCATCTGCGAAATCTTTGACTTGAATATGATGCTGCCAGTTTGCGAAATTTGTGTCAGAAAGCGATAAAACGGGTGTAAGAAGTGTGTATACGGCCGTGATCCACTTCTTACTTATTTTGTTATAATGCCCTCATGCCTGAAGTTTGCCGCTTTTTCGGTATCATCATTACCATGAATTATAGTGAGCACCCGCCACCGCATTTTCATGTTCGCTATGGCAGTTATAAGGCATTGGTGAACATTGAAACGCTATCTCTCTTTCAAGGCAAGCTACCACCCAGAGTAACCGGTATGGTCGTCGAATGGGCCACTTTGCACCAGGACGAATTGAGAGAAAACTGGGGGCGGGCCAGACGACAAGAGGTTTTATTGAAAATAGACCCATTGGAGTAAAAAGATGCTAATTGATATTGTACGAGTGACCCCCCTTGCCAATTATGAAGTTGAATTGCTTTTTGAAGATGGCACAAATGGCGTCGTCAATGTGGCCGAGATTGTAGAATTTACCGGCGTGTTTTCTCCTCTCAAAAACAAAACCTATTTTGATCAGGTGCGGGTCAATCCTGAAATTGGCACCATTTGCTGGCCCAATGACGCCGACATTGACCCCGATGTACTCTACTCCCTCGTCACCGGCGAACCACTCCCCGATTTTTCGCCGACTGTAGCCAACGTTACCTAGCGGCGTTCGCACCCTCAGATACGAACGGTAGGGCATCTGAGATTACCCCCCTCCTCAATTTCCCCTACTCCTTAACTTTGGTGTATTGCATCTGACTACTTCTGCTGATGCAGGTCACGTAACTGGTGGAAGAGTTCTTTTTCTTTGTCGCTCAGTCGTTCTGGTAAACGGACTTCCAGCGTGGCGTAGAGGTCGCCGCGTTCGTCGGAGTTTTTCAGTTTGGGCATGCCCAACCCGCGCAGGCGGAACGTCTTGCCGTTGGCCGTGCCTTCGGGGATGGTCAGGGTAACGGTGCGATCCAGGCTGGCAACCTGAACGCTGCCGCCAAGCACGGCCGTATACAAATCCACCGGCACCTTCGCCCGCAAATCATCCTCGTCCCGCTCAAAGGTCTCATGGGGCAGCACCTCCACCTTCAAATACAGGTCGCCTGATTGGCTGCCACCGGCCCCGCTGCCCCCCTGTCCACTGAGCCGGATGCGGGAGCCAGTCTTGACGCCACGCGGAATCTTGGCGCTGAGGGTACGGCCGTCTTCCCATTGCAACTGCCGCGTTGTCCCTTGAAACGCCTCTTCCAGCGTCACCTCGACCGTGTGTTCCACATCCCGCCCACGCCGGGCGCGTGGCTGCCCGCGCTGGCCGGAGCCGAAGTCAAAACCACCTGTTTGCCGCCCCATCCCCCCAAACAGCGATTCAAAAAAGTCGGAAAAACCGCCACTGCTGCCAAACATCTGGCTCAGGTCTTCCTGGCTGAAATTGCGGGTTTGGGCGCGTGGCCCGCCCTGCTGCGCCTGCCACTGCTGCCAGAAATCATTGACATTGCCACCCGCCCGCTGGTACTGCTGCCACTGCGACCCAAACTGGTCATACATCTTCCGCTTTTCCGGGTCAGACAGCACCTCATACGCTTCGTTGACCTCTTTGAAGCGGCTTTCGGCGCTGGCATCGTCTGGATTCACGTCAGGATGATACTGCCGCGCCAGTTTACGGTACGCCTTTTTCAGTTCTTTTTCATCGGCCGTTTTGCCGACGCCTAATGTCTTGTAATAGTCCTTGTATTCCATAAGCAAATCATATTACAGAGTGACGGCCGTGCCCACTATCTAACAGGGTGACAAGGTGAAAGGGTGACAGGGTGACAAAATCAAAAGGGCGGACTTTCGCCCGCCCACAAGGTCAAAGTAATTGGGTAATTACGTAATTGCCGTATTACTCAATTACCCAATTACATTTCCTGAAACTCGCCTTCAACGACGCCTTCATCAGCAGTATTGTCTGGTTGCGGGCCATTTTGCGGCGCGCTTTGGTACATCTGCTGGCTCAGGGCGTAGCTGGCCTGCTGCAACTGCTCCGTCAGCGAACGAATGTGGGCGGTATCCTCACCTTTCACCGCCTCTTTCAACTGGCCGATGATGGCGTGGATTTGCGATTTGTCGCTTTCGGGCACACGGCCGTTCATCTCACTCAGGCTCTTTTCAATGCTGTAAATCATCTGGTCGGCCTGGTTGCGGGCTTCAATCAACTCCCGTTTGCGTCGGTCATCCGCTTCGTGTTGTTTGGCCGTGTTCACCATGTTGTTAATTTCCGCCTCGCTCAAATTGGTAGAAGCGGTGATCTGAATCTTCTGCTCACGCCCGGTGGCCTTGTCCTTCGCCGTCACGTGCAAAATGCCGTTGGCGTCAATGTCAAAGGTCACTTCAATTTGCGGCAGGCCCCGCGGCGCAGGTGGCAGGCCATCCAGCCGGAACATGCCCAGCGTTTTGTTGTCACCGGCCATCGGCCGTTCACCCTGCAATACATGAATGTCTACGGCCGTCTGGTTATCTTCGGCCGTGCTGAATACCTCTGTCTTGCGTGTGGGGATGGTCGTATTGCGCGGGATGAGCGTCGTCATCACCCCACCCAACGTCTCCAGACCCAGGCTCAACGGGGTCACATCCAGCAGCAGCAAATCCTTCACATCGCCGGTGAGAACGCCGCCCTGCAAACCGGCGCCAATGGCTACCACTTCATCCGGGTTCACACTCTTGTTTGGCGCTTTGTTAGTCAGGCTTTCCACCAGATTTTGCACCATCGGCATCCGGGTACTGCCGCCAACCAACACCACTTCATCAATGGTTTGCGCCGTCAGACCGGCATCCTTGAGGGCCAGTTCAAATGGCTGGCGTAGCCGGGCCACCAAATCCTCTGTCAACTGCTCAAATTTGGCCCGCGTCAGCGTCATTTGCAGATGTTTCGGGCCGCTGGCGTCAGCGGTGACAAAGGGCAAATTGAGTTCTGTTTGCATCGTAGCCGACAGTTCAATTTTCGCTTTTTCGGCGGCTTCACGTAAACGTTGCAGCGCCTGCCGGTCTTTGCTCAGGTCAACCCCCTGGTCTTTCTTGAACTCTTCAATCATCCAGCGCACAATGCGCTCGTCCCAATCGTCGCCGCCCAGGTGCGTGTCGCCATGCGTAGACATCACTTCCACCACCCCTTCACCCACTTCCAGCACGGAGACGTCAAACGTACCACCACCCAGGTCAAAGACCAGGATTTTCTCGTCCGACTTTTTGTCCAGGCCATACGCGAGGGCGGCGGCCGTTGGTTCGTTGATGATGCGCAGCACTTCCAGCCCGGCAATTTTGCCCGCGTCTTTGGTCGCCTGGCGCTGGCTGTCATTAAAGTAAGCGGGCACGGTAATGACCGCTTTGGTCACAGTTTCGCCCAGGTAGGCTTCGGCGTCTCGCTTCAATTTTTGCAGGATGAAGGCTGATATTTCCTGCGGCGAGTAGGTTTGCCCGGTCACGGGCACATTCACGCGGGCGTCTTGCTGCGGCCCGGCGACAATGGCGTAAGGCACCATGCCTTTGGTCTTCACGGTTTCGGCGTCATCCACGCGCCGCCCCATCAGTCGTTTGATAGAGTAGATGGTATTTTCCGGGTTGACCACGGCCTGCCGTTTGGCAGTCATGCCCACCAGGCGTTCACCCTTTTTGCTAAAAGCGACGATAGATGGCGTAGTATTTCCGCCCTCGGCGGAGGGAATGACAACTGCGTCGCCGCCTTCCATGACGGTCACAACGGAGTTGGTTGTACCTAAATCTATCCCAATAATTTTGCTCATGTTTTCACCTCTTCGGTTCTATTTTTGATTATTGCGTTTAGATTGGTTCCATCTTGGAGATTGAACCAATCTGCTTGTATTCTATGGTTGAACGTTAGAATGGTGTTGGACGGCCGTAAGAGAAACATATACGCTCACAAAGTTGACAAAGGGTGTCAGGTTAAAGCAGTAAACAGTAAGCAGTGGGCAGTAAGCAGTTTGACGTATACTGCTCACTGCCTATTGCTCACTGCTCACTAATCATAAAAAGGAGATGATTGACCATGAAATATGGATTTGTGATGCCGAGTGGGAATGTACATGATGCGATTCGCTTTGCGGAAGCAGCCGAGGCGGCAGGATGGGATGGTTTTTTTGTCTGGGAGCCGGTGTGGGGCAATGATCCCTGGGTGACGCTGGCGGCCATTGCCATGCGCACGGAGCGCATCCGCCTGGGCACGTTGCTGACGCCGCTCTCCCGGCGACGGCCGTGGAAAGTGGCGGGTGAGACGGCGACATTGGATCAGTTGTCAAACGGCCGTGTCATCCTCTCGGTTGGTCTGGGCGCACCAGAAACGGGTTTTGCTAACTTCGGCGAAGTAACCGACCGCAAGACCCGCGCCGAACTGCTGGATGAGAGTATTGACATCATCACCGGGCTGTGGCAGGGGCAGCCGTTCAATTACGAAGGCAAACATTATCACATCACGGAAACGACCTTCATGCCGCCCACCCCACCCGTGCAGCAACCGCGTATTCCCATTTGGGTGGTGGGGGCGTGGCCGCAGCCCAAATCTATGGCGCGGGTGCTGAAGTGTGATGGACTGTTGCCCATTATCAGGGAGGCGGACGGCCGTTACACCCACCCCACCCCCGACCAACTGCGCGAAATGAAAGCCTTCGTGGAAACCAACCGGACGCTGACCTCGCCATTTGACATCATCAAGGAAGGTGAGACGCCGCTCAAGCAAAAGAAGAAGTGGGGGGAGATAGTACGGCCGTATGCCGAAGCGGGCGTTACCTGGTGGATTGAATCCATGTGGTCTGCGCCCAACCTGGACGTGGTATTTGAGCGCGTTCAGCATGGCCCCCCAAAAAATTAACCCCGGATCATAAATTTTTGACCTGCGTTCATACCGTTCTTAACAATAGACAAATCTGAAATTAACCGTGCCAATGGATTTATCACGGCCGTTCTGTTAAACATGAGTACGGGACTGCTTTGATAAGCATGTGGTTGCCCAAATTCATTTCACGAGGAAAGAACGATGCGTCTTAAGCTGAGAACATTTGTATGTATCACCCTACTTTTGGGACTGTCTCTGGCTGCTTGTGCCGCGCCAGAAGTGGAACCCGTCGAAGTAACCCGAATCGTAACCGAAAGTGAGGTAATCTCGGAGGAAGTGGAAGTCACCCGCGTGGTTACAGAGGTAGAAACGGTCATAGAGGAAGTGGAAGTGACCCGCGTCGTCGTTGAAACAGTAGCCGAAACAACTGATCCGGGGCGATTAGTCATTTACTCTGGCCGTTCTGAAAGTCTGGTGCAACCCATTATTGATCAATTTGCGGCGGCGACGGGCATTGAAGTTGAGGTGCGTTATGGCAGCACATCAGAAATGGCCGGGTTGCTGCTGGAAGAGGGGGAAAACAGCCCGGCCGATCTCTTTTTTGCCCA
This sequence comes from uncultured Ardenticatenaceae bacterium, assembly GCA_964467705.1. Classification (GTDB taxonomy): domain Bacteria; phylum Chloroflexota; class Anaerolineae; order Promineifilales; family Promineifilaceae; genus CAADGU01. The sequence goes on along the minus strand of CAYXUZ010000032.1, from coordinate 1,172 downwards.
AGACCCTGGTGGCATTGGTGCTGTTTCTACTGCCGGTCTGTTTGCCACGCTGCCGGCGGAAGTTCTGGCAACTGTACCCGCGCGTTTTGCCGCACCGGATGGGACATGGGTTGGTATCTCCGGGCGGGCACGGGTGGTGACCTACAATACGGATGAAATTACCGATCCGGCAACACAACTTCCCGATGATTTGATGGGTTTTACTGATCCGGCGTGGAACGGCCGTATTGGTTGGGCGCCCTCCAATGGCAGTTTCCAGGCAATGGTTACGGCGATGCGTGCCGTCTGGGGCGAAGAGCAAACACGGGCATGGTTGACCGGTATCCAGGCAAACAATCCCATCGTTTATTCCGGCAATACCCCCATCGTAGAAGCAGTTGGCAATGGCGAGATAACCGTTGGCCTGGTTAATCATTATTATCTGTATCGCTTTTTGAGCGAGCAAGGGGAAGGATTTGCCGCTCGCAACTACTTTTTGCCTGGGGGTGGGCCTGGTTCGCTCATTATGGTTTCGGGGGCAGGCATTTTGAACAACGCTGCAAATGCCGACAATGCCCTGCGGTTTATTGAGTTCCTGCTTTCTGTACCCGGACAACAATTCTTTGCCTCGCAAACATTTGAGTACCCGGTCATCGAAGGAGTACAAACTGCCGGTTCTCTGCCACCGCTAGATGATTTAGATGCGCAGGCCCTGGACATTGATCTGGCCGAATTAGCTGATCTGGCCGGAACACAGGCGCTCTTAACTGAACTGGGAATTCTCGAATAAGTATGAAGCAAACCACGCTGCACAGCCTGCCTACGCTCTCTCCCAAATCCTCTTTCTACCCAATCCGCCTGTTTCTAAACACGAAAACACCGGGCTGGAGGATTCAGGAAAGAGATCTTTTTCATCTTGCTCTTTATGCAGTCGCTCTCCTTTTTGTGTTGATGGTCATGCTGGTGCCCCTTTATCTGATGGTGCGCACAGGGGTGGCCTGGCGGGAAACGCTCCAGGCATGGCTACAACCGGCAACGCTCAAGATAGTAGGCAATACCCTGTTACTGGCGGTTAGCGTGGCGGTGGGAACGGCCGTGCTGGCAGTCCCACTGGCCTGGCTTACCACGCAAACGGATTTGCCAGGGCGTCGCCTGTGGTCACTGTTGCACGCTTTACCGCTGGTCATGCCTAG